>JABSSQ010000011.1 GCA_013213905.1 Verrucomicrobiales bacterium | reverse complement strand
GCGAATATGAGCCACGAGATTCGTACGCCCATGAACGGTATTCTAGGGACTCTCAATGTGCTCAAAGACACCGAACTCAACGAGGATCAGCAGGGTATCGTTACGGTGATGCACAACAGCGGCTACGCGCTGATGAGCCTCATTGATGACATTCTTGATTTTTCGAATTTGGTGGCGCGCGTGATGAAACTCGAAAAGGAGCCCATCATGGTTCGGGAACTCATCGACGAAACCATGAAGCAGTTTAGCTACCCGGCCGCTGCCAAGGGTATCGAGTTGTGCCATTACGTGGATGACAGCACCCCGGCGACGATCTTTGCCGACCGCGAACGCCTGCAACAACTCATGTGCAACCTGATCGGCAATGCCGTGAAGTTCACCTTTGAGGGGGAGGTAATGGTATCTTTCAGCGGACGACAGGTCGTCCACGAATCGGGCTCACAGGATCTCATTCTCCTTTGTTCCATTCGCGATACGGGGGTGGGAATTGCATCGGACCAGGTGGACAAGATTTTCGAGGCTTTCACCCAGGCGGACGAATCAACCACGCGCGAGCACGGCGGCACCGGGCTCGGTCTTGCCATCAGCCGTGAGATTTGCCGCGTGATGAATGGTAAGATAGGGGTCGAGTCGGAACTCTGGAAGGGCTCGCACTTTACCTTTGAAATTCCGTTCGGAGGATTTGCCGAGTTGGATCCGGGATCAGCCAAGGCCCGGAAGCTTCGCAAGAAGATCCTCAATCAGAAGAAGATCGTGGTCCTCTGCAAGCAACCGACGCTTGCCTCGCTCATCAATCACATCTGTCTGCGCTACGGCCTTGAGGTCATCGTGACTCACGAGTTGACGGACCATCAGATGGACGAGGTGGCCAGAATGCGGCCCGACGCGGTCATCGTGGATCCGGGCGGCCAGACTCCAGCACAGCAGAACCGTTTCTGCACCCTTTTGAATCGCCATGGGATACCCTGGATCGGGCTGCTCAAAGCAACGGATCGCAAACCGGGCGGTCTGCAGTTTCAGGATCTGAAAGTCGACTTCTGTTTCAAGCCGCTGACAGAAGACGGTTTCGTGGATACACTCGCCACTTTGCTGGGTGGCGAGGAAGGCTACGATGCGAAGAATGACCCCCTCTCTGAGCGAGGATCCAGCGCTTTCGCCAGGGAACACCCCGGACGCATCATGGTTGTCGATGACGTGCCCATGAACCGAAAGATATGTTCGAAAATCCTCGAGAATCTTGGCTATGCTGAAATCCTGACAGCCGAGAATGGCCGCGAGGCAGTCGAAGCCGTGAAGAGGGAGCGTCCCGATATCATCTTTATGGATCTGCAGATGCCCGAGATGGGCGGCGTCGAAGCCGTTGAATTGATCCGCGCCGACGAAGCTATCGTTCGCCAACCGCTCATCATCGCCATCACCGGGCACGCGCTCAGCGGAGTCAAAGACGGTTGTTTCGCAGCCGGCATGAATGGCTTCATGACCAAGCCCATCGAGGTCAGCAAGCTGAAAGAGTCGATCTCCGAGAATTACGGGAAGCTGCTGGCATCCACTTCGGCGCCGGCGCTATCGGCAGCAGCTGCCGACATTTCCAATGTCGGGAAGTAGGCCGGGGTTCTTGGGAAGATTAGCATCTTCCGCTACCATGATTTGAAGTGGCGGGACTTGCCAAAGTTCTTACCCAAGCGCATTCAGAAGAGAAGCTCGCCAAATGCAGCCGCATTCGGGGCAGTCAAGGTGCCACCTCACAATTGAAAAACCTACCTAGGCACCCTTCTTCTTCCGATCCCTTCGCTTCTTCTCTCCACTGTCACCGGGCTTCACTTCGGATCGGTCTAGCTTGAAGTTCTTGTCAGGATCATTGGACGCATCACCGACGGGCCGGCTCGTAGTTTCGAGTTCGGCCATGAAAGCTTCCATCTTTTTCTTCAAGGATTTCACAACTTCCGGGTATTGGTCGGACACATCCGTGGTCTCTCCGATATCCTCATTCAGATTGAAGAGTGCGCCTGCTTCGGCGGGTTGAAAGCTGCCCCACTGGGATGGGTCCTTCTTGTTGTAGGGTGTCTGCTTCGCCGAATAATACTTCCAGCCGTCGTGAATGATCGTTGCCCCCGGTACGATCTGGACGTCGCGAAGCGGCTGACTCTTCCTCTCGCCGAGGAACTGCGGCAACACGCTCACTCCGTCGATGACGCGATCGCCGGGCACCTCCACGCCCGCAATCTCACAAAAGGTCGGGAGCATATCGATGAGGCCCATCATCGCATCGCTTTCTTTCCCAGCCTTCACCTTGCCGGGCCAACGCAGGATAAAGGGCACGCGAACACCGCCTTCAAAGTTGGTCCATTTCCCGTCGCGCAGGGGCCCTGTCAGGCCCACATCCTCTTTGCTCTGGCGGATCACGGGAGGCCCGTTGTCCGAGGTGAAGACAACGATGGTATCGTCCTCGATCTCGAGTTCCTTCAAGGCCGTCATCAATTCCTGAAACTGCCAGTCGATCTCGTGAATGACGTCGCCGTAATCGCCGCGCTGCGAGCTTCCCTGGAAACGCTCGGACGGCTCATTGGGAGCGTGCGGCATCGGGTCGGAGTAGAGCAGGAAAAAGGATTCGTCCTGATGTTCCGTGATGAAATTGACGGCCGCCTCGACCATCCCGGGAGCCTGCCCTGACGTTTTCTTCACGGGGACCTTCAGCTCTTTTCGGTTCTCCACGAGTGAAAGATCTTCGGTGCCTTCCGTCGCTTTGAGAAATCCGTAGAAGTAGTCAAAGCCATGATTCATTGGATGGAAGGGCTCCCATTCACCCAGGTGCCACTTCCCAACAAGAGCGGTTTTGTAACCCGCGGTTTGCATCAGTTCCGGAAGCGTAACTTCGTCCGGATTCAATCCGATCGGACCCTCCTTGTGCTTGTAGATGACACTCGCCAACCCCACACGCTGCGCGTATGAACCGGTCATGAAAGCCGCCCTGCTGGGACTGCAGCGCTGGTGCACATAAAAATGAGAGAAGCGAGTCCCCTCTTTGGCCAACTGGTCGATCGCCGGGGTGTTTTGGCCTTCGGCTCCGTAACAACCGACATCCCCATAACCGAGGTCGTCGGTGAGGTAGAACAGGACATTAGGTTTGCTCTCGGCCTGCACGGAGGTAACTCCAGCGAAAAGCAGGAGGTGCGCTAAGGCAAGAATTCCGATTTGTTTCAAATTCCCCATCGGTCGTCGATCCTTATCGATCCTTATCGATCCTTATCGATCCTTATCGATCCTTATCGATCCTTATCGATCCTTATCGATCCTTGTGGCCGATTTGCTCAACTATTTACCGTAGTAGACCCAAACGTGGCCTGAGCTCGCCGTGTGGATAAATAGTTTCTCCTGCTCCCATAATTCCTTCTGCTTTCTCCGAAACTCTTCCTGCTGAGTTTTGGATAGAGCCGCAAGCTCTTCATCAGTTTCGGGCGCTGATTCGTAAAACGCATCTATTTCCTTTTCCCAGGCAGCATAGGCTTCTTTATCGATCCCCTCTTTTACCCATTCAAACTCAACGGTGTCCCCAAGTAGGATGTCCGTTTTGCCATCACCGTTGAGGTCATCCACCCAGATACGAGTGTTCAAGCCCGGTTTAGCCTCGTCATTCTTTCCCAGAAGAAAATACCCGTTAGGTTCGATCAGAGTTTTGAATGAGGAGAGTTCAAACTTCGTTACTTTGGCGTCCTCGGTTTTGTTCTCCGCCCAAAAGACGCCACCTCCATCGGAACCTGAGAGAAGGTCAAGGTCGCCGTCGCTATCAATGTCGGCAAACACGGGATCGCTATTCCACTCTGAGAGCTTCAGCATTTTTCCTTCCGCTCGAATCCACGAGCTCTTGGATTCAAACACCCCCTTTCCCTTCCCTTTAAAGAGAGCGAAAGTTCCTTCGAAATTACCCGAGACAATATCCAATTTACCGTCGCCATCCCAATCAATGAGGGTGGGTCGGGTGCAAATTTTAAACCCATCTGGATCTTTTGCTTTCCCGGGATCTATAACCAAGGGCTCTCCATTGTCTCCTTTGAGCCTCTCCGTTGGTTTAAAAGCTCCGTTGCCGCTCCCCCAAAGCACTTGGAAGGTGCCGGCAATTTCTTCGAGGTCGTCGTCGGCATAGCTTCCTGAAATAATATCGAGCATCCCATCTTCGTTCACATCCACAACCTGTGGAGTCGAAGAGGCGCATCACCAGATGCCGGGAACCGTCATCACCTCGTCCTTGTATTTGAGCCATCCTCCGTTGTCGAAACGGTGATCTCCAATTTGGGTATAGACTTTGATTTTGCCGTCATTAAATTGACCGACGAGCAGTTCTTTCGTGCCATCGCCATCCATGTCAGCAAAACATGGAGACGCATAACCTGGGCTTTCGACGGCAAGAGCCTTATCACCAGCCATGATCTGGACAGGATCATCAAATTCGACGGCGTAGATCGCTGAAGGTATCAGCAATAGTGAAGACAAAGTATTCGACAGTTTCATAGGAGTAGTGGGTTGAGAATCGCTTTAATTTCAGAAGTGCAGAGCAGGTCGTGTGACGAAGAAGAGTAAATGAATCGACCGGTCAAAGACTAACGTGGATAGAGAATCTTTAGTGGCTCCGATAGGGGCTCTTCCTGAGACAAAATCATTTCACTCGAAATATTCCGGTCGCTCTTATCCCAGAACATCAGCTCGACTACCTTGAGTGTTCCCTTCGGCTCTCCCTTCTTTCTGCTTTTTCGCACGGAAAAGCTGATCTCCAGTTTTGCTTTCCCAAGCTGAAGGTCTTTCAAAATCTCTTCAAAATTTTCACCAGTCTGTTCGGCAAGCCGTGTCAGATCCAATCCCCATTCGAAGTCCTTATTCTCCTCGCCTGGTCCCCCCAATGGAACGGAGCCTGAATATTGAAACAGGCCATGTGTATCCATGACATAGCGAGTTTGATTTCGATCAATCAAAGCGAGGTCCAGTTGAATCCTGTCCCGCTGATCATGTTGAGCCACAAACCGGACGGTCGCACGCGGCTGTCTCGTGCTGGGCACGGCGTATCCCATAAATGGCCCACGATCCCAGAAAGAACTGCGGCTCATCAGGCAGCGATAAAGAACGTAGGCTTTCCCTTCATCCGCCCAATCGTCTCCCCAACTGTTCGCCACAATAAAGGCTCCCCGCTCGTAGTCAGCGATCGTTATCAGTCCATCCTCGTTGATGTCGATGTCGTTGGTGATTTTTCCATCCTGATTCACATCAAATCCGACTTGATCATCATAGCCAACCACACACATCACGTGTCCGCCGTACTTCGGCCCCCAATCGCTCCAGAGATGCTTGCCTGCCTCATAGGAGCCTTGGGGAATCTTTTTGATCGGCTCTTCCCAGACACCCGTCGCGTCAATCGTAAGCATCCCTCCACCACTGCTTTCGAACCAGCCCGCATGATTAAACAACCACGCTTTGGCAAACTGCAGCTTTTCCGGTGTCGTTACCTTCACAAAATCATAGCCGGCAATACGGTTCCTCATGGCATCATGCCAGACATGGTAACCACTGGGCCAGAAGCCAATCACATCGTTGTAACGGCCGCCGTAGGTTTTCTGAGACGGAATACCCACTGTGTAGGCGGTTTCCAGACCATGAATCATTTCGGCACCACTGTTCCGGGCTTTGTTAAAAAGGTTCCAGGAAAAGTGGCTGGGAAGGGAGTTTTCAGCCTTGCTGCCGTCAACACTTCGGTAAGCATTGATTTCATAAGAGAGCATGCCGGCCACAGTCCCCTCCTGTGAGCAACGATTGATCCTCCCCTGTCTCCCTACGCCTTGCCAGGCGTCTCTCTCACTATTGTCGACTCGCGCCGGTAAGGCCTCGATTTGCGCCACGGTTAGTGGTCTACGTTCGACTCCCGTCTGGCTCCAACGATCGTAGTCTTCATCCATCCAGGGAAGACGAAAATAGGAAAGTTCGCGGGCCTCTTTACTGATATTTTCTGCTACCCCAACAGAGTCAGCTTGTTCTTCGTTCGGTGCCTCTTCTTGAGCTTGCCCTAGAGACACCAAGGGCACGAAGAAAAGTGAGATTCGGTTCAACTGAAATCGAAACATAATAGATTCCTCTTTGGATTACTCCCCCTGTTCCTCTTTGGCCATTTGCCTCGCCTTTTTCTTCGCTTCCCGCTCTTTCTGTTTGTCGGTCATCTCAGTAGGCTTTGTCGGCTCGGTAGGCTCCGGCTCTTCAGTGGATTCGTTCCTCTTCGTTCGTGCGGGCTTGTCCTTCTTGGCGCGCTTCGCATCCTTGGGATCGACGGTTGAGAAGACATCGCCCAACCGGGTCATCTCGGCTTCAAGCTGCGCATGCATCTCTCCGACCACTTGAGCATACTCAGGATTCGCGGCGAGGTTGTTTAATTCCCAGGGATCATTCTGGAGGTCGTAGAGCTCAAACTCGGGATGCTTCACCACGCGGTCGATTTTCTCCTGAGCAGCCGGATCCGTCTTGGCTTGCTCCAGCCAGGTGCTCCAGGCTCTGCCAAAGGTCTTGCCGCTGTTGGGCTTCATCATGACATCGAGGTAATAGTCCACCTCTCGTTCCGGATTCCAAACCAGCTTGAACTCCTTACTGCGAAGCGCGCGTTGGGTGTAGCCACCGGCCTGATGGACCAGGTAAGCGTGGTCGCGATGATCGTAGGTTTCCGCGCTCAGCACAGGCCACAAGCTCTTGCCGTCCGTCGCTGGCGCCTCGCCTCCGGCGATGTCCACGAGGGTCGACGAGATGTCACAATACATCCCCACCGCATCGGTCACGCCCGGCTCAATCTGGCCCGGCCAGCGCACCAGGCAGAGCGCCCTGGTGCCGTAGTCGTAGATCGACCATTTGCCATTCGGCAAGGCAGTCCCCTGTTCACTCAAAAAGATCAGCACGGTGTTGTCGGCCAGATCGAGCTCGTCCAGCAGCTCCATGGTCGCGCCCACCTGATCGTCGAGGACTTCGACTTCGGCCGCGTGGGCTGCCAGGGCTTCACGAGTCATCGGCGTGTCTACCATGTGAGGCGGAACCACAATCTGATCCAGGGGGAAATTTGACGGATCGCCCACGGTCCAGGGGTGATGGGCATTCACGGACGCGATCACCATGCAGAAGGGCTGATTCTCTGCCTGAGAGGTTTCCATAAACTCTTTCACCCCACTCATCTCCCAGGTGGGGGCGTCATGGTTGCCATTGTGCTCAAAGCCGGAAACGGCATGAAAAGCCGAGACATCAAAATGAGTCTTACCGGTCAAGCCCACCCGGTAGCCCAGGTCTCCGAGGTAGTGAGCGATGTTCTGATAGTCTCCCTTCGGCTTGCTCCCGTTGCTGAGAACCCCGCTGGTCGGTGGCATCAAGCCGGTGTAGAGCTCGTGTCGAATNGGACCGCACTGAGCCACGCCNCCCGAGAAATTCGTNAAGCGCATCCCCTGCCCCGCCAGCTTGTCGATGTTCGGCGTCCGGGTGTAGAGCCCCGACTCGGTGCAACCGAAGCTGGACCAACTGACGTCGTCAGCTAACACAATGACAAAGTTAGGCTGTTCTCCTGCTGCTTGATCAGCAGATTGCGCCCTGAGTGGAGCGGCAATTACGACGGCGAGTAGTAGGCAATAGAGTTTCATCTTCCTTCCTTACTTCTTCTTTTCGTTCTTCTTCCCTTTGCCCTTCTTGGAAGTCGTTTCCTCACTTTCCTTCTTCGCCGCCTTCTCTTCCTTGATCTTCAGGTAAGCTGCCTGACCGGCATCAAAAGGGACCTCCAGCGAGTGCTCATCGAGATCCCGTTGAAAGGCGACGATAGCGGCTCCCAATTGCTGCACGACTTCCGGATACTGCGCTGAGACATCTTTCGTTTCGCCCAGATCTGACTGGAGATCGTAGAGAGCCAGCCCGCCCCGGTGAGTCAATTTGAAGCGGTCATTTCGCACTCCGGTAATCTTGTCGATATTGCCCGCATAGTAGACGTAGGGGTGCGGTGACTTCGCATCAGGAAGGCACTGCATGATCGGAAAGATGTCTCTGCCATCAAGCTTCTGAGTCGTCTCTGGCTCAATCCCCGCGAGCGCGGCAAAAGTTGGCAGGATATCCATCAGCGTCGCCATTTCTGCGGTCTCTTTCCCTTTCGGCAAGGTACCCGGCCAGGTCACGACGAAGGGCACCCGAACACCACCTTCTTCACTGCTCCCCTTCCAACCTTTAAGCGGAAGATTCGATCCCATCTCTTCGTTGCCCTTACTATCAGGCTTGGAGTCCGCGCCGTTGTCCGAGGTGAACGCCACGATCGTGTTCTTCTCGAGGCCGTTTTCTTTGAGTGCCTTGAGAATCTCGCCGACCGACCAGTCGATCTCCTCGATCATATCCCCGTAGAAACCATGGGCGCTCTTTCCCCGAAACTCGGCATCCACAGTGTAGGGGTGATGTGGGGTGCCGTGAGCCAAGTAGAGGAAGAACGGCTTGTCCTTGTTCTTCTCGATGAACTTCACCGATTCCTCGGTGTAGCGCTTCGTCAGTTGGGTGATATCGGTCGGCCACTCGATCACTCGATCATCACGCATCAGGATGGTGGAACGACCGTGCGTGCCTTTATCGGCGTCGGCTTCATAATCCTCCATCGTCAATCCGCCACCCGGCTTGAATCCATCCGCCACCGGCAGCCCGTGATTCATCGAATCCCCGTGATTGGTTCCGGGAACTCCGAAGTAAGAGTCAAAGCCCTGGTCCGTTGGCAGATACCCTATCGCATGCCCTAGATGCCATTTACCCACGAGCGCGCTGGTGTAGCCTTTCTCCTTCAGCACTTCGGGAATGGTGACCGTTTCCTGACACATCCCAACACTGGAGTGAGGATAAACGATTGATCCGACGCCAACGCGAAAGTTGTAGGCCCCACTCATCAGTGACGCGCGTGCCGGAGAGCATTTGTGCCGTGCGTAGAAGTCGGTAAAGCGCACCCCACGAGCCGCCATAGCATCGATGTTAGGGGTCTCGATGGTCGGGTGACCGTAGCAACCCAGATCGCCGTAACCCTGATCATCGGTCATGATGAAGATGAAGTTCGGCGACCCCTTCTTTCTGACTTTCTTATCGCTGTTCTGAGCCAAGGCCTCCGGGGCCAAGCCGACTACCAGAAAAGCGAACAGGCAGGAAATCAACTTCTTCATGAAATTCTTGAGGGGGGGGCAATTATTCCGAGTTCTTCTGGCTACTCGCCTTGGCGGCTTCACGCGCTTGCCGACGGGCTTCGCGCTCCGCTTTCTTTGTCTCCTTGTCGTCTGAAGTCGCGGGTTCCTCGACCGCTCGCGAATTCTTC
Organism: Verrucomicrobiales bacterium; assembly: GCA_013213905.1. Taxonomy (GTDB): domain Bacteria; phylum Verrucomicrobiota; class Verrucomicrobiia; order Verrucomicrobiales; family DEV007; genus Arctic95D-9. The sequence continues at coordinate 25,331 of JABSSQ010000011.1, read as the reverse complement.
ATCAACGACTCCGGCACCACGACGTTCTTGCCTTGGATATCGAGCTGCTTGACCACTTCGATCTGCTTATCGATCTGGCCGGGTTCGGCGGCATTGCCTCCGGGAATAAATTCACCAAAAGGACGACCGATCGCTTCGAGGTCTACCTGCAGGAGTTCACGCATTTCCTTGAGGCGCGTGACCTGCTCAGGGCTGGATGCGAGGTTCTCCATCTCATTTGGATCCTTCTTCAGATAGTAGAGTTGATCTTCGTCAAAGAAACCGGGGCGATCGGCTCCGCGAACGCCAATTCCCAGGCGTCCGATGTAAGCCATGACTCTCGGCAGATTTTCCGGCTTGGAACTCTGAATGGCTGCGATCTGTTCTTTCGTGTAGCGCACCGCCGCGTAGGACCAGTCCTTGGTGATGGTGGCCCGCGCTGCCCCCATCTCGAGATAGAGATGATCCCGCCAATTGTCAGCGGTTCCGCTCTCGAACAGTGGCGTGAGGCTCGTCCCATCGATCCGATAAGCCTCCGGTTTTTCGGCCTCACCGAGATCGAAGAACGTCGGCACGAGGTCGATGTTCTGAACCAGTTCCTCACAGACCTGGCCGGCGGGGATGCCGTCAGGCCAGCGCATGATCATCGGTACTTGAGCCGCGCCATGAGAAAAGACGGAGGCTTTGCCATCGCGACCGTGGTCGGGCGCAAAGACCACCAGGGTATTGTCATCGATGCCGAGTTCTTTAAGCTTTCGCATGACCGCCCCGAGCGAATCATCGATCCAGGCTTCACCTGCCACATGGCTGTCAGGATCAAATCCTTTTTCCTCGATGGTTTTGAGAAGCTCGGCGCGAGGAGTCATGACCTCAGGAAGTTTTTTTACCTCCCCTTCTCCGGTGATGAGAGGGTGCTCCATGGAGTCACGCCATGACTTGTCCGGACCATGCAGGAGGGTGCTGCAGAGGTGCAGGTAAAAGGGACCGTCTTTATTTTCCTCGATAAACTCCAGAGCCGCCACCGTCGTCCACTCGGCGTTGTGCTCGGAGTAGGGCTTGCTCATATTCCCCGGATAAACATTCTTCGCCCAGGAAAAGCCCAACGCTTCAAGGTAGCGACGCATGAGGCGTTCGTTGTGTTTGAACAGAGCTGAAGTTTCCGGCCCGGGAGCCGCGTCATTTGGAATCTCGATCCACCCGTCTTTACCCTCATAGAACTCCGGGAAATCCAAGGGGGACTTAAGATGAAATTTCCCCACGAACCCGGTCGTGTAACCGGCTTCACGAAGCACTCGGCCGACGTTCATGTTGTCGCGCTCAAGGGCGACATTGAAACTGGGATAACCCTGATTCTCCGCGCTACCCACCGCTTCCGCATACATTTTGCTGTGCGAGTTGCCCGCATAGCGGCCCGTCAAAAAGCTGTATCGCGAGGGTGTGCACACCGAACTACTGACGTAGGCGCGAGTGAACTTCATCCCTTCTTCCACCATGCGATCGAGATTGGGCGTGTAGGTCTCGCCGCCAAACGCCGCGATGCTCGAAGGGTTCTGATCGTCAATCAGAAACATGATAATGTTAGGACGCTCTGCGGCGGTCGTAATGACGGCCGACAAGCCGACGATCAGGCATGAGAGAAGGGTTTTCATATCGTGTTGGTGTGTCGTGGTGACGGTTCAGTTCCTCCCTGACTCAAAGGGATGGAGCGATTCGAAACAGGTGTTCAATCTGATCGCTGGTTAGCGCATATCCAAAGAAGGCCAGTTCATCGATCCGTCCGTGCCAGAACCCCATTCTCTGAGACCGCTTTTCGGCCCCGGACTCTTTCGGGATCCCGCCGATGCTGAGCTCTTGGTTTGGCTGGGCTTGAAAGCCGTTCAGCGGCTCTGAGGAAACGAGTGCTCCGTTTCGGTAGAGTCGCAGTTCATCCGAAGTCTTCACGACAGCGACATGCGTCCACTCGTGGTAAGGCAAGGGCGAAGAATCAACGACCTTTAGAACTCGATCGCCATCGGATAGAGCAAGCCCTAGGTGGCCGTGATCACCCACCAGCCCAAAGCGAAACGCTTCCTCGTCCGAGCGATTCATGTCGGAGACAAGAACGCCATTTCTCGGGAAGGTCTGAGCGCTGACCCAGGCCATGATGGTAAACTCGATCGTGGGTAGTTCGAGACCACTTGGGATCCTCGCATACCGCCCCATCTTGGGCCCACCCAGGCGAAGAGAAGAACCGATACGGCCCGGGGCGAATGACTGTCGCGTTCTGCCACCCTTCGTGACAGTAGCCTGAAGGTCATGGCCCTTGGCAGAATCCTTCAGAGAAATCCCGTCATCGCTGACTCCCATTCGGTAGTATGCCAGCGGCAGGAGTTCGCGCACGCTTTCACTGAAGGTTGGCTCAGGTTCGTCGAGGCTTCTGAAGAATCTCTGTTGGTCGACAGAAATACCGAGCGGAATTAGCGTCGCATGCTCAATGCGAGTTGCCTGGTTCGTAATCAGGCGCACAGGATCCATCGAGGTGCCATCCTGCCTCGGTCTCACACCCACCTCTCCTTCGAACACGTGGACTTCACTGCTCCCTTCGCGCACCACCTCGATGGCGAACTCCGTCCCGAAATCAACTACCTCCGCATCCGGCGTTTCTACCGTAAAGCCAACCCCCTCCGGAGTCACATTGGCGGTAAGGCGACCTTCGTGGATGGCCATCAACTCAGGGCTATGAATTTCGAAAGAAGCCGGTGCTTCGATGACAACCTCAACACCTGAGTCAAAAGTGATTTGGACGAGGCCCTCTTCGAGTTGGTAGCTGCCAGTCCTTACGGCACTACCCGTATCAAACTCAGTTGGCACGCCTGACAGTTCCAGAGTGGCGGCCACACTCCGGGTTAGAGAAGCGACTGTTTCTCCCGGCTTCATTTTTGAGCCCTCACCCCATGGCGACCACAAGACCACTGCGGACAGGGCCACCGCTGCGGCGATCGCCAACGGTTTCCAACCGCTGAAGGAACCCGCGCGAGGAACGAGCGTAATTGAAGGCTCCGGCATCTGTAGATCCCCCATCACCCCGTGCTCCCAGGCCAGCATGGTGTGAACCTGGCAATACTCGAGATACTTTTCTTTGGCCTCTGGATACTGGCGAGCCAGCTCCATCAAGCGCTCCTTTTGTTCCGGCAAAAGCGCACCCTCCGTGAGCTCCATGAGGAGAGACTCGAACTCTTTGTTCTCTTCTAACGTCATACCGCTTCCTCCGTAGTTTGACGCTTCACACACTCCATCAGCGCAGCGCGCGCTCGAAACAGGGCCTGCTTGATGGTGTTCTCTGACTGATCGCTCTGAGCAGCAATCGACTTCAGCGAGGCGCCTTCGGTGTAGCGACTGCGGATGAGATCCTGATGCCGTTCCGTCAGCTTTCCGATACAGCCTTTCAAAAGGCGTTGTTTTTCTTCCTGCACGTCGCTCAGCTGTTCCGCGTCTTCGGCGATATCATGAATAAAGTCATCGTCGAAGACAAGTCGATCACGCGTGAGTTTGCGGCGATGGGCCATGACCTGGAAATAGGCCACCTTGAGCATCCAGGCCCCAAAGTTCGTGCCGAGCTTGAACTCATGCGCCTTGCGCCAGAGAACCGCATTGGTCTCCTGCATGACGTCTTCCGCCTGAGTGCGATCGCCTAAAAGCGAAAGTACGTAAGCGAACAGCCGGCTCTGATGGCTGGTGAGCAGCTGAACAAATTCAAAGGAGGGTTCTGGTCGTTTTCCAGGCATGTATTTCCGTGATCAAGAGCGACTGGACATCAAGGTTATAGCGCCGCCGGTCGGTTTGGTTATGGTCGATGACTCGATTGTTGTCTTTTTTGTCGGCTGAGCCCGTTTTCTTAACATTTTTGTCCGGGCGGCCATGAGCTCATGACCCGCCCGAAGCTCAATTCTTGGGGGCACTCCGAAGTTCTGAAGCCCTTCGAAAAAAATTCTGACTTTTTTCTCACTCGACCATAACCAAACGCTACCGCCGCGCTATTTCCCGATCGACATGATAAAGTCTGCAGCGCTAAAGCGTAGCTCCATCCTGATTTTGGTCTCCATTGCCATGACAGCCCATTCCGCGGATTTTACATGGGACAATGGTTCGACAGATTCCTTTTGGAACGAAAGCAGCCTAAACTGGAGCGGAAACACCACCTGGTCCGACGACCAAGGGAACAACGCCATTTTCGACGCAACTGGTGTGGGGACGGTAACTCTGGGAGAAAACACCACCGCCGGCAATATCATCTTCAACGTGGACGGCTATACCATAGACACCGCAAATAGGCTGGACATCTACGGCGGCATCACTGCTAACGGTAACACAACCATTTCCGGTAATTCTTCGGTCCGCCTCAGAGCCAACAACGTCTGGGAAGTGGCGTCAGGAAAGACGCTTACCGTATCCTCCACGATTACCCCAAGAAATAACTCCACCCTGACTAAATCCGGCGCCGGAACCCTCTTGGTAGATGGCACCTCCAACTTTGCTGGATCCATAATTGTTGAGAATGGTTCCTTTAATGTAAACACCAATAACTTCACAGCCCCCGGTGCCGATTTGGAGATACAGGCTGGCGGGACCTTTCAGATGCTGAGGAGAGATGGTCTTGAATTTGATACACTGAACGGATCAGGTGAATTTATTGGGCCTAAGGGCTCACAAATTTTGGTCATTGGAAGTGATGGCTCAGATTCGGAATTTTCCGGAAATATTTCAAACCAAGGGTCACTCTTGCTCAACAAAGATGGAACGGGAACGTTCACCCTTTCCGGGACCAACAACACATACGATGGCGGAACCCAAGTGACCAATGGCACCCTCCTGGTAAATAATGCCTCGGGAAGCGGCACCGGAACCGGAGCAGTCAGCGTCGCTAGCACAGGAACCCTCGGTGGTACTGGTATAATCGCCGGCGCCACGACCGTCGATGGCACCCTGACTGCCGGCACCACACTAACCGCAGGCGAGCTCACTTTTAGTTCTGATCTTACGATCAATAGCAGTTCCACCATCACCTGGAACCTGATCGATGATTCTACCGCTGGAGCCGGATGGGATCTGTTCGACGTCGATGGCGATTTGAGTTCTACCGGAGCCACCATCACCTTCGATATCCAGGACACCAGTTCATTTGATTTTGATGCGGTTCCCGCTGGCTCACCCAAAGATTTTCTGGTCTGGGAATCCGCGAACACCTCCGGATTTTCTCCAGGAGATTTTATGATCGATTACAACGGTTCCAACTTCAACGGAACCTCCGGCAGCTTTGCCCTGGTCGAAGATGGTGGCGGTATTGTGCTCCGCTTCACCGCCGTCCCCGAACCCGGCACCTTCGCTCTCATGGGACTCGGCCTCGCCGCTTTCGGCTGGCACGCGCGTCGACGTCGGCAACACACCGCAGTCGACCAAGATTGATTGGTGTCAGCGCAGGTCCAACAGAGAATTCTCACTCGTGAGTGAGCCCACCGATTGGATCACCAACTGTGGTGGCTTGGTGATCCTTTCGGTGGCATCTTCAATTTCCTCGCTGAGGCACGAGGCTATGCCTCGATGGAGAACAACTCCAGGTTCCCTCAATCCTTCACCGATCAGATGTCTTGTTCGGCAGAAAAAGATGAAATTATTTGTCCAAATGGTGCCGATTTTTTGGACCTGTTTTGACTCGTGTCATCATCCCACCTTCAGGATATGTTGATTTCTTGTCATGGATTGCTCCACCAGATCGATGGCAAAACCTGCTCACATTCTCAATCTTGTGCGAAGCACCCGGGCATCGGGTCGTGACTTCATTGCAGGCTTCACTGAATATGCCAACCGACACACCCAATGGCGCTTCCACTGGGAGCCGCTGGGACTCGCAGCACTCAAGCAACCCTGGGAATCCTATGGTTTTGACGCAGTTGTCAGCCGGGACCACTCGGCGATCGCGCCGCTGATTGAGGCCGGAGTTCCTGCCATCCTGCTCAGTCATCAATCGGAGGAGAACCGGAGCACAATTCAAATTGCCACTGACGATGAAACGGTTGCGTCATCGATCGCCCGGCTCTTCGACTTCAAAGGATTTCACCACTTTGCTTTTCTCGGCTATCACCATCGCATCTGGTCACAACGCCGGGAAAGACACTTCAAAGACACATCGACCGAACTCGGTCACTCTCCTTTATGCTTCAACCTCGAAGGCGAACTCGCTAACGGAGACGATGATTGCAATCGCGAAGAACTGCATGATTGGCTGGAAGCGCTTCCAGATAAGACCGCCATCATGGCGGCGAATGACGATCTCGGCTCCCTTGTCATTCGAAGTGCCCAGGACCTGGGGCACAGGATTCCAGACGACCGCATCGTGGTAGGCGTTGGCAACGACCAGCCCATCTGCGAAATGACCTCCCCGGCGCTATCAAGCGCCCCCCTTCATTTTCGCGCGGCGGGAACCGAGGCCGCAAAGAGACTGGATGCGATTTTCAGCCTTGAGGATACCGCCAACGTCACCATCTCGTGCGCCACCGGCGCCGTCGTGGAGCGACAGTCCTCCGAAAAAACGGCCATCACCGATCCCAACGTGGCTCGGGCGGTTACCTACCTGAATCAAACCCGACATCGCCCGATCTCTGTCAACGAGGTCGCGACGGTCACCGGCCTCTCTCGACGAGCGCTGGAAATTCGTTTCAAGGACAACCTGTCGACCACGATTGCCAGCTATCATCGAGAACTCCGCGCCAACCACATCACCACTTTGCTGGAGCGGAAGACACTCAATCTCGAGCAAGTGGCCGAAGAATCCGGCTTTCACAGTGCGGCAGAACTGAGCCGCTTCTTCAAAGCGGTGAAGAACGAGAGTCCGTCCACTTATCGCACTCGCGTCTGCGGCTCTTAGTACATCCGCGTCCCGTTCCGACATTTTCGACGGAATCTCACAAGAGATATGCGCGAAGCGCCATGGGAAAAGCCGTCCTCGAAGCGACCTTGGGTGAGTTCGTAGAAATCCAGTTTTCTCTCGCGCATGAGAACGTCAGTCATACCCGGAATTGCATCCCTATTGTTCCTATCATCCATCACGATGACATCGTGGGCGGCAGACCTCACGTGGGACGGCAGCGTAGACTCCGATTGGGATACCTCGACCGCCAATTGGTCCGGCTCCACCTGGAACAATGCAACACCCGACAATGCCACCTTCGATGCCACCGGGGTCGGAACTATCATCCTCACCGAGGACATCACTGCAGGCAATATTACCTTCGATCTCGACGGTTACACTATTGACACGACGAATGGCAATCTGACCATCAACAACGGGATCACTGCCAATCGCAGCGCGACCATCTCCGGTGCCAATGAAGTGAAACTTGGTGGCGACAATACATGGGAAGTAGCCTCCGGGAGAACGCTGACGGTATCTTCCGTCATTAGCGGGGCCCAATCCCTCACCAAGTCCGGGGCGGGAGACCTGGATCTTTCAGGTGCCAATACCTACACAGGAACCACGACGATTGATGGAGGTAGACTGGAAATTGTTAGCGGTTCCAATGGCACCTCCGATTTTGTGGTGAACAATGGCGCTCTTGTCATCAACAGCGGGCAAACGATCAGCACAACGGCCAATATTCATCTTGAGAATGGAGGTGATTTCAGATTCAACCGCGCTATGGAAATAGGTGATTTGAGTGGTTCCGGCGACGTTATTTTCGGAAGGAAAAGCAACAGAAATCTCACCATCAACAACGGCGCTGCCACTGTCTTTTCCGGGGCATTTTCGGAATCAAACACGGGTGCGCTTAGCATCATTAAGAATGGAGCCGGCAGCCTGACCCTTTCGGGCACGAACACCCACCGAGGAACTACGACGGTCAATGGTGGCACACTGATTCTCGCTGGGGGGAGTGCCATTCTTGATAGTGGCGTCGTAACGACGGCCAATACTCTGGGCGCGCGGCTCCAGTTGAATGACAACGAAACCATTGGTGGACTTACCGGAGGTGGGACGACAGGTGGTATAGTCGATCTACAATCCAATACCTTGACGATTGATATTAGCGATGGAAGCACTCGCGTCTTCACCGGAAATATTGAGGGAACTGGTGGCAGCCTCACGATAGCGGGCAATGGAATCCAAACACTTGCCGGGACCAATACCTACACGGGAACGACGACGGTCAATTCAGGCACGCTTCAGCTTCAACTTGGAAACGCCATCGCTGATACCGGAGCTGTCGTCATTGCCGACGAAGCCACCGCGACTCTCAAGTTGGTCAATATCGAAACGATCGGATCGCTTTCTGGCGGAGGCTCTAGTGGCGGTGCAGTGGATCTGGGAATCAGGACACTCACCGTCGGCAACACGGCGAATACCACCTTCGCAGGCAATATCATCGGTGACGACAGCAACGCCAGCCTGACGAAAATCGGCACGGGCAATCTGACCCTCTCTGGTAACAATACCTACACAGGTACCACGACGGTCAGTGCCGGCACACTGATTCTCGCTGGAGGGAATGCCCTGTCCGACAGTGGTACGGTGGGGATGGGCAATGTGGCAGGAGCGATCCTTAAGTTAAACAATGACGAAACCATCGGAGGGCTCACAGGAGGTGGGACGACTGGCGGTATCGTCGATCTGCAATCCAATGCCCTGACAATTGCTATTTCCGGCACCGCTACCTTCAGCGGAAACATTATCGGATCTAGTGGCACCCTCACTATGGCAGGCTCCGGCACTCAGACCCTGGCAGGCAACAACACCTACACGGGGACGACGACGGTTAACTCGGGTATCCTTCAACTGCAAAATGGCAACGCGATCGTTGATAGCGGCGCCGTGGTTATCGCTGATGTGGCCACGGCGACTCTCGAGCTGCTCGACGACGAAACGATTGGCTCACTTTCTGGTGGGGGCTCCAATGGAGGGACGCTGGATCTTGGTGTCAGCACACTCACCCTCGGCAACACTTCGAATACTACCTTTGCAGGCAATATCGTGGGCGATGACGCGAACGCCAGCCTGACGAAGATCGGCTCAGGCAATCTCACGCTTTCGGGCAACAATACCTACACGGGAACCACCACGGTCAACGTCGGCGCTCTGGTCCTCGCCGGCGGGAATGCCATTGCAGATAGTGGCACCGTGGTTTTGGCGGATGCGGCAGACGCACTCCTTCAGTTGGATGCCAGCGAGACCATCGGATCACTTTCAGGTGGCGGATCTGTTGGAGGAAATGTTGACCTTCAGGGGAACACCCTCACGGTCGGGACGGGAACTTACGCGGGCACGATTCTAGGAACCGGCAACCTGACCAAGTCCGGGGCTGGCACACTGAATCTTTCCGGCACCAACACCTACACGGGGACTACGACAATTAATGGGGGCAAACTCGCTCTTGCAGGTTCGAACGAATCCTCACGTTTTGTGGTGAACAGTGGCACTCTTGAGATGAACAATGGGCCATTTATCAATACGACGGCCGATATTCATCTGGAGAGCGGAGCTGAGTTCAAATTCAACACTCCCGTGACGATGGGAGGCTTAAGCGGTTCCGGTGATGTGAATTTCACAAGGAAGGCCAGCAGGGATCTCACACTGAATAGTGGAGGTGAAACGACTGTCTTTTCCGGGACAATTTCGGAAACGAACACGGGTGCACTCAATGTACAGAAAAATGGTGGCGGCACTCTCACCTTTTCCGGCAACAACACCTACAGCGGCAGTACCATCGTCGATGCTGGCACCTTAATCATCAACAGCACAACAGGGAGTGGCACCGGGACCGGGGCCGTCATCGTCAACAACGGCGCGACCCTCGGCGGAACCGGGCGAATCGGGGACGCAACCACTGGAGGTATCACCATTCAGTCAGGTGGCATCCATACCGCGGCAACCGTTACCACCGCCGGCACTCAGACCATTCTCGGGGATCTCACCTACGCATCGGGTGCCACCCTCACCTGGAACCTGATCAGCAATTCCGTCACCTCGGGACAGTTCGATACCTTTGACGTCAGCGGAACCTTGGCATTCAACGACGATGGCACCATCGCCGATGACCTCTTCTTCAACATCTCCTTTGATAACGACGTGAACCTTGATGACTCGTTCTGGCAAAATGGTGCCAACACGAATGAGTGGAAAGTCTGGAACGTCACCGGTGCGGGGAGTGCCCTCGACGGCCTTGAATACAGCATCGGCCTCGCCGGAAACTCCAACGCACAAGGACAGCAGTATTCTAATGCAAGTGCCTTCGATCTGGAGGCCAGATCCGATGGAATCTACCTTCTTCAGACCAGCGCCGTCCCCGAACCCAGCACCTTTGGTCTTATGGGCCTTGGCCTGGCTGCCTTCGGTTGGGCGCGCCGGTCTCGGAAACGGACCGCAGTCGACAACGGATGACTCCTTTAGTCGAAGCGCATGTCCCATGGAGAATTTTCGCTAGTGAATAAGCCCGCCGAAGGGATCACCGACTGTGGTGGCTCGGTGATTCTTTCGGTGGCATCACCACGCGATACGACCATGCTATGAAAGCACGTAAATCCTGTTGTTTTCTGATGGCATCTCAACTCCGGTTCGCCATTCTCTGTGGGAACACACCATGGACGCACCAAGCAGCTCGACTGAAAAAGGATTTCTCGGCTTTATCGAGCGGACCGGGAACCGGCTGCCTGACCCGGTCTTTATCTTTGTTTACCTGATCGTCATTCTGCTGGCGATCTCGGTGGTCTGCGCCTGGGCAGGAGTGTCTGCGGCGCACCCCACCAAGGTGGCAGAGGACGGTTCCGGCCCTTTGATCCTGACGGCCAGGAGCCTGCTTTCGCCGGAAAACATCCAGGCGTTCTGGACGGAAATGCCGAAGACCTTCACCCACTTCCATCCGCTCGGCTACGTTCTTGTCGTGATGTTAGGCGCTGGGGTCGCGGAACGATCAGGACTCTTTGCGAGCGGCATCAAGTCCACGATGCGCCACGCGCCGAAGGGTCTCCTCACTCCGACCGTCGCTCTCGTGGCGATGCTTTCCAACCACGCCGCCGATGCCGGCTATGTCGTAGTCATTCCGCTGGCTGCCATTCTCTTTGCCGCGGCAGGTCGGCATCCTCTCGCCGGAATTGCCGCCGCCTTTGCCGGGGTTTCAGGCGGCTTCTCAGCCAACCTCACCCCGGGCCAACTCGATGCCTTGTTGTTTGGCGTGACCGAATCAGCGCTGGAAGCTGCCAAGCTCGATTCGGGCTGGACCATGAACATCGCGGGGAACTGGTATTTCATCATCGCCCTGCTCGTGATTTATCTGCCGGTGATCTGGTGGGTCACGGACAAGATCATCGAACCCAGGCTCGGCCATTGGATCCCGAACGAAGAACACCGGGAATCCTTTGGCGAAGACAGCAAACCGTTGACCGACGAGCAGAAGAAAGGCCTGCGTCGGGCCGGGATTGCCATCCTCGGTGTCTGCCTGCTTTGGGCAGGAATGACCTTCGCACCGGGAACGCCCCTGCTGAATGATGGCCCCGGCACGGAAGGCCAGGCCTGGTATGTCACGGCGACTCCGTTTTTTCAGTCTCTCGTCGGAGGCTTTATGATTCTCTTCCTTGCCGCCGGTTGGGCCTACGGCTCCGCCGCCGGGACGATCCGATCCGGCGATGATCTCGTTTCCATGATGACGGAGGCGATGAAAGACATGGGCTACTACCTCGTCCTCGCTTTCGCGGCCGCGCACTTCGTGGCGATGTTCAACTGGTCGAATCTCGGACTGATCACCGCCGTTCACGGCGCCAGTACCATTGAAGCCAGCGGCCTGCCGCTTCCGGCCGCGCTCGGGCTGATTGTTCTTTTCTCCGCCTTGCTGAATATTTTCGTCGGATCGGCCAGCGCGAAATGGGCCCTGCTCGCCCCGGTGCTCGTGCCCATGCTGATGCTTCTCGGAATCAGCCCCGAGGGCGCCACCGCTGCTTACCGCGTCGGGGACGGCGCGACGAACATTGTCACCCCCCTGATGGTTTACTTCCCCCTCATCCTCATCTTCGCGCAGCGTTGGCAGAAGGGATTTGGAATCGGATCGCTCACCGCCATGATGATCCCCTATTCCCTGTGGATGTTGGTCACTGGTATTTCCCTGATGATGCTCTGGATCATGCTGGGATTGCCTCTTGGTCCGGGTGCCCCCATCGGGATTGAGTTGAGGGCCGGTGGCGATTGAGACCTAAGGAGAGGCCAGACGATACGCTGACAGGTCAAAGAAAGAATTGAAACGAAATTCCAACTACTCTCGTCCGTTCAGTCGCCATGAGTAGTCGATCGCGCCGGTGGATTTGGTGCGATTTTTGCGCATCATGGTTCACGAATCGTGAGATCATCTTGTTGTTGAGAGTATCTCGCGGAAATGGCATGTATGCCCCGCTTTGACGAAATCTGTTCAGACCCCATCGGGAGATCGGCGCCCGGCCATACGTGACCGGCGTTTCATCGTGCTCCTGTTTCTGACCTTCCTGCCGGGTTGCAAAGCGCTTGAGATCTCCGCCCCCTCTGAAACAGCCGAGGCCGAGGTTCGCCCACCAGCACGATGGATTAACGCCGGACAGGGAAATGAAGGCCAAATTTCAACCGGCTGGATCCACACCTTCCGGGACGATCGCCTCGAAGAGATCGTGGACGAGGTGCTGATGAACAACCCAAGCCTGCAGGCTGCGGCGGCTCGACTCGATGCTGCACGTGAGAGGACGGTTCCCGCCCGGGCCGCTCGGCTTCCCTCAATCCAGGGCCGGGCCAACACCTTACGGCTGCGTGATAGTAACGGCAACGCACCCGACCTGCTCCGCTCCAATTATCGGCTCAGCTTGAGCCTGGACTGGGAGATTGATCTCTGGGGTCGGCTTAAGGATCTGGATGATGCTTCGCAAGCCGATCTGGAGGAAGCAACGGCCGTGTTTCGCGGCGCCCGGCTCTCTCTTGCTGGAAACACCGCCAAGGCCTGGTTCGACTACATCACGACAATTCAACTAGTCGAACTGGCCGAGGAAACCCGGGACAGCTTTGCGCGGAATCTCCGGATCACCGAGCGGAATTATAAGGCCGGGGACGAGACAGTCAGCCCTCTCAGCGTTCAGTTGAGCCGCTCCACTGTCGCCGCGGCGGAGCGCGCCCTGATCCGGGCGAGGCTCAACCGGGATGAGGCGGCCCGTTCTCTGGAAGTCCTGCTGGGACGCTATCCAAGCGCCGAGCTGGCAGGGCGTGCTCAGTTACCTGCCTTGCCCGGGGCTGTTCCGGCGGGACTACCTTCCGAATTACTTCTCAGGAGACCAGACCTGGTGGCCGCAGAAGCCGAGCTAAAAGCCAGCGCTCTACGAGCCGATGCAGCACGCAAGGACCTGTTGCCCTCGCTGGGCTTGAATGCGGACGGGGTGACAACCAGTGACGCCTTAAGCCGAATTTTGATCGATCCTGAGTATATCGTCTGGTCGGTCGCGACTTCCCTCGTGCAGCAAATCTACGAAGGAGGAGAACCCGTCGCAGCCGCCCGCGAAGCGTTGGCGAACAACGAAGTCGCGATCCGTTCCTATGCCGAGCTCGCTCTGATTGCTTTTGAGGATGTCGAATCCACCCTCGCCGCAGAACGCTCCCTCGCCGAGCAACAAGTCTTTCTCGAAGTAGAATTAAAACAGGCCAATCTCGCCCTAGCTCAGGCCGAGCGTGAGTATTCCGAGGGTCTCGTCGGCATTCTCGAACTGCTGGAATCGCAACGCCGGGCCGTCAGCGCGAATACCGACATAATTGAGCTGCGCAATCAAAGGCTGCGAAACCGAGTGGATCTTCACCTCGCTCTGGGTGGGGATTTCGACACGAGGGCCCCTAAAGACGTAGATTTCTCTATCCGGGTTTCTGACGAAGTTCTTCATTACAGAAAGCTGAGCGCCCTGCTTCATGGGAACCAGACACCTTTCCTCCTTCTTGATCCATGCAACGCCTGATCCGAATCCTCCTGCCCATCGTGATCCTCGCGGGCGGAGCGCTCGGTTTCCGGATGCTGATTGTCAAAGAAGAAGCCCCGCGTGGCTACGATCGACCAGAGCGGGTCCTCAAGACCGAGGTCATCGAACTGGAGCGACAGGATTTCCAGACCATAGTCCAGACCCAGGGTGAAGTGCGTCCGCTCAACGACGCCATCCTCACTGCCGAGGTCTCGGGCAAGGTGCATGCCATTTCCGATTCGCTGCATGACGGTTCCTTTTTTGAAGCGGGCGAGATCCTGCTGGAAATCGCCGGGGAAGACTACGAAACCGAAGTCATCGCGGCGGAGGCAAGCTTAAGCCGTGCACTGGCCGAGTTTGCCCAGGAAGAAACGAAGTCCAAGCAGGCGCGGCTCAACTGGAACGATCTCGGCTACGTTGAGGAGCCCAACGAACTGGTCCTTCGTCTTCCCCAGTTGAGGGAAGCGGAAGCCAACGTCAAAGCAGCCGAGGCAGCTCTCGAACGTGCGAAACGTAATCTCGATCGCACCCGGGTGCGGGCCCCGTTCGCAGGCAGAATTCTCAGCCGCCTCGTTTCCGTGGGTCAGACCGTGTCCCCCAACACCGAACTGGCAACCATGTTCAACACCGACTACGTCGAGGTTCGCCTCCCCATCGCCGCCCGTGATCTGAGTTTCCTCCACCTTCCCGAGAGCATTCAGGATAAGCCTGTCAAAGTGGAGTTGAGGGATGCCCTGAGCCCCGACTCTCCAGCGCAGTGGCCGGCAGAGATCATTGGCACGGAAGGAGCGCTCGACCCGGATTCCCGCGAACTCTTTGCCATCGCTCGGGTGCGCGATCCTTTCTCTCGCGCGGCAGCTCCAGATCAGGCCCGTCCTCCACTTCGGATTGGCCAACCGGTCGTAGCCTCCATTCCTGGCCGAACCCTGAACGACGTCCATCTCATTCCCCGTCAGGCGGTTCGCCAACTGACGTTCATCTATCTCGTCGATCCAGTCACACTGACACTCGAGCGGCGCGAAATCCAACCAGTCTGGTCAGACCAGGAGCAACTCGTCCTGGCCGATCCCACTTTGGCAGACGGATCCCTCCTCGCGACTTCCAAGCTCGTCTACGCTCCCAATCTTTCGAAAGTGGAAATTCTGCCTTCGAGTGAAGAGGCCACTGATCGGGAAGATCCGCCCTCCTCCAAAGAGTCAGGGGAGACGCCGAAACCTTCTGCCCCCTCCGGCACATGATTCGTTGGTTCGCTCGCAACGATATTGCCGCGAACTTTCTGCTCGTGGGAATCCTCCTGGCCGGCATCCATGCCGCCATGTACCGGATTCCGCTCCAGGTCAGTCCGACCGAAAACTGGAATAACATCATTATTCGGATGGAATACCGGGGCGGCACCGCTAAAGACGTGGAAAAAGCAATCAGCATTCCCATCGAGGAAGCAATCCGAGACCTCCCCGGCATCGCCCGCGTGTGGGCCTACGCGAGTCGCGGCCGCGGGATGATCTGGGCGCAAATGAAGGAAGGCGTCGATCAGCGCGCCTTACTCGAAGAGGTCAAGGCGCGGATCGATCGCATCAACTCCTTTCCAGCCGAAACAGAAAATCCGGAGATCTACATTCCTGACTCGGACTCCTATCGTGAAGTGATCACTATCGCGGTAACGGGCGACCTGAGCGACACCGAACTCGTCCGGGTAGCAGAAACGGTCAGGGACGACCTCATGGCAATGGAGAGTATCAGCATGGCCGAGGTGAAGGGTGAACGCCCTTTCGAAATCTCGATCGAGGCGGATCAGGAACGGCTCCGCTCCTACGGTCTCAGCTTCCAGGACCTCTCGAATGCGATCCAGCGATCGTCCGTTGACCTATCGGCCGGTTCAATTCAGAGCACCAGCGGCAGCCTCAGCCTGCGTACGCGGGGTCAGGCCTATACCGCTGAAGAGTTTGCCAAAATCCCGATCCGCGCGGCCAACGGCGCAGATGTCTTGCTAGGCGAAGTTGCCCGGGTCATCGATGGCTTCGAAGAGGGAAAAGTGCTGATGCGTTTCAACGACGAACCCGCGCTCATGGTCGAGGTCATGCGATTCGACCTCGAAAGTGCCATTGAGATCGCGGACCAGGTTCACGAATATGTCGACAGCGCGCAGCTCCGCTTTCCCGACGGGATCAATCTCTATGCCTGGGACGATGAGTCAATTGCCATCAAGGGCCGTCTCGGAACACTGACGACCTCGATGATCCAGGGATGCCTGCTGGTCTTCATACTGCTGGCCCTTTTCCTCCGACCCGCGCTGGCCTTCTGGGTTGTCATCGGAATCCCCATCAGCTTTGCCGGCGGCCTCCTCCTGATGCCCTGGCTCGGAATTTCCGCCAACCTCATGAGCGTCTTCGGATTTATCATCGTGGTGGGACTCGTCGTGGACGACGCCATTGTTACGGGAGAAAATATCTACTCGAAACTAAAGACCGGAATGGTGCCGCTTGAAGCTTCGGTTGCCGGAACCAAGGAGGTCGCAGTCCCGGTTACCTTCGGCGTCCTTACCACGATCGTGGCTTTCCTGCCATTACTCTATTTCGACGGAACCTGGGGTAACTTTGCCAAGCAGATCCCCCCGGTGGTGGCACCGGTCCTTCTCTTTTCCCTGATCGAAACCAAGCTCATTCTACCGTCCCACCTCAAGCACCTGCGACTCGACCGTGATCGCAGGAATCCGATCGACCGGATTCAGAGCAAGGTTGCCAACGGTCTCGAACGTTTCGTAGAGAGGATTTATCGACCGGCCCTGAAGCTTGCCCTGAATCAGCGTTACACCGTCTGTTCACTCTTCCTCGCGGGAGCCCTGCTCATGTTCGGCTATGCTCAGGGTGGCGGACTCGGTTTTGTCTCGATGCCGTCGGTCGACCGCCTTCGCATCACCGCTTATCTCGATCTGCCGAACGACACTCCACTGGAGCAAACTGACACTTACATCCAACGTATTCGGAATGCTGCAGAAGTGCTCAAAGCAGAGTTTATTGACACCGGTTCCGGCCGCTCACTCATCACCAATGTGATGGAGGAAGTCGGAGACCGGGATGGTAATTCCCTAGACGAGACAAGGGGCGAAGTCGCTATCGAAATCCTTCCCCCCAGCATGAGAGAAGCTCCGGGACCTCGCAACAGTGTCATCGCCAACCGCTGGAAAGAACTGGTCGGGGAGATCCCGGAAGCCCAGTCGTTTCGCGTCCGGGCAGAGCAAAGCGGCTTCAGTCGTCGCGGAGACACTCGGGAGCAGGAGCCGGTTGAGGTCGAATTGCGTGGTCCCAGTTCTGAGGAGAAAGTAGCCCTAGCCGAGGAGATTGAAAGTCTACTGGAAAGCTTCGACGGCATCTCCGATGCCTACACCCAGGTGCAACGAGGGAGTGATGAGTTAGAGATCGCGCTCAAGCCACGGGCCGCAGAGTTGAACCTCACACAGCAGGAACTCGCCCGACAGATCCGACAGGCATTTTACGGTGAGGAAGCCCAGCGCCTCCTCCGCGGAACCGACGACATCCGCGTCATGGTCAGACTAACACAGCAAGAACGCGAATCACTACATACTCTCGATACCCTCAAGATCAGAACACCCTCCGGCGCCGATGTTTCGCTCGCTGCAGTGGCGGACGTTCAGATGGTCAAGGTGCCCAGCCGGATCGAGCGGATCGATGGCGCCGAGGTCATCGAAATCAAAGCCATTCCGGTCGATGAATCGGTCGACATCATGGGGATCGCGGCATCCGCTGCTCCGGAGATCCAGGCCATCGTTAATGAAGGCGAAGGCCTGTCCTACCGCTACACCGGATTCATTGCAGAGAATGAGGAGTCGAAGCGGCGCATCGTTATCGGATCCATCGCTCTCTTCTTCGCGCTCTATGGACTTCTCGCGATCCCCTTCCGATCACTGACCCAGCCGATTTTCGTTCTCCTCGCGGTTCCTTTTGGTGTCATCGGAGCTTTGGTTGGCCACATGATCATGGGCATCACGCCGTCCTATCTTTCGATCTTCGGAATGCTGGCCCTCGCCGGCGTGGTCGTAAACGATTCTCTCGTCATGGTGGACTTTATCAATCGACGACGAGAGGACGGGATGGCTCTTGGCCAGGCCATTATCGAAGCCGGTTCCCGCCGCTTCCGTCCGATTCTCCTCACCTCCATCACCACCTTTGCCGGCCTCATGCCGTTGATGTTCGATCGGTCCATTCAAGGACAGTTCCTCATTCCCATGGCCGTCTCCCTGGCCTACGGCATTCTCTTTGCCACAGCGATTACGCTTTTCCTGATTCCGTGTTCCTACCAGATCAGTGCGGATCTCGGTTCGATCCTGACAAAGGCGAAGAACTGGTATTTCAGGACGCCGGCGAAGGCCGGGACCAGTGGCGTCGGTGAAGGTGCTGGGTGAGGAACAATAGTCACTATTTTGGCGCCTCCCAATTCGGAATCTTCCCTTTCCAGAAGACAGGCTTTGACGCGAGGCCTTCTTCAAATCTCGAGTGCAGGATGTCGATGATGCCGTCATGACCGGCTACGAGTTCGGTCATCTGCCATACAAGTTCCGGGCGAGACCCGGCGACTTCCCCGCAGATCTTCGCGACATCCCCACCCGGCCCAGCATGCCGCCCGGGAGAAGCGAAAAGCATGGAGACAATGACTTCCTTTTCAAAACCAGCACTACCAATAACCCGCTTCAGCAGCGGTTCGTTGAAAGCGTATTCGTCGCCATCACGCCGCTCCATGGAGCAAGCGGCAACTACAGGAAAATCGCTTTCAGCCAGCAGTTTGCGAATCTGCCTTGCCAGGTGGTTGCGTACTTCGGTGACCTTGATGCGAGGGGCGCCATGGTCGACCAGCGCCACCGAAGGCGTCTTGAAGCCCCGTTGCTCACGAGCCGTCTCGACGTGATCGATCAGGATAGTGGCCATTCGCTCATCTTCCGCTTCCTCTGGATTCACGAGGCAAGGGCTGATTCGAACCTCGAGGTCCGGCCAACTCGCTCGCAGGACCTCGACGCGTTGAGGCATGTATTCGAGAATGGCCGCACTCGGCCCGAAGAACAAGGGGGTCACATGAAAACGGCGAACGCCCTCTTCGAGCTTCTTGATCACGAAGGGCTCGAATATCTCAGCCGCAATTCCACCCAACTTGTCTGGCGGAATCTTAGTGGAATGAAGCAATGAAACCGGATGAACCGTCTTACCGATCCGTGATCCGAGGCGCTCCGCGAGACGGCGAAGGCTCAGTGTCGCCTCGGGTCGATAGGACCCGTTGTCACTGATCAGGTAGCAGGTTTCGTCACTCATCCGAATGCAGCCAAGGTGACACGAGTCCAAGGCTTGTCCAGCAGGACGCCATGGCCCGTCCCCGGGATTGCTCGTCCCCGGGATTGCAAATTCCTGCCGTTTCCATACGCTTTCACCAGCATGAAACTGATCACGACTGTCCTCGCTTCTCTCATCTGCGCAGCTTTGTCCCTGCATGGGGAAGAGGCAAATCAGGGAGACTCTCTTCATGACTTCACAGCGAAGAACATCACCGGGGAAGAAGTCGCACTTTCTGATTTCGCCGGGAAGATCGTGTTGATTGTGAATGTCGCGTCCGAGTGTGGCGTGACTGATCAGTTTGAAGTGCTGCAAGCGCTCTTCGACGTCCTCAAAGATCGCGATTTCGTCGTGCTTGGTTTTCCGACCAATGAATTCGGTGGGCAGGAGCCGGGAACGAATGCAGAGATCGCAGCCTTCTGCAAAAAAGAATACAGCGTGACCTTTCCCATGTTTGCCAAGATCGAGACGAACGGTGACAACCAGCTCCCACTTTTCCAGTATCTAACGACTGCAGAGAATCCGGATCAGGTCGGCCCAGTCGGATGGAACTTTGAGAAGTTCCTGATCGGGAGAGATGGAAAACTGCTGCGCCGCTTTGGCAGCAACATAGAGCCCGACAGCGAAGAAATGATCGCGGCGCTCAAAGAAGCAATGATAGAGGAAAAGTAGCTGCGCACTCCCGTTTCTCGGATGCCAAGGGCATCCTCGCCCTCACTAATCGAGGCCAGGGAGTCAAGTTCCGCAAGCTATCGGCTTGGCATGCCGAGCCCAAGTCGTAATCGAGATCACTCAATCACCCTGCGACCAACCCAGGGCCCCTCGTAGGCCTTGTTGCGCAGCTCCGTTTCAATCCCCTTGTCTTGCTGCTGGCCCATCCAGGATGCTAACGCCTTCTTGAGCTCGACGATTCTCTCGGCGTATAGTGGATCATCGATCAGGTTGGAAAGCTCATAGGGATCTTGGCGAGTGTCATAGAATTCGAACTCGGGCCGTTGAACCCAGCGATTGAGAATGGCAGCTGCGTCTGGATCCTCCTTGGCATCACGGACCCAACTGACCCAGCAATTCAGCTTATCTTCGACCATGAGGAAATTGGAAAAGCGCTTTTCATACATCGGATTCCAGATGAACTTGTATCGATCGTCCCGCACAGAACGAATCGGATACGGGCCGCCAACCCAGGCGCCCTGCATGGTGTGAACGCCGTAGACATAGTCGTTGTGAGAGTGAGCTTCTCCGGTCAGCACAGAGAGAAAACTCCGCCCATCAAACCCTCTCCCTCCATCCGGAGCCCCTCGTTGTCCCGTGTCAATGGCCCCGGGATTTCCACCGGCTATCTCGACTAACGTAGGCACCACGTCTACGTATTGAATCAGGGCATCGCTCCGGCTTCCGGCTTCAACTCTCCCGGGCCATCTCACGATGAAACTCGTTTTGAGCCCGCGGTCATAGCAAGTCCATTTACCACCAAAGAAAGCGGACCCCTGCTCACTGGTAAAAATCACAACCGTGTTGTCTTCTTGTCCGCTTGCCTCCAGTTCTTTGAGCAACTCGCCGACTCGACCATCCAGCTGGGAAATCTCGGTAAAGTATCGCGCCATCGCGATTCTCGTTTCTTCATTATCGATCAGGTAGGGCGGCAACGTCAGGG
Source organism: Verrucomicrobiales bacterium (assembly GCA_013213905.1). Classification (GTDB taxonomy): domain Bacteria; phylum Verrucomicrobiota; class Verrucomicrobiia; order Verrucomicrobiales; family DEV007; genus Arctic95D-9. Next base: position 4,388 of record JABSSQ010000011.1, on the reverse strand, counting down.
TCGCGGGATCATACCCTTCTACTTCCGGCCACGGATTGTGAGGCTTGGATGAAGCCTCCACGAGACAAAACGGCGCTGTTGTCTTGGGGAGCCCCTTCCCTTTGACTCGCTCGAACGGAAACGACGCTTCGGGTCCGAAATGAGTTTTCCCGCGAAGGAAGACCTCGTATCCCAGTTCCCCCAAATGGTGAACCAGGCTCTTCGTGCCAGCTTCAACCTTGGAGTGATTGGACATGGCCCCATTCCTTACCGGGAAGATCCCGGTGTAGAGCTGCTGACGCGTCGGCGCACACATGGCGGTTGCCGTGAAGGCATGATCAAACCGCATACCTTCACGAGAGAGCTGATCGATGTTCGGCGTCCTAACGTCTTTACTGCCATAACAGCCGATATCAAACCAGCTCAGGTCATCGGCTAGAATCAGGAGAATATTGGGCCTGTCACGGATTTTTTCTTCGGCAATACTCTGACGACCAAAGGCAATACCCAGCGAGATTGCTAACACATAGGTTATCGGGTGGATAAATCCTTTCATGGATGAAATTCACTGCCCTTATTCTTTGACCACGGACTTTCCGTTCATCCACTCCCCCCGAGTCTGATCGATCAGATCTTGATCAGGTGTACCCGTGTAAACAAGTAAGCGATGTCTGTAGCTTCTACTCCCTCCCTGATCCAGCGTCCAACTGCCGCCTCGTGCACTGGCTGGACCAAAACCAAACTGACGGTCGACGCGCCAAAGGTTGGGATACCCGGGGTTATCAGGGTGGTCAAAAACAGTGATGTTTCCCCAGCGCTCACCTCCCGGGACTTCCATTCCCACATTGACCCAGGCTGATGACTGCCCCTCGGTTGCCTCATTCTTCTGCCCCTGACCGTTTCTCGCTTCCGCGTCCGCCCCCTTTTCAAAAGGCATGCGGAGAAAGAGCCCTCCATAGTTGTATTTCTCCACCGTCAGATTCACCAACGCCTTGCCGGACCACTCCAGATCCATCATGTAGTGTCCAGCCGCATGAGATACCGTCCACGTTTGTGATTCCTCCATGACCGGGCTCCCGTCTTCGTCGAGCAGGTGATAAACGGTCTTCCAGCTCACATCGCTCCCCTGCTCCTTCAAGAGTCCCACCGATATCCTTTTCCAATGAGTCGCTTCAGGGTGATGGAAATAATCTCGGCCATTCACTCTCGTGAATGCCCAGTAGATACCCGTCTGGTGTTTGTGGTGCCCGGGGCTGAATTGAGTCAGGGCCGCTTTTCCGTTCGGGGCGATGATTGGGTGAATGTAGGGTCGAAAGTTCGCTTCGGCATTCTGGGTGATCAATGCTGTTTCCCCGCCCTTTCTGAAAACGGAAACGGTCTCTGCATCGTCATCTTGAACCAGTAACAGCTCGTAATTCTCTGGTTCGTCAGCCTGCGCGACAGCAATGAGACAGACGAGAAAGATTGTAGAAAAAAATTTCATGGGTTTTGTTTTGGGTGTTCAGACTCGTTTACGGAGGAAAAGAAGATAAAGAGGTTCGTTCTGTTGACGTCACGATGATATTTCACCAGTGCCATTCATTTCTCGTAGGGCCACTCCACCTGATGATCATAATCGATTGTGGAAGTGCACTGGTATTGTGACCGCAGTCGTTCCAGCTCTTGCTTCAGCCCCGCGATTGTATCCCCGTATTCGGGATTGTAGTATTGGCTCACCATTTCAGCGGGGTCTTTCTTCAAATCAAAGAACTCCCATTCGTGGGTTTTGTTGTAGTGGATCAGTTTGTAGCGGCCATCGGTGACTCCAGTATTCGGCGGAACATTGTGGTTCGCCATTTCGAAGTATTCGTAGAAAAATGTCTCCCTCCAATCTTCGGGTGTCTTTCCCTTCATAACCGGAACGAGACTTTCGCCCTGAATATCGTCGGGAATCTCGATTCCAGCGATATCAAGAAAAGTGCTCGCAATATCGAGGTTGGAAACAATGTCAGTGTCATTGACGACACCATATTCAACCACTCCCGGCCAGTGAACAATGAAGGCAGTCCTAAGCGATTCCTCGTACATGAATCGCTTATCAAAGAAGCCATGTTCACCCAGAAAGAACCCGTGGTCCGCCATGTAAATGACGATGGTATCGTCGGCGAGGTCGTTTTCCTTGAGAAAGTCCCTGATTCTTCCCACGTTCCGATCGATGCCCGCCCCGGTAGCGAGGAAGTTTCTCATAAAGACCTGATATTTGAAGCGGGAGAGTTCCTTGCTGTTGTCCTTCCATTCCACCCCCATGGCTTCGAACAGTTTCCTGTCCCTGGAGCGATAGGCCTCCCAGGCCTGCCGTTGCTCAGGGTCCAAGGTCCCGAGTTCTCCTGGATCCCCGATAAGAAGGCTTTCCTTCAAATCCTCGTAAAGCGTCAGGGTTTGATTTCGAATGGCAGTCCCCCGGGTGGAAAAGTCATCGAAAAGATTGTCAGGTTCCGGAACCACCACGTCATCGTAGAGGTCATACTCCTCGGGCGCCGGAGCCCAACCGTGGTGAGTCGCCTTGAACTGGGCCATCAAGAGAAACGGCTTTTCTTTGTCTCTTCCATTCTTCAACCATTCGATGCTGAGATCAGCCACCACGTTAGAATTGTGCCCTGTGACTGTTCTCGTTTCCTGAACACCCTCGATATCGCCCCTGTTCAACGAAGGGTTGTAGTATTTCCCCTGCCCACTCATCACGTCGAAATAGTCGAATCCTGTCGGGGTTGTTCCAAGATGCCATTTGCCAATAATAGCCGTCTCGTAGCCATGGTCCCGCATCAGCTTAGGAAACGTCTGTTGCGATCCGTCGAAGCGGGCTTTCTTGTTCCATGTCACTCCATTGAGGTGGCCGTATTTGCCTGTCAACACGGTCGCTCGACTCGGGCCACATAGCGCATTGGTGACATAGCATTTTCTGAACAGCATGCCTTCGCTGGCCAGCTGATCGATGTTCGGCGTATTGGCAATGTCCTCGAGTCGGCTTTGATAGGCTCCGATTGACTGCCACGCGTGGTCGTCACTGAAAACAAAGAGGATATTGGGCTTGGAAGCAGGTTCTTCTGCCCGGGCAACAGAGATCGATAACACGATAAGAACCGGAGCAAGTGCTCGCAGACAATTGAGGTGTACAAGTAAGTTCATCAGATGAGATTCGCAGGTGTATCGAGAGCAAATAGAATTAGCTGGCTAGACTTTCAACCGCCCGAGCACTCTCTACCGGAGTTCACTAACGGTCTTGGGGAGAGGAGACAGATTTTATGGTTTTCCGGCCAAGCGCCTGAGTCGTCCTATGCAGAAAATCCGTTGCCGGCGCATCCCTGATTCGTAACCTCTCGCGAAATGGACTCTCTCACGCAGGCTGCGATGGGCGCAGTCGTAGGGGAACGCGTCCTCGGCCGCCAACTCGGCCGACGCTCACTCGCCTGGGGCGCACTCTTCGGGACGATCCCAGATCTCGACATCCTGGCCAACCCTTTCCTCGATCCCATCGCGCAGCTTTACTGGCACCGGGGTTTCTCGCATTCCGTCTTTGGGATCCTGCTCCTCAGCCCCCTCTTTGCCACCCTTCTCTATCGGTGGTGGCAGCGACGGGCCACTTTTGATCAATCGGATCTCAACATCAGTTTCCCCCGGGCGCTCGTCTTCGTCTTTCTGAACTTCGCCACTCATGTCCTGATCGATTGCTTCACCATGTACGGGACCCAGCTCGCGGAGCCGTTTTCCAACCGGCGCTTTGGGGTCAATAATCTCTTCATCATTGACCCGCTCTTTACTCTGCCGCTGCTGCTCTGGATGGGTGCGGCTCTGTTTCGGAGGAAACAACCCGGCGTTGCTTCTCGCACCATGGTCACCCTCTGCAGTGTGCTCTTCCTGGGCTACACCACCTTCAGCCTCGTCGCCCAGGCGAGGGCCGACAGTCGCTTTCGGAAAGAGCTGGCTGCCATGGGGATCGAGCCGAGTCGCGGTTTCGCCACTCCGGTCCCGTTCACCACCCTCATCTGGAGGGGCCTGTATGAAACAGAAGACAGCTACTGGATCAGCTACTGGGCGGTGAACGATTCGGACGAACCACTCTACTTTGCGGAAGTTCCTCGACAGGTCGACATGTTAGAACCCTTTCGCGGAGACCGCGCCGTCGACTGTGCTTTATGGTTCAGTGAGGAATATCTCCTCGTCGAACTTCTACCTGATGGAATGACCTTTCTCACCACAGACATCAGATTTGTCGAGTTCTGGCCCGACGATACCAACGGGCTTCCTCGAACCGTCTTCGCCTGGAGGGTCACTCCGGAAACACCCGGTAACCTGCAAGTCTTCCAACTCGACCGGACAAGTCGTCCCAATGCCTCAGATCTCTTCCGTGCGATGCGGGATCGCCTGATGGG
>JABSSQ010000109.1 GCA_013213905.1 Verrucomicrobiales bacterium | reverse complement strand
TCAAAGCAGCCACCGCCTCAAGTCGTTCTTTGTCACTCGGCTGATCCGCTTCTTGAGGAGGCATGTTACCGAGGTTAAGCGCATCGATAATCTCCTGGACGGCGATGATTCCCTTCTCATCTGTAATCGGGAAATCGAGGTCGTAGAAATCGCGTTCTCCTTTTTGAACAATGTCATCGTGACACTCCAGGCAATAACTATCGATGAAGTTCAACGCCACCTTGGCGTGCTCCTCCCCGACCAGCATGGATCCGCTCAGCGCCATGAGCGCTGCTACTGATAGTCGAATTTTCATCGATTGAAGATCAGACAAAGGTGCCGGTGCTGGTACCAAAGTTGTCGCGCTCTACGCCGAATTGATTCAGCACGCTGAGATACAGGTTACACAGCGGCACCTTGTGATGATCCATTGGCACGTCCTTGAACTCACCGTGCTCAAATCCGCCGCCAGCGAGAATGATCGGCAGATTGCTGTTGGAGTGGGAGTTGGCGTTACTCATACCGCTGCCGAACAGAACTGAAGTGTGATCCAACAGGCTGCCCTCTCCATCCTGGATACCCTTGAGCTTCTCCAGGAATCGAGCGAACTGCTGCATCTGGTAATCCTCCAGAACGAGGAGTTGATCGATGTTTTCCTGCTTCTTGCCGTGGTGAGACAGCGAGTGGTAGCCCTTTTCAACACCAAGGTGCTTCGGTTCAAAATCTCCGCCGATCTCCAGAGTCGCAATGCGCGTCGAATCGGTTTGGAGGGCCAGAGCCATCAGATCATAGAGGAGAGGCAAATCTTCGACCATGTTTTTATTGGTCGGCTGATCAAATGGCGCTTCCGGTTTCGGCACCTCTACCCACTGCTCTTTCAGTTGAAGCTGCTGCTCGACCTCGCGAACAGAAGTGAGATACTCGTCGAGCTTTTCCCGGTCCTCCGAATCGATGCGTTTCTGCAGCGTCCTGGCATCTCCACTGACGGCATCGAGGATCGATCCCTGGAGAGCGTTCTTGTCTTTGACCCGAGCCAACTGATCCATCGGCTCGCCCACAAAGAGTTTTTCGAAAAGCTGTCTTGGTCCCGGGATCGGTGGCACCCGCACGCCACTGCGGGTCCACGACAACTGACAGCCACCGTGAATGCCGGTCTCGGATCCGATCGTCAACGAAGGAAAGCGAGTCCGCCCCGCTACAGATTCCGCAGCAAGCTGATCGAGACTGATATTGCCATCGGGACGTCCTTTGGCATCCATCGTAAGAACGCCAGTCATGTAGGCATGCACCGCAAAGTGGCCACCTTTTACCCCGTGATCCAGTCCACGATACACGGTCAAGTCATCACGCAGCCGATCGAGCGGCTGCAGCAAGCGGGTTGGCTCCCAGTTTTTACCCGGCGTCTCCGGAAAAAAGTAAGGCAGCTGATATCCCAGCAAGTTGCCGATCGCCACCATGCGATTGGGTGTTGTCGCTTCGGAAATCGTTGCTCCCAGAGCACTTCCCACCCCCAGTGTATCGGGGAGCAGCGAGTGCAAGGTCGGCAGCGACAGGGTCGCCCCGACTGACCTGAGAAAATAACGACGGGAAGGTGACTTCCGGGACACGTTCATTTTCCAGCATCGCTCCGAGCGGCAAGGCGTGCAAATCCCTCGATGACGTGTCCCTACTAGGCTAAAAAATGCAACCTTCAGGAGCCGGATCTGCTCTCCTGCAGGCTCTAACCGGCAAAAGCGACGGCCGGGAGACCTTTGACGCCGGGGTTGACCGAAAAGAGCATCCCCGCTTCTTCCTCCTCAGCATCAGCCAGCCGCCCGCTTGTGATGTAGAGCGTCTCGAATCTCTCCCCACCGAAAGCACAAGACGTGGGGCACCCGGTAGGCACCCCAATCGTTTCGAGGATCTCGCCGGTCTTAGGATCAAAACAGCGCACGCAGCCACCACGGCAGAAGGCGATCCAGACGTTGTCGTTCTCATCAATCGTCATGCCGTCCGGCGAGCCTTCCAACGCAGCCGTATCGATCGCAATTCGCTCGTTGGAAATATCCCCACTCTCGAGATTATAGTCGAAAGCACGCACCTTCTTGCTTGGTGTATCGATGTAGTAAAAAGTTCCGCCATCCTTCGTCCAGCAAAGGCCGTTGGAATTCGTCACATTGGGAAACTGGGCGGTCAGTTCCAGCGCGGTATCAAGTCGATACAGGGTCGCATCGCCTTCTTTCTTCACCGTGCTGATCGTGCCGGCCCAAAGGCGACCTTTGGGATCGCACTTGCCGTCGTTAAAGCGATTGTCGGGTTTCTTGTCCGGCTCCGGATCGACAATGGCTGTCTTTGCTCCGCTCTCCGGATCGAAAAAGGCAAGTCCATTGTCTCCGCCCATAATGAATCCCCCGTTCTCTCTCGGAATCACGAAGCCAATTCGCTCACCGACTTCCCAAACCTGCTCTTCTCCGCTGGAGGGATCGAAGCTGCGAATCTGGTGTCCTTCGATATCGACGTAGTAGACACGCCCGTTGAACCAGAGAGGGCCTTCTCCCCACTTGGAGAGCGTTTTTGAGACAATTTCAGCTTTCATGATGAAATGATAAAAAATGGCCTGATTTCATCAGTGACCATGGACGAAAATGCAACCCATTTGCAATCGTCATCCCCTTCAACGAGCAAAATCACTACTTTGGTCCAATGTCCAAACCCTCCAACCAGGGAGCCGAAATCTGCGGAGGCATTCCCCCGAAAGGCTGATACTTCGGCAATTGAAGCATGCTCACGCTGTGAGGCTGGTTTGCGATGAAGAAAAGCGCGTCTCCACAGTCTTCAGATTGAATCATGGCCTCACGATGTTCTTGCTCAGGTTGAACTGGTCGTTTAGCGACAAGAGGCGTGTTAGCCTCACCGGGAGCGTACTCTGACAACACAATATTGTGGGCAATGAGTTGGGAACGCGCCGTGAAAAGCAACCCGTGAACGGCCCATTTGCTGGCCGTGTAGGGAACCCCGGCAAAGGAATCAAACCCATGACCAGCCGTCGAAGTCACTACCACAATTTTACCGCCTCCACTCTTCGCCATAGGACCGGACACCGCATTGATCATATTGACCACACCGAGCACATTGATTTCCATCACAGACTTCCAAGTCTCCTCTCCCGCTATCTTGGACGGATCCTCGTGAACCACAAAACGGTCAGCCGTATTGATCCCGGCAGTGTGAATCAGCAAGTCCGGCGTATCAATCACCTTCATCGCATCAGCTATGCTGTCGGCATCAGTCACATCACAGGCGAGCGGAACGATCTTTCTAGAAAGCGCGGCTGTCTCTTCGAGGGACTCCACCGTACGACCGAGAACAAAGGTGGTAGCTCCCGCCTCAGCAAACCGCTTCGCCGCAGCCTGCCCCATTCCGCCGCCCCCTCCAGTGACAACGACGGTAGTGTCAGTCCAGTCTTGTTTCATGGTCGGACTGTAGCTGGAGATCAGAGCTGGTCCAGTCTTTTGAAAGGCGGCGCTTCATGACTTGGATTAGACCTTGAGAATCCCCCGATCGCCCCTGGCACACAACAGCTCAGAAGCCACTCAGGCTATTCTCTACCTTGGCATTCAATCACCGCTCGAGGCGGCGCCAACGAGCAGCCCTTTTCGAGCGTCTCAGAACTGATCACATATCTCCGTCACGCAAAGTCATGACCGCTCCCGCCCCGACGTTAAAGTACAACAGTATCCCCCTGGCAACCATCGATTTCAAACTGGGTAAAATCAATTCCCTTCCGCGGCCCACTGCTTCATCAACTCGATGTTATCGATGATGTTTTGCAGGTGCTCGGGATCGCGCCTCTTCGCTTTGAGGCCACCAACATAAACCGACATGTCGCTGTCAAACATCTCAGCTAACTCCGGCTCACGGCCTTTGTCATCGGTCTCAACCATCCAGGTCTCGAGACGCTCGCGCATCTTGGCCAACTCGTCGGCATAGGCGGGATCGTCCGCGAGATTGTTAATCTCGTAAGGATCGGCTTTCACATCGTAGAGCTCTTCGGCCGGACGGGTCTCACGAAACAACAAGCGCTGAGTCTTATTGAGCGCCTCGTCCTTGTAGGCCTGCCGCAAGGTGACAAGAATGTCTTTCGCGTCCTTGTAGGCACAAGGCTGCAGGTAGGGACGATTCGGCAGGAAATTCCGGATGTATTTGAAGCCCTGCGTCCGCACCGCACGCATGTGATCGACGGTTTCGTCACAGCGGTCACGAGCGGCAAAGGCAGCTTCGCGGGGCTCATAGTCCTTCGCGAGGATGTCGCGTGCCTGCATCCACTCCGGCACTTCGATACCGGCGGCTCCGAGAGAAAGCGCCGCGATGTCAATGTGCTCAACCACATCGTCGCGAACCGTGCCGGCTTCGATCCCGGGACCAGAGATCACGAGCGGCACGTGCAGCCCTTCGTCATACATGAACTGCTTGCCACGGGCGTGACTGATCCCGTGATCGGTCATGAAAACAATGATCGTATTTTCGAGCAAACCTTCCTCTTTCAACTTCGCCACGACTTCGCCGACCATGTGATCGGTCATGCGGGCCGAATCGAGATAAGCAGCCCAGTCACGAATGATGTTTGGGTGATTCGGATAATACGGCGGGAGTTCAACGGCTGAATCGGGTGTGCGGCTACCCAACGTTTCTTCAGCCCGACTCTGAATTTTCTCCCATCCCTCTTCGTCCTTGCCACGCAACTTGCCGCCCGGCGTCTGGACCTGGTGAAAGAAAGGCTGCCCTTTCTCGCGGTCGTGCCAAAGCGAACTGTCGTAGACGTCCTGGTCCCACTCAAAATTATAATCGGTCTTGCCATATTTGCCCTTCGCCCCCGGCCAGCCCGAGATCGAAGTGTGGTAGCCCGCGTCCTGAAACAGCTTCGGCACCAGCTTGATGTTCTCCGGCAGATGAATCTTCAGCTCACCACGGCCACTGCGGTGATGATGCGCGCCAATACTGGTCTGATACATGCCGGTGATAAAAGCAGAACGACAAGTCGAGCAAACTGGAGCCGTCACGTAAGCATTGGTGAATTTGAGCCCGCCCGCAGCCAGCGCATCCACATGAGGCGTCTCGATGGCCGTTTCTCCATAGCAGCCGAAGTTGGCTGACATGTCATCCGGAATGATCCAGACGATGTTAGGACGATCGTCCGCGACAAGGGACACAGTGGCGAAAGCCAAAGCAAAGCAGAAGGCGAGGTTTTTCATATGAGAACACATTGCGGTCGAGCAGGAGCTCGACCCTCCAAGCGCTTACTACAATCGAGAGCATGGAGAGGCAAGCTCCCGCTTGCCCGCGAAGGCGTAGAAAATCTGTGGGATGGAAGGTAACCACTTTCGCGCGGCAGCGCGGGTAGGGCTCTACACTCCGGGCCAGCCGCGATCTGTAGAACGCGTTCTTTCCAACGCGGTCTCTACACGGAGGACCGACCCTACCTTCGCACAAAGCACCCCTACGCCATCAAATGCGTCACTTTGCCAGTACTGTCGGCGAAGCGATCCATCTTCGCACCGACCATCTCCGCCTGGGTCAGCCAGAGGTTGGCCAGCGGCGTGCCTTCGGGAAGGTTGATATGCAACCCGGACTTCGTCTGCTTACCACCGCCTCCGACGATGATGGGAAGGTCGTTGTACTGGTGGGTCGATCCGTCACCGAGACCGGAGCCATAAGTGAACAGTGTATTATCGAGTAAGGTGGTGCCGTCTGCCTCCTCAATCGAATCCATTCGATCCAACAGGTAGGCGTATTGCTCCATGTGAAACTTGTCCACCTGCAGCAGATCATCAATCATCTTGGTCTGATTGTGAGACATCTGGTGATGGCTCTTGGGTTTGTCGAACAAGCCGTCAAACATATAAGGCGTATCCCAGCGCTCCGGCCCCACCATGAAAGTGGTCACGTTCGTCAGTCCAGCCTGCAGCGCCACGACCATGAGATCGCCCATCAGGCGAATGAACTCGCCTCGCGGCAGGTAGGCGTCCGTTGGCGCATCGAACTTCACGTTGGCCAGTTCTGCCCGCATCTTCTCCAGCCGGTCCATCTGCACCTCGATGGTGCGAATCGAATCGTAGTATTCGGCAAACTTCTGCCCGTCGTAATAGCTCAGCTTGCGCTTCAGCGCATTGGCATCCTCAAGGACGAGATCAGTGATGTCCCGATACACCTTCGCTTCCTTGGTGCTGAAGAGTCGATCATACATCTTCCGCGGATCGCGGATCGAGGGCGCGAGGTGTCCGGTGCCATACCAGGAAATGTTATCGAAGTAGATCGACTCCTTGTTATCGCTGTGAGGATTGCAGCTGAACTCAAGCGTCCGGAAAGGCGTCTCGCCCCCCAACTGGTCGGCCACGAGGTGATCGAGCGTACGGTTCAGCGGCCAGGCGCTGCCCTTGATCTCGTAGGCCACCGCACTACTCAAGTAACAGGACGCGCACTGCGCGTGCACATCGGTGCCCTGCTGAAAGGTGCGGTCCATCCCTGTGATGAGCGTGATCTTGTCCTTCATCCCCTGCAACGGCTCCATCGTAGGCGTGAGATGATCGAGCGATTTGACGCTCAGGTCAGGGTCCTGCTCCCCGAGAGACTTCATCACATTACCGAGATTGCCTTTCGGGATAATAGAATCCGCTTCACCGGGAAAGAAGCCACGGCGCACCACACCAATCGGTACATAGAAATGGGCCATGCGCTTGGCCACTGCCTTTGACGAGGCGGCCATGCCCGTGCTCTCCAGAAACGGGAGCGAGAGCGCTGTGCCACTGAGGCCACGAAGGAAATTTCGGCGTGATGTGTTCATGGAGAAAGGAGCGTCAGGAGATTCTTGTGATCCAACAGGGTATGATGAAAGACCTTACCCTGTTGAGCGTCGGAAGGTCATTTTGATTTGGCGAGGGAAAGATCGGTCTTGGGGTTGGACTTGCTGCGGAAGGGCTCACTTAAGACAATCTGCTTCAGCAGCGTCTGCATGCGGTAATCGTTTTCGGCGGTGGACTCGGCGATGGCATCGAGGGCCAGCTGGTCGGCAGCACCCAATTCGCGAGCGAGCGCAAAAGAGAGCAGATGACCGGCGAAGCCGCGCGTGAAGCGATCTTTCTCAGCAAGGATGGCGTCTTTGAAGCCGATCACATCGCTGAACTCGTGCTTGCGGAAGAGCGTGCCCGTCATATCGACTTCGCGACCGTTTTCGTAGGCATCCCGCCACACGCCAACCGGGTCGTAATTCTCCAAAGCAAAGCCGAGCGGATCAATCTTCTCGTGGCAGCCTTTGCAATCGGAACGTTCACGATGTGCGGCCAGTCTTTCGCGGAGAGTGAGATGTTCGTCACCCGGCTTCTCATCTTCGTCGAGTGGAGGGACGTCAGCGGGCGGAGGCGGAGGCGGGTTGTTAAAGATGACAGACGCCATCCAGGCACCTCGCGTGATCGGCTGAGTGCGCTCCGGTCCTGAGGTCATGGTCATGACGGCGGCATTGGTGATGACACCACCATGACGGCGATCGGTCACTGGTATGCGATTGAAGTGGAGAACGGTCACTCCTCCTCCTCCGACCGGCTTCCCATTTTTGCCCCGGGGCAACTCCACACTCTCCGGCCAGTCTTCCTCGTAGGACTCCTGCAGCAGGGTCGATCGATAGGTAAAGTCGGAGTCGATCAACTGGCTCACAGGCAGGTCTTCAATCAGGACGGTTTCAAAAATCAGCAAGGGCTCCATCGCCATGTGCATGCTCTTGCGATACTTGGAGTAGTAGAAGTCAGAATATTTCTTCGGATCCGGAATCGCAGAAATGATGCGATCCAGCTGCAACCACTGCGTCGGAAAGCTATCGCAGAAACGCTTCAGCTTTCGGTCCTTCAGCATGCGGTCGACCTGCGCTTCCAGCGTCGCGGACTCATTCAGTTCACCCGCAGCCGCGAGATCGAGCAACTCCTGATCGGGAATACTGCCCCAGAAGAAAAAGGAAAGGCGTGAGGCCAGTTCGAAGGCACTGAGTGCTTCCACTCCCCCGCCCTCGGAAGCCTCATCGTAGAGGTAGAGAAACTTCGGCGACGCCAGCGCCGCTGCGGCCAACGACTTCATCACCTCAGTGAACGCAACGCCCTGCTCCAGCTGAAATTCGGCGTAGGAGGCGTAGCGCTCGATCACCTCGTTTTCCACCGGAGCACGGAAGGCCCTGGCCAGGAACCGATGAAGGCGAACCCTCACTTCGGCTCCGCCATCGTAGTCACCTTTTGGCTCAGCAAAGATTTCATCCCACACTCCCACATTCTTTGGATTGAAATCACGACTACCGGTGATCGACTGGCTCAACTTGAGAAACTGCTCCATCAGGAGCGGTGAGAGCGACAAGTGATCGGCCTGCACATCGTAGCCATGCTCGGCTCGAAGGTCCTGGGGAAACGCGGCGACTCCGACGAGGCGAGGCTCGATCATCTGGGATTTGCCGAGCGGACGATTCCCCACCTGGACGCGATTGGCCATCACACCCGTTTCCGGTTGGAAGGAGTCCTGATGAACCCGCATCATGCGCTCGGGCAGCGTGAACACGTTGCACTTGAGGCCGAAGAGATCGATGACCGCGTTGTTGTACTGAAAGCGGTTCATTCGACGAATTGGAGCGTGGGCATAAACCTTTTCTTCGTCCATCGCGGCAGCAATCAGGCCGTCCAGTTTCGCCACCAAATCGGTGCGCTTCTCATCGGTGAACTGAGGCTCGTCCTCCGGCGGCATCTCCTCGTAGTCGATCACCGCGGCGATATCCGAGAGCAACTCGGTATCCGCCATCAGGTCTTCGAGGCTTTCGATCTCAAGCAGGTTGACCTTGCCCTTGACCTTGCCGTCCTGCCCGTGACACTGAATGCACTTGGCCTCGAACGCCGGTTGGAGGACGTCGGTGAACACATCAGAGCCGGAAGAAGAGACCGCGGTAAGGGAGCACAGCACCAAAGCGATCCACCCCTTACTGATGTGAATTCCGATCATGTCAGCACGTTCGCACTGCCTCATCGGACCGCAATTCACGCGTTTCGGAGCAAAAGTAGACCGATATTCACTCCTTCTGAGCCATTTTTCCGGAGTTGGGATACTGGAAACCGCTGATGGGCGCTTATTGTCGCTGATTTATTCTGCTAGCAACGAGCACCGTTTGGTATAGGTCGAACTCCTGGGAAGATTTTGACGAAGCAGAATTAGCCAAAAACAAGGAGTGGCGATTTGCAATCGCCAGCACTGCATCGGCCTTTCCTACGCCGGCGATTTCAAATCGCCGCTCCTTGGAGGCACAGCTGATCAGCGAATATCAGCGTCCATGAGCGGTTAAAAACCAGCAGGCCTAGCCGAGCCCACTCACCAGCCCATCTGGTCGCTGGCGGATTGCCACCCCATCACCCGCTTCAGAGTTTGATACTTCAGGTACTCCTCTTCCGACATACGCTTCTCTCCAGCGATCATGCGTTCGCTGGCATCATGCACCTCACTCAGAAACGCCTCTAAGTAGCCATTTTCCTCGCCGAAGTGCCGTGGTAATCGATCAAATTCGAGTTCCTTGGCAAACTTCTCCGCTATGGCTGCTCCCACTAAATCCAACACGAAATCGAAATCACCCGCTCCGGAAAGATCCATAAAGTGGCGTCCGAGACTGAATCCCGCCTGATTGATCTCGTTGGCACGCGCAAGTTCCCCCAAGTCCTTATGCCTTCGAGATTCGTCGATCACATCACCAGCCGTCTGAATCATTCGGGGAAAGTTCATCGTGAAACTTCCTACCTTATCTACAGCGATAGCCAAAGCCTCGGCTTCGGAATAGCCGTTACCCGTCAACGCACCCGCGACCACGTCGGTGATTTTGTTTTGAAACAGATGAACCCCTGAGGATTGGCCGGCTTTCACATAGTAGCTCACGCCTTCCTCTTGTCGCCCTGTATTAAACGCTCGTGTCGCTGCTAGGTACCAGCCCAATCCATTATCGGGATCCGCTTCAATGAGCTGATCGATCGCCGACCCATGTCCCAGCTCAAGGGGCGATCCGAACATCTCCTGGAACGCCGCTATGGAATTCAACACTTCCGACTCCGGGTACCGCTGCAAAGCCTTGCTCAGATTGTCTCGAAAACTTTCCGTGCTCGAAGAGAGCGCGACCATCGTGATCCAGGTCGACTCGCTCGATCCGTTTTCCTTCAAATAGGATTGCAGGAAACGGTCATCGAACTGGATGTCGTCATAAGTCGCCAGAAAGGCTTCAAAATCGTCGGCCCTTTCATCCGCGCCGGCTGCTCCTGGCTCGGATGACTCTTCGAGAGCCTGTGCCTGCATCGGCGGCTGAAGGCTACCCGATGGGTCCGCGTGTTGCTTGCTGACTAAAAACCACGCGAGAGAAAGCACTAAGACAATAAAGCCTCCCCCCAGGAGTAAAATCCTTCGATCGCGGAACATGGAACAATCTAACCGATTGCCGAAACGCTTCAAGCCGCCTCTGCTGAGACGAATTCCGCTAGAAAGCCCCTACCCCCGAGGATCACATCCCTTCTTCGCCTTAACCTTGCCGCGCTTGCCATAAGTCGCCTCGAGCACGGCATCCACTTTAGCACGG
>JABSSQ010000108.1 GCA_013213905.1 Verrucomicrobiales bacterium | reverse complement strand
TTCGATTCAACTGAGGCGATTCTCCAGCCAAGCCCGGTTCTATGGGGAATTGAGCCGAATTTCGGTTTTCCGGAACGTCTCAACAGACGCTCCCGCTATCGCGCAAAAAAGTCGTTTGCACTCTACTGATATTGCGACTAAATCTCAATAGCGTCAGTTGAACGAAGTTTCGCTGATGCTGTCTTGATCTCTCTGACAGGGGGGGGCAAGATCCTCCTCAATGAAAGGTAACCAACAAGTCATCGACGCTCTTAACGCCGGCCTCACCATCGAGCTGACGGCGATCAACCAGTATTTTATCTGCTCCAAAATGTGCAAAGACTGGGGTTTGAACGACCTCGCGAAGCACTTCTACGATGAGTCCATCGAGGAAATGAAGCACGCAGATGAAGTCATCGATCGCATCCTTTATCTCGACGGTGTCCCGGAGATTGCGCGTTATGACAAGATCCTCGTGGGAGAAGCTCCCGAGCAACAAATCAAGGACAGCCTGACTCTCGAGACCAAGGGGGTCGCCACCTACAACGAGGCGATCCAACTCTGCATCGATGTGAAAGATGCCGGATCCCGCGAACTGATGGAACGCATGGTCGTCGAGTCTGAGGAGAGTGTGGATTGGGCCGAGTCACAGCTCGACCTGATCGAACGAATTGGATTGGAACGATACCTGGCCCAGAAGATGGGTGATGGAGGCGAGTAGGCTCGCCGAATGACTGAATGAACACGGACTCTGCAACTCTCATACCGACATGCCGCTTCTCGACCCAACAAGGTGACGACGAGCATTTGTGTCATTGTGCGAAAGTTGCAGAATCCACTGTTTACGAAGTCATCAATAAAGGTGGTGTGAAGACCATCGAAGCGGTCACCTGCGAGACCGGAGCCGGTTCCGGTTGCGGTGCCTGCCATTGCCGCATCAAACGGGTGCTACAAGGCCTTCCTGCCAAGTGCGGTGGCAGTTTTGATTACTGCCACGGCTGCGGATCGATTGCTGCGATCTGCTCCTGCGACACCGTGGCTGCCTGATTGGCAGCGACCTCAGTGAAATGATCGGTCGAGGACCATGCGATAGCGGGCTTTTCCTGAACGAAGGTGCGCCATGGCGTTGTTAACCCGATCCATGGGAAAGTATATGGTGAGCGGTTCAACACCGTGATGTGCCGCAAAGTCGAGCATGGTGCCAATCGTGGCCGGGCTGCCAACCGGAGGGCCGGATACGCTTTTCCGACCAAAGAGCAGTGGCATAGCGCCGATGTTGAGCGGCTCAAGCAGCGCTCCGAAAAAGTGATTCATATCTCTTGAATAAACTCTACCGGAAATCGAGTTTCGATTTGATGATATATTTCGCAGATGTTTCTTGTGAATGAGTGGGGAAATGGCGTTGCTATTGGAGCGCTTGAAGTAGCATTTCATGAATGCCAGGGAGTAACGGGTTCAGCGAGACTTGCGTCTCGCCTATTGAGTTTCCATTAAGCGGATGATTTCAAACCAGGGAAAGCGCTTTCACGATTTCGATGCCCTTCGGGGCTACGCCATGTTGTTGGGTATCGTCCTGCATGGATTAATGTCGTTCATGGTCATCCCGTTCTGGCCGGCCCAGGACCGCAACCAGAACACGGAGGTTTGTGGAACGATCCTCAGCTTTATTCATGGCTTCCGGCTGCCTTTGTTCTTCCTCATTAGCGGATTTTTCACGGCGATGCTGTGGAGGAAGCGGGGGCTCAAGGGGTTGCTCAAGCAAAGAGCCAATAGAATCCTGATTCCCCTGGCGGTGGGAACGATTGTGACCTGGGTGTTGGTGCTCCCTTTAACTTTCTGGGGAAACGCCAAGAAGGCGGTAGTGGAAAAGCAGCGCGAGGCGGGTCAGGCGGGTCAGGCGGGTCAGGCGGTTCGGGTCCCTCTTAGGGGGCTAGGACCGCCTGACGGGTCAGGCGG
>JABSSQ010000107.1 GCA_013213905.1 Verrucomicrobiales bacterium | reverse complement strand
TCACGGCGTTCCAGGCATTGTCCATCTGTTCAAGCGTCGCCGACGGCAATTCCTGTCCCTCATTCAGCAAACGGGCTTCCATCGCGTTGAAACGGGTCACAAATTTCCGGTTGGCGCCGTGCAGGAGCAACTCTGCCTCTTCCCCGGCCTGGCGCGCCAGGTTGACCACAGCAAACAGCAAATCTCCAATCTCCTCAGCCACTTCCTCTCTCTGACCTGACTGAATCGCCTCCTCAACTTCGCCTAACTCTTCACGAACCTTATCCAGAACGGGCCCCACTTCTCCCCAGTCAAAACCGACCTTGGCCACTTTCTTCTGAATCTTCTGCGCGGACATCAGCGCCGGCAGCCCCTCATTCGCTTTCTTTAGATATGGCTTCCTTTCGTTTTCAGCGTCCTCGCCCTTCTCCCCGGCCTTGATCTGATCCCACTGACTCAAGACTGCGTCTGGTGAATCTGCCTGTGCTTCACCGAAGACATGCGGATGACGGCGAATCAATTTCTCACAGATAGCTGACGCGATATCGTCGAGATCAAACTGTCCCGTCTCTGAAGCAATCTCGGCGTGAAATACGGGCTGAAGCAAGAGGTCTCCCAGCTCGTCAACGATCTCATCGCGATCCCCGCCCTTCACTGCATCTGCCACTTCGTAGGCTTCTTCAATGAGATGTTTGACGAGACTTTCGTGAGTCTGCTCCGCATCCCAAGGGCAACCTCCGGGCGAACGGAGCAAATGCATGATTTCGCGCAGGCGCTGCACCGGTGGGAGATCGGATGAGGGAATGGGACGCGGCATGGCTCGTGGTGGATAATCACAAGTGGACAAGGGCGAATCGGACCGTTAAGTGAATCGCTCCGCCACCTAAAGACTCATCCCATTTTTCATCATGGCAACGCATCGTTTCTACATTCCCTCCGACCAGTGGAATCTCGAAAACCTCGTTCTCGGCGAAGAAGAATCCCATCACTGTCTCGACGTGATGCGGTGTCGCGAAGGTGATCGTGTTGTCGTCTTCAACGGTGAGGGCACAGAATCCGAAGCTCAGATCACGGCCGGCAACAAGGGAGCCGTTGAAGTGAAGTCACTTATCGTCAACCAGACACCGAAGCCGCCCGCATCGCTAACTCTTGGTCAGGCAATCCCTAAAGGAAAGAACATGGATCTCATCATCCAGAAAGCGACCGAGCTCGGAGCCGCCCGCATCGTTCCTCTGCTCTCCGAACGGACCGTCGTCCAACTCAGCGGAGACGATCTCGCCAAAAAGCAGCAAAAATGGCAGCGCGTCGTCATCGAAGCCTGCAAACAGTGCGGCCAGAACTGGGTGCCCGAAGTCGGCGTGCCCTGCTCCGTAGAAAAATTCACCCGCGACGCCGGAGACAAATTCCGACTCATCGCCGCCATCAGCGAAGATGCCCGAACCCTCAAAGACACGCTGGCTGACTGGGATGAAGAAAACGGAGAGCGCCCCGACTCAGCCACGCTTCTGATTGGTCCCGAAGGTGATTTCACTCCAGCTGAGGTATCCCAGGCCCTGTCTGCAGGATTTTCTCCCATCTCCCTCGGACCGATCATCCTCCGAAGCGAAACCGCAGCGATCTACGCGCTCAGCGTGACCGCCTACGAACTGATGGATCGCTGATTGCGGTTCTTTGAAAGACGGAGCGACCCGGTCCCGTATCGGGTCGCATGTCATTTTTCCCAAACCGCCGCTTCGTCCGATACCTGATGACAACCGTGATGCTCACACTCGGGATCATCGCCGTCGCCGCCATCCTCTTTGTCTACCTCGGATCAACCTGGTTCATTACACCCATCCGTCGCGGACTGGAACCAAGACACCGGGAACTGCTCTCGAATCCAGCTGAACATGGACTAACATTACAACATATTCGTGTTAGAACCGATGATGACTTTCTGCTCGAATCTATCCTCGTAACCCGTTCCCCGGAGTCCGGCCGGGCCGAAAAAACACGAAGGATGGAAAGGCGCCTCGCCGCCAGTGGCATCTCAGATCAACCCCATGCACGCGGCACGATTCTTCTGCTGCACGGGCGCGGCGGCCGAAAAGAAGACATGCTTTCGGTCGCCCAGCGATTCGTCGCTGCCGATTACCGCTGCATCGTTTATGACGCGCGGGCCCATGGAAAGAGCGAGGGAGACTTCTGCACCTTCGGGATCGAGGAAGTCGGCGACCTCACCACACTGATCAACTTTTACGAAGACCATCTGCAGGCGCAGGGAGACTCACTGGGACCCGTCGGCGTCTTTGGCAACTCCCTCGGCGGATCGGTCGTCCTTCAGTCGCTTAACAACGAACCTCGCATCGAGGCAGCCGTGGCCGTGGCACCCTTTGCCGAACTGCCTGAGATCGTCATTTCCTCGGGACGTCGAAAACTCCATCCAGCGATCCCGGAGTGGCTCATTCACCTCTCGATGAGAATCGGCGGCGCCCGGGCCGATTTTGACCCCTATTCGATTTCGCCGCTGCGCGAAACTACGGGAACCACCACGCCCCTCTTCATTGCCCATGGCACGCTCGATGAAGTCATTCCCATCGATCATTCAAAACGGCTCTTCAAGGCCTCCAATTCACCCGACAAGGTATGGCGGGAAGTGCACTCCGGATATCATTACAACGTGCTCGCTGAAGGAGGTGACGACCTCTACGAGGAAATAATCCACTTCTACCTCAAGCACGCCGGGTGATGACGATCACGGAGTCGGGACGACATGCAGCAACTGGATCTTCGACTTCTGCTGCATTGGAACGACAAGGGGTGCTGCTCCCGGGCCGCCGGGGATCTCCACCGTCATGCTGACGGTCTGCTCACTCAGACGCACCATCTGTTCCAGCGGGTCATAAAGGATCTTCCCGGTCAAAGTCGGAACCTGGAAAGCCATCAGAACCGGCTTACCCCCCTCGGGTCCCTCGGTCGGAAGCGCCACATCACCGGAAGCTTCACCGCTCAAATCTATCTGCATGAAACGGTTGTGCTCGTGGGTGACCTCACCCCGAAACCGACAACGGATATCCAGGGTGACCTCTCCGGTTTCTGTCAGGCGCCTGACACCTTTTACCGTCCAGCTTTCTCCGGGCCTGACCGCTTTGTCAGGCATCCCCTGGAGAACCACCGCAACCGTCTGCCCCAGGTCGCTGATCCCAAACTGTGGGAACCCTTCCAGGGGTGAAGCCGTCGCCTGACGCCCTCCCACTTCTTCGGAGACAATGCGGTCCTCCTTATTCAATTTCAATTCCACCCACTGGGTCAGGGACTGATTCAGGTGCTGCCCCAGCGGCGTCTGACGATCTTCCGCATCGAGGGAATCGTAGCTGACTGATTCACCCATCGCTCTCATCTCAACCTTGAGGCGCTCGGTTCGTCCCTTCAGCGACATCCCCGGTTTACCGTCCTTGCGAATACCGGCATCGAAACGTGACTGCTGCTCGATCTTCGCTTCTCGTGGGCCACGCACCGGAAACTGAAGTTTCACTTCGAGCTCATTCACAAAGCGATAGGTGCAACCCGGCTGAAACCTGGGCTTCAACTCCTGCGCAGGCCCCCGGACCACTCCCCCGGCCACATCGTTCTGAGGAGAGGTGATGTCAGGGACATAAAGATCCGGCTCCTCGCCTCGCATCGCCGGCTCGGGTTGCCCGGTTCGCGAGGCACGCTGCGCAGCGACTTCCCCGATCAAGGAAGCCAAAAGAATGAACGCCAGCAGCGTCGTCCAACTACAGGAGGAGTCAGTCACGCCCCGAGACAACCACATTTCGCGTCCCGGATCAACTGCCTGAACCCTTCGACTCGTACACAAAATGGCCCCGAAGGTCTCCCTTCGGGGCCGGGTAAAGTTTTGTCCGATTACTTGGAGGCAACCGCCTGCGGCTTGGCAGCAGGGGCATCGGCAACGTCGCTCTTCGGCTGAACACGCCAGAACTTGGCCAGGGCGCCGGACCAGTCATCGAGAAGTGACTGTCCCTTCTCACTACCGGTTGCTTCGACATGTGCCTGGACCAGAGCCTTGAGCTCCATCGCATGGGCATCGTCTTCGCTGAGGCGGACAATCTCGACCATCTCCGGGTTGAAGAGCTTCTCGAAGCGCTCTTCCTCGTCGAGGATATAAGCCGCTCCGCCGCTCATACCGGCACCAAAGTTCTTTCCAGTTTCGCCGAGCACCACAACAGTTCCGTTGGTCATGTATTCACAACCGTGGTCACCAATACCTTCAACCACCGCCGTGCCGCCGGAATTACGAACGCAGAAACGCTCACCACCGCGACCGTTCGCGAAGAGGTGACCTCCGGAAGCACCATACATCACGGTGTTACCGAGGATGGAGTTCTCCGAAGGATCGAAGCTGCGTTCCGCATTCGGCTTGATGATGATCTCACCACCGGCCATGCCTTTGCCGACGTAGTCGTTGGCTTCACCGGTCAGGGTCAGCTTGATACCACCGCAAAGGAACGTCGCGAACGACTGACCTGCGCTTCCGGAAAGCTGAATATCGAAGGTGCCTTCCTCGACCCCGTGGTCGCCATGAAGCTTGGCCACCGCACCGGCGAGCTTGGTCCCGATGTTGCGGTGAGTGTTCTTCACTTCATAGCTGAGAGAGGCGCTTTCCTTCTTCTCGATCTTTTCGCCAAGGTCGGCGAGAATCTGGTCGTCGAGCGGCGGCTCGTGGATGCCGTCGTTGCGGTCGCGGAGGCAGATGCGGGGAAGGTCCTCGGAGACCTGGCTGCCGACATCAGCAAGGATGCGGCTGAGGTCAACGAGATTGGCCTTCGGATGCTCCGGCACTTCGCGCTGCTTCAGGTACTTGGTCTGACCGATCAGGTCATCCAGCTTACGCACTCCGAGCTGGGCCATGTAGTGGCGCACCTCTTCGGAGACTGCATTGAAGAAATTAACAACGTGCTCGACCTCTCCCTTGAACTTCGCGCGATACTTGGGATCCTGCGTGGCTACCCCGACCGGGCAGTTGTTCAGGTGGCATCTTCGAACATACACGCAGCCCATCGCGATCAGGGCAATCGTGCCAAAGTTAAATTCCTCGGCGCCGAGAATCGCCGCATGGATGATGTCGAGGCCGGTTCGGAGACCACCGTCAGTTCTCAGGGTGACGCGGTCACGCAGACCGTTCAACATGAGCACCTGCTGTGTCTCAGCCACACCGATTTCCCAGGGAAGACCGGCATACTTGATTGAACTCAGCGGGGAGGCTCCGGTTCCGCCGTCGTGTCCTGACACGAGAATAACATCTGCGTTCGCTTTCGCGACACCGGCAGCAATCGTGCCGACACCGGTTTCAGCAACGAGCTTCACCGTGACCTTGGCAGCCGGGTTAATTTCCTTGAGGTCATGGATCAGCTGAGCCAAATCCTCAATGGAGTAAATGTCGTGGTGCGGCGGAGGTGAAATCAGGGTCACGCCTGGCTGGGTGTTCCGCAGCTTGGCAATGATGCCGTTCACCTTGTGGCCGGGCAGCTGGCCGCCCTCACCGGGCTTGGCACCCTGCGCCATCTTGATCTCGATCTCCTCGGCAGACATCAGGTATTCGGCACTGACACCAAAACGACCGGAAGCGACCTGCTTGATCTTGGAGTTGGCCCAGTCACCGTTCGGGTAGGGCTTGAAACGCTTGGGATCCTCACCGCCCTCACCGGAGTCGGACTTCGCGCCGATCCGGTTCATGGCAATAGCGAGCACTTCGTGAGCCTCGGGGCTGATCGCACCCATGGACATCGCAGCGGTGGTGAAGCGGCGGCGCACGTCTTCGATCGGCTCAACTTCGTCGATCGGGATCGGGCCACCTTCACTTGGCACCAGTTCGAAAAGATCGTGAAGCGCGCCGGGCTGGTTGTGCTTCAGCTCTTCGACATACTTGTCGTAGTCTTCCTGGTCACCACTCTTCACGAAGGTGTGGAAATTCTTAATCACCGGTCCGTTCACAGCGTGCTTCTCACCGTTGCGGCGGGCACGGAAGAATCCGGGGTCGCCGAGGTCGAGGACACCATTGTCGTTCGGAACCGCCTCTTTGTAGGCTGCCGTGTGACGGGCAATGCTCTCAGCGGCGATCTCGTAGAAACCAACACCGGCAATCTGGGAAGGCGTTCCCGGGAAGCAGTCGTCGATCACGCTGTCAGCGATACCGACGGCTTCGAAAATCTGCGCACCCTGGTAGGAGTTCAGAACGGAAATGCCCATCTTCGAAAGAATCTTGAGCACACCCTTTTCAAGCGCCTTGTGGTAGTTGGCCAGGGCCTTCTCAACGGAGACTCCTTCGAACTTGTTTTTCACGTTGGCGTCGACCAGTTCGCGAATCGTTTCGTGGGAAAGCCACGGACAAATCGCCGTCGCACCGAAACCGAAGAGACACGCCATGTGATGGGTGTCACGTGCTTCCGCCGTGTCGATGATGATCGACGTCTTCATCCGCTTCTTGGCAGCACCGAGGTGACTGTGCACCGCACCAACAGCAACGAGTGAAGGGATACCGACCCGCTCATGGTTGATGCCGCGGTCGGTCAGGATGATTGTTTCGACTCCGGCATCGATCGCCGCTTCCGCTTCTTCGCAGAGTGCGTCGACAGCCGGCTTGAGACCTTCGGCGCCTTCAGAAAGCGGCCAGGTAATGTCGAGTGTCTCGGTCTTGAGGTGCTCACCGGACTTCAGGGCTTCGACCTGGTGGGTATAGAGAAAAGGCGTCTCAAGGTGGATCACCTTGGCGTTGAGAGGGTCCTCTGCAAGCAGGTTGCGCTCCGGCCCGAGGTCGGCCTCGAGAGACATGACGAGGTATTCGCGGATCGGGTCGATTGGCGGGTTCGTCACCTGGGCAAAGAGTTGCTTGAAGTAAGTGAAGAGGATCTTCGGCTTGTAGGAGAGGACGGACAGAGCCGCGTCGTCACCCATGGAGTAGGTCGCTTCCATCCCGGAAGTCGCCATGGGAGACATCACCATGTCGAGTTCCTCTTTGCTCAGACCATTGGCAATCTGCAACTGGGAACGGGTCAGTGGATCGTGCGCCGGATCTTCGGTCACGACGGGATCCAGATCAGCGATATCGGAGAAAGGAGTTTGGTTCTCCCGAAGCCACTCACCGTAGGGCTGCTGGCTCGCGAGTTGCGCCTTGATATCGTCGTTGAAAATGACTTCACCCTTCTTCGTGTCGACCACGATCATCTCACCAGGGGCGAGACGGCCTTTCTTCAGGATCTTGTCGTCGGGCAGGTAGCAGGTACCGACCTCGGAACCGAGGGAGAAAATACCGTCGGTGGTGATCTTGTAACGAGCGGGACGAAGCCCGTTACGGTCAAGCGAGGCTGCCACGGTGTGGCCGTCGGTAAAGGCAAGGGCAGCAGGGCCGTCCCAAGGTTCACAGAAGCAGCTGTGGTAGCGATAGAAGTCTTCGACTTCCTTCGTGGTGAAAGGGTCAATCTTCCACGCCGGCGGCACAAGCATCGCCATAGCGTGGGGCACGGAACGACCGGAAAGCACGAGCAGCTCGAGAGCCGCGTCGAGGCTGGCGGAGTCAGATCCATCCGGGTCAATCACGTGGTTGAGGTGCTGAAGCTCGTCGCCCCAGACATCACTCTCGAACTGGCCGATACGGGAGTTCAGCCAGTTGCGGTTTCCACGCACCGTGTTGATCTCACCATTGTGACAAAGCATCCGAAACGGCTGAGCCAGCGCCCAGGTCGGGAACGTGTTAGTAGAGAACCGCTGGTGGTAGAGACAAACGTGGGTCTCGTAGTCCTCGTTGCGAAGATCGCTGTAGAATTCTTCCAGCGCTGTCGCGACGAGGAAACCTTTGTAGCTCATCAGGCGATGGCTCAGGGACGGGATGTAGAATTCGTTGATCTTCTCGTCGCTCGCCTTGTCCTCGATCTCGCGGCGGCTGAGATAGAGCTGACGCTCAAAAGTGTCGTCATCCATGCCGTCCGGGCGCTGCAGAAGCAGCTGCTGGATCACCGGCATGGTGTCGATGGCCTGCTGGCCGAGGGCGGACGGGTCGGTCGGCACGTCGCGCCAGCCAATGATGCCGATGCCGCGGTTGCGGAGCACACCCTCGGCGATGACGCGACACTTGGTCTGGTCGTCCGTGCGCTGAGCCGGGAGGAAAAACACTCCGACAGCGAGGTCGGAAGGATCACTCAGGGTCGTACCGAGCTTTTCAGCTTCGGGCAGAAGAAGCTTGTAGGGCAGGTTGGTGGTCACACCGGCGCCATCACCAGTCTTACCGTCTGCATTCACCGCTCCGCGGTGGGTCACATTGTTCACCGAATCGAGACCAAGTCGCAGGACGCGGTGGCTAGCTTCCCCCTTGATGTGGGCAACGACACCAACTCCGCAGGCATCTCGCTCCAGCTCTGGCTGGTGCAGTGTATTTTCGACTTCAGGGCTCTTCAGGTACTTGCTCATGACTAATAAATTGGTTAACGATCCCGCTGTTGAGGAGGACCTTCCTCCAATAGGATTCCAGCTCGGGATTACGCTCAGCTTCTGTGCCAAGCCGCCCTAAAAAGCCTCCCATTATAGTAATTTCGGAACCTTTTAGTAATTTCCGTGCGCTGAAGACGATTTTCAGGGAGGGCGACTTTATTCAGGATCGCCTCCGGGTCAATTCTCATCTTCCTCTCAAAGCCGTCCCTGACCGTGACAATTTGGCCCAAAAGGCACGAAATCTAGAAAAATCGACACCCTCAACGGCTTGCCAGCCTATGGCCAATCGGACATCATCTCGGCCATGAGCGAGCCACTTCGCAAAACTCACCGCTCCGACACTGCGCGAATTGTCGGATTCTGGGCCGGAATTATCGCTTTTGCGCTGACCTTAATCTTCGGAGACCTCGATCCTGAATATCCTGAGGTCTCCCGAATGGCTGCTGTCGCGATGCTCATGGCCATCTGGTGGATCACCGATGCCATTCCACTCGCCGCCACCGCCCTCCTTCCAATGCTGCTCTACCCCGCTCTCGGCATCATGACCGGCAAGGAAACGGCCCCGGTATACGTGAACCATATTATTTTCCTTTTCATCGGTGGCTTTCTCATCGCCCTGGCCATGGAGCGCTGGAATCTGCACCGGCGTATCGCCCTCGCAATCATCGACTTTGTCGGCTCCCGACCATCGCGGCTCGTCCTCGGATTCATGATCGCCACGGCCTTTCTCTCCATGTGGATCTCGAACACAGCGACTTCGATCATGATGCTGGCCATCGGTCTTGCCGTTATCAAGCAGGCCGAAGATGCGTTTGGAGTAGACGAAACCCGTAATCTCAGTCTCGCACTACTATTGGGGATCGCCTACAGCGCCAGTATCGGCGGGCTCGCCACCCTCGTTGGCACACCGCCCAACCTTGCTCTGGTCCGGATCTTTGCCCTCAGTTTCCCCGGTGCTGAAGCCGCCGGCTACGATATCGCTTTTGGCCAGTGGATGCTTTTCGGCGTTCCCCTGATGCTCATTATGCTGATCACGGTCTGGCTGATCCTGACCCGGCTTCTCTTCCGGAGCGGCGATGAACTCACGCTTGATCCGCAAACGATTCGCAAGGAACGCGATCAACTTGGCCGAATGAGCTACGAGGAAAAAATGGTCGCCGTCGTTTTTGCGGCGACCACCCTGCTCTGGATCTTCCGCAAGAAACTGGAGGTTGGCTCCGTCGTCATCCCCGGTTGGTCAGATGCGTTACCTTTCGGCAAATACATCGACGACGGCACCATCGCCATCGGGATGGCCATTCTGCTTTTCTGCATTCCGAGCCGAAACCGCGATGAGGGCGTCGAGAAAAAGACTCACCGCAGTCTGCTTGATAACAACGTCTTCGCCAGGCTTCCCTGGCACATCGTCCTGCTCTTTGGTGGTGGCTTCGCTCTCGCCTCCGGCTTCAAGAACTCAGGCCTTTCAAAATGGATCGGCCAACACTTTGCCGGCATGGAAGGGGCGCCGGAATGGTTGCTGGTCGGCACGGTGGCCGGCGGCATCACCTTTCTTACCGAACTGACCTCCAACACGGCCACCACAGAGATGATCCTCCCCATTCTCGCGTCCATCGCCTCGGCAGCGAAAATCCATCCGCTCGTGCTCATGGTTCCTGCCGCAGTCGCGGCTTCCTGCGCCTTCATGATGCCCGTCGCCACGCCGCCCAATGCGATTGTCTTCGCGAGCGGACGCATCCGCATTGCCGATATGGTGAGAGCCGGGCTCGTCATTAATCTGATCAGCATTCTGATTATTGCCAGTCTTTTTCTTCTGATGGGCCCTGCCGTATTTAAGATCGCCCCCGAACAACTGCCGGGATGGGTTCAGTAACACTCACCCGGGAGACAACCTCCCCGTCTCGGAAAACTCAGCTAATTGTTCTCTCACCCCGCTGAGGTCCAAATTCTGCTCCTTGATCCAAGACTCGCTGTAGTAAGTATCGAGATACCTTTCGCCCCCATCGCAGATCAGTGTTACTACACTTGCCGTCTCACCGAGCACTTCCAACTCAGAAGCCAATTGCAGCGCCGCAAATACATTGGTTCCCGTTGAGCCGCCACACTTCCGATTCAAAACCATTTCCAGAAACCCTAACGTAGCCAGACTCGCCTCATCCGGCACTTTTATCATTCGATCGATAACCGTTGAAATAAAGGATGGCTCGACCCGAGGGCGACCGATTCCTTCAATCCGCGAACTGCGATCAATGGTCATTCCTGCTTCTCCGGATTGGAAAAAATCGTAAAAAACCGAGAAAGTCGGATCAGCCACGCACAAGCGCGTCGCTAGCCCCTGGTAGCGGATGAACCGGCCGATCGAAGCTGAAGTCCCCCCCGTGCCAGCACTGACCACAATCCAATCCGGCTGAGGGCTCGGTTCCGCCCCCATCTGTTCAAAAATAGAATTAGCAATGTTATTATTGCCCCGCCAATCCGTCACCCGCTCGGCATTGGCAAATTGATCCATAAAATACCCCCCACTCTCGACGGCGAGGCGCTCCGCTTCTGAATAAATCTCATTCGCCGCCACAATCTGGCAATCTCCACCATAAAATCGAATCGCTTCAATCTTCTCATGGGAGGTTCCCTCCGGAACCACCGCGACGAAGGGCAATCCCAGCAATCGCGCAAAATAGGCTTCCGAAACCGCCGTATTTCCCGATGAAGCCTCGACAATAGTTGTGCCCTCCTCGATCTGGCCATTGCACAAACCGTAGAGAAAAAGGGAGCGAGCCAGCCGGTGTTTCAAACTGCCTGAAGGGTGCGTCGATTCGTCCTTCAAATAGAGGGTGACATGTTTGAGGACCGGCAAGTTCACCCGAATCAAATGAGTATCGGACGACCGTCGAAAATCAGCCTCGATTTGGTATATCGCTCGCTTTACCCAACTCATTTCCAATAGTGGCACAATAAACACTGACCGGTTACCTTTACCCAGCAAAATCAGCAAATCCGTACCAGCTAGCTAACGCCGCTCTTTCACCAGTCGAAGTTGCGGAAACCCGGGTTCGCCGACAAGCAACAGGGCGGGGCCACCCACTCAGCCCTATTGAATCAGACCTCAGCCCCTGCTTGCACCCAGCCGCATCCGAACTACAGTCCACGCCACCCTATCTTCAAAGATCATGGCGCAGCGACGCAAGCAATTCCCCTTCGACGAGTTTGAATCCCAGTGGCAGAAACGCTGGGAGGATAATAAGACCTTCTCCGTGCCCAACCCGGGCGAAGAAGGATTCGATCCCGACAAGCCGAAGTACTACGTGCTCGACATGTTCCCCTACCCGAGTGGTTCCGGCCTCCACGTCGGCCACCCCGAAGGCTACACCGCCACCGACATCATTACCCGCTACAAGCGGATGAACGGTTTCAATGTGCTTCACCCGATGGGCTGGGACGCCTTTGGTCTTCCCGCCGAGCAGCACGCTATCAAGACGGGCGAGCACCCGCGCATCAACACCCAGAACAACGTCGACAACTTCCGTGGCCAGCTCAAGCGCCTCGGCTTCGCTTACGACTGGGGCCGCGAGGTCAACACTACCGCACCGGACTACGTGCGCTGGACCCAGTGGATTTTCCTCAAGCTTTACAACTCCTACTTCAACGAGGAGACCCAGAAAGCTCACCCCGTTTCCGAGCTCGAAGAGAAAGGCTTCAGCCGCGAGGATATCGACGCGCGCCGCCTTGCCTTTGTCGCGGAAACGCCGGTGAACTGGTCGCCCGACCTCGGCACCGTGCTCGCCAACGAGGAAGTGGAAGAGTGGCGCTCCAAGGGCCACACTGTTGAGCGCCGTCCGCTCCGCCAGTGGATGCTCCGCATCACGGCTTACGCCCAGCGTCTCATCGACGAACTCGATGACCTCGACTGGCCCGAAGGCATCAAGTTACTTCAGAAAAACTGGATCGGTCGCTCCGACGGCGCTGAAGTCGACTTCACCATCGAAGGAGAAAAGGTGACCGTGTTCACCACGCGTCCCGACACGCTCTTTGGTGCCACCTACATGGTGCTCGCACCCGAGCATCCGCTCGTCGACAAGATCACCACTCCCGGCCAGAAAGTGCAGGTTGAGGAATACAAACAGACCTGCGCCGCCAAGTCTGACCTCGAGCGTACCGAACTCGCCAAGGAGAAGACTGGTGTTTTCACCGGTGGTTACGCCATTAACCCCGTCAACGAGGAGAAGATTCCCGTCTGGATCGCGGACTACGTCATGATGAGCTACGGCACTGGCGCTATCATGGCCGTGCCGGCCCACGACGATCGCGATAACGAGTTCGCCGAAAACTTCGGCATCGAAATCATCCAGGTCGTCGAAGCACCCGAAGGCAACGAAGACAAATGCTTCACCGGGGAAGGCACTGCGATGAACTCCGGCTTCCTCAACGGCTTATCCACAGCAGAAGCCAAGCAGAAGATCTGCGACTGGCTCGAAGAGATGGGCCTCGGCAAGAAGACCATCAACTACAAGCTCCGCGACTGGCTCTTCTCCCGCCAGCGTTACTGGGGCGAGCCTTTCCCCATTGCCTGGAAGGACGGCAATCACTACGCCATCGGCGAAGACGAGCTTCCCTTGCTCGCTCCCGAACTCGAAGACTACAAGCCCACCGGCAATCCGGAGCCAACCCTTTCCAAGGCGGCCGAATGGGTCGAGCTCGAAGACGGCAGTCTCCGCGAAACGAACACGATGCCCCAGTGGGCCGGGAGCTGCTGGTACTATCTGCGTTACTGTGATGCAGGTAACACCGACCGCTTCATCAGCGAAGACGCCGAAGCCTACTGGATGGGCAAGAACGGCAACCCCGGCGGCGTCGACCTCTATGTCGGCGGCACCGAGCACGCCGTGCTGCACCTGCT
>JABSSQ010000106.1 GCA_013213905.1 Verrucomicrobiales bacterium | reverse complement strand
CGCCCGTCACTGCTGGTGAGGTCAGTGTAGTAGGGGAACTGCCGAAACTGAAGAGGCGGGCGTTCTTCGGCGGCTTCTTCGGTCCATGGCATGAGGTGAGACGGAAGGATAGGTTCCGTTTCGTTCCTTCCAGTGACAGCATGTTCCATCCATGCTGACAGCCAGTAGACACCGAGCAGAACGAGTGCGATCGCAAGCAAATGGAGAGCGACCCTGGCTCCGCTGCGGATAACGGATAGTTCGCTGTGGGTGAAGGGTAGCCGCATCGCTCGGTGGTTGAGGGAGGGCTTCATCCTAGAGCGCAATGGCTGACCGTTTCAACTGTGGAAATGGCAGGAAGGGTGCTTGCGTTTTCGACTTCGGAAGCGAGAGTGCGGCACATGGCGGAGTTGGACTCAAAGAATCAGAAGCCGGTCGATGTAGAGACCATTCTGGAAGCTCTCGAGAGTCAGTCCGTCGATCGCATTACGTCGATCGCTGAGGAAGCTCACCCTGGTGATGTTGAACAAGCTTTTGAGCGGCTCGACGAATCGATTCGCGAGGAGGTGCTCGAAAAGTTGCCCGGAAAGGTTCTTTCCGAGTGGGCTGACTACCTTCCTGTCGCCGACCTTGAACTTGGGCTTGAAAACCTTCCTGAGGGTCAGAAGGCGGAAGTTCTCGATTCACTATCCGACGATGAACTCGTCGACCTCCTGCAGGAAGTCGAGGAGGAGGATCGTGACGAATACATGGAGCTCCTTCCCGAAGACAAGCGGGAGGATGCCGAAGAGCTCATGCGATACCCCGAGCAGACCGCTGGTGGCCGCATGACCAAAGCCATGGCCACTATTCCAGTCAATCTGACTGTGAAAGAGGCCCTTAATATTCTCGAGCAGGAGCACGATGAGGCCGAGTTGCTCAGTCGTATCTTCGTGATCGATGACAAGGAGAGGCTCGTCGGAAAAGTGCGCCTGCGGGACCTTGCTTTTTCTACCTGGGATACTCCCATCAGCGAATTGATGTCCCAGGCGGAGATCACCATCAATGCGATGGAGGATCAGGAGGAAGCGGGGCAGATGATTGCCCGTTACGATCTCATGGCTCTTCCCGTGATTGATAATGCCAATCGATTGGTTGGTGTGATCACCTATGACGACGCGCTCGACATTATCGAGGAAGAGTCCACCGAGGATATGGAGAAAATCTCCGGTATCGGTGGTGAGCGTGGTGACCAGGCCTACCTGCAGATTTCGACCTTCACGCACCTGAAACGTCGTTTCGGTTGGGTGTTGGTTTTGGCTTTCCTCGCGTTGACCTCGGGATTTGTGCTGCACAGCTACGAGGAAGTCCTCACAGCCTACTACGTGTTAGCAATTTACTTTCCCATGGTTGTGGCCGCAGGTGGCAACACGGGTGCCCAATCGGCGACGATGGTGATTCGAGCGATGTCGCTAGGCGAGTTGGATACGCGGGAATTTGGTCGGGTGATCTGGAAGGAGGCACGTGTTGGAATCATGCTGGGTGCCCTTCTCGGAATCTGCGTGGCGCTCCAGATCAGTTTTCTGCTGCCGACGAGTTTGATGCCCGAGGGAATCAGCCTCTTCACGGTCGCAATGGTAGTCGCCTGTGCACTGACCATCCAGATTTGCACCTCAACTCTATTTGGGGCGTTGCTGCCCATCCTCGCCCGTATGATGAAGCTTGACCCTGCAGTGGTCGCTTCACCTGCCATCACCACCATCGTCGATGTCAGCGGGGCGATCATCTATTTCTCTCTCGCCAAATCGATCTTCGTGTAGGCCGTGTGCCGAACAGGGTTGGATGAATGAACTGACCCTGTTGAATCAGCGCCAAGAGCCTTGCGCCAAGAGCCTTGCGCCAAGAGCCTTGCGCCAAGAGAATGCTCTGGGTGCCGCGCAGAAGAAATTGACCAGTCAAGCCTTGGCGACGGTGGATGCTGGTCGGAGTCCACGAAGGATCGATCGGGCAGGGATCAGAACGGCAATTTCCCGCCGCCCATGCCTCCCATCTGCTTCATCATCTGGTTCATCTTGCCCTTGTTGCGCATCATCTTGCGCATCTGGCCGAACTGTTTCAGCAGGGAGTTGACCTGAGTTACGGAGGTGCCGCTGCCGGCGGCGATGCGCTTGCGGCGGGATGCCTTGATGATCTCAGGGCGGGAACGCTCTTTCGGCGTCATCGAGAGCACGATAGCCTCGACGTGCTTCATGCGCTTTTCGTCGAGGTTGACTCCTTTGAGCTTGTCACCCATGCCGGGCATCATGCCGAGAATGCTGGTCATTCCGCCCATCTTGTTCATCATGCGCATCTGGGCGAGGAAGTCGTCAAAGTCGAAGGAAGCCTTTTTCATCTTCTCCGCCATGCGGAGTGCTTCCTCCTCGTCGATCGCCTCAGCGGCTCTCTCGACGAGACCCACCACATCGCCCATGCCGAGGATGCGTCCCGCCATGCGGTCGGGAACGAAGGCTTCGAAATCGGAAAGCTTTTCCCCCACACCAACGAACTTGATGGGCTGATGGGTAACGGATCGCATCGAAAGCGCCGCACCACCCCTGGCATCACCGTCGAGCTTGGTCAGGACCAGACCGGTCAGGCCGATGGCATCGTTGAAAGTCTGGGCCACGCTGACGGCCTGTTGACCGGTGGCCGAGTCGGCAACGAGCAGGGTTTCCCTGGGATCGAGGAAATCACGGAGGCCTTTGAGCTCGCCGAT
>JABSSQ010000105.1 GCA_013213905.1 Verrucomicrobiales bacterium | reverse complement strand
GTGAGGCTTTGCAGTTGCTTCACTGAAAGATAACTCGGGGTGCCTCCCCCAAAGTAAACGAACTGCGGCTTGCGACCAGCGAGATACGGCTTCTTTGCATAGGCCTCGAACTCGCGGATCCCCGCCTCGAGATAATCATTGATCTCAGAAGCGTTCTTATCCGTGTAGACCCGGAAATAGCAGAAGTGACAACGCTTTCGGCAAAATGGGATATGGAAATAGACACCCAGATTCGTGTCGGTCGGAGCCGGCCCGTCGAGCACATCCATCACTGCACTCTTGTATTCCGGAGTCCAGAATGAAAAAGGTGGGTAGTTGGCAACGAAGTAGTTACCGACTTCGGTTTGCTCGGCACTGTCCCCGTCGAGCGGGAGACTGAGCTTGTCGATCACACCTACGGGAGAGGTGCGGTTGGAGGAGTCAGACATAAATTTGGGAAATTCGGAGGTTTAGGAGGGACTCAGCGGAAAGCATACACCACCCCGTCTTGCCCGCAAACCACGAGCGTGCCACGCGATACCGCCGGGGAAGCCTTGATCTGGCTCCCGATTTCAAAGTTCCACAGTTCTTTGCCGTCCTCGCGACTGACGGCATAGAGGCGACCGTCCATCCCTCCCTGCCAGATGGTGTCGCCGGCAATCACCGGCGAAGCATCGAGTGAACGCGGTGCCCGAAAAGCCCAGGCTTCTTCGCCCATGACGCGGTCATAAGCCACCAGCCGCTTGTCCGGTCCGGCCACATAGAGATGGGTTTCGTCAACTGCCGGAGAGGCCGTGTATTCCGCGCCGGTAACAATCTTCCAGACTTCCTCACCGGTGGCGACGTCAATCGCGATCACTTCCCCACCATTATGAGCGAGGTAGGCAATGCCGTCTCGCACGGCGGCCGAGTTAGCAATGTAAGAGCCTACCTCAACTTCACGCCCAGGCCCCTGGCCGTTGGCCGGGAGGATGTAGAGCAATCCATCACAGCCACCGAAGGATATCGCCTCGGTGCCTCCCGAGTTCACGATCGAAGGCGTCGAAACGATGTAGTTCCCGGTTTCCTCTTTCCAGAGCACCTCGCCAGACTTGGCGTCGAAGCAGTAAAGGAAGTAGTCATGGCTTCCGATGAAGACCCGCGAAGCCTCTTCAGAAATCAGGATGTTCACTCCACCCTCGATTTTGCCGTCGGTCTCGTGTTGCCAGACTTGCTCTCCGGTCTTGGCATCAAGCGCATAAACAAACCCGTAGGTGTCTCCAAAGTAGACGATGCCGTCATAAACCGCCGCCGGAGCCGAAGTGGGCCCCTCCGTTTCCACCTTCCAGACCTCGGAACCGTCCTCGAGGTTGAGTGCGAGGAACTCACTCCCGAGCGTTCCCACGTAAATGATCCCGTCCTGAATGACCGGAGAGGCTTCGATGGGAGGACGCCGCTTTCCATCATCCTCTCCGCTTTCGTAGCTCCAGGCCAGCTCAAGGGGCCCGGAAAGGTTTTCGGGACTCACGCCCTGCATTTCGGCATCTCCGCGGAACAGCGGCCAATCCGAGAACGTCCCGGATTTTTTTTCCTCAGATTCCCCTGTTTCTCCCCCGTTTTCCGGGCCTCCACACCCGACCAGCATGACCCCGAGCCCCATAATTGCCATAAAAAGGTTAAGTTTTCCCAAATATTTACAATTCTTTGGTTTTCTTATGGCCTTCATGAGGGTATGATTGATTCGAAATTCGCTAAGATCAACGCCCCCATTACGTATCGTGATTGAGGCTATTAGCTAATTCCGACCGCCCCTCAACGATGAACCCCGGATTTCTAACTGTTCTGGCCGTCCTGAGCACAGGCGTCGCGAGCGTGCTTGCTCAGAACGATGAAGCCCCCTCCTGGATGGAGGATGTCACCCGGATGCCCCCCGGCGGACACGCCAACCTTCGCCCGGTCAAATTGGGATACACCCTTAGTTGGAACAATCGCGTCAACGCCGGGAAGTTTCAGATTTCAGTCGTCGAACCCGAAGATGGGTCCGACCAGTTCATTGGAGATGCGTCCGGTCAAAGTTCCGGCTTCGCTCGCGTTCTCTGGCCCTACGATTTCAGGGCCCGTTCGGTCATCACCCAGGAGTCGCTCCGCCCGATCGTTTTCCAGCTCAGCGAAAAGGACCGGAACGCGACCAACTCCTACGACATCATTTTTGAATCGGACCGCCAGGTCTACACCACCACGGCCCAGAAGAAGAACGAGAAGGCAATAACAGCGACCTCCGGTTTCGATTTTGACTTCGGTCAGGATGTGCTCTCCTCCGCCTTTTACCTGCGCAGTCACTCTCTTGAGAACGGTGAAAAGATTTCCATGGTGGTGACTCCCTTCAACCGCCCCTATCTCACGGAACTGAAGGTCATGGGTCGCGAGACCCGCAAGATCAAGGGCAAGACCTACAGCACGATTCGCCTCGATGTCCGTGTCGGAAAGATCAATCCCGATCTTTCCATCAAGACCTACGACAAGATCAAACAGACCAGCCTCTGGGTGAGCGATGATGAGTATCGCATCCCCCTGGAACTTCAGTCTCAGATCTCGGTCGGATTCGTCTCCGCCCGACTCATTGACCTGAAGTGGCTGGAATAGCCGCTTCTTTTCACCAGGAGTGCGTTTCCCTTCTTGATTTCCACGGTCCCACCGTTAAAGTCTCCGCCTGCGCGAGACGAGGTCGTTGGCCTCGCTTCCCATCACATGCCGGTGTGGCGGAATTGGTAGACGCGCGCGATTCAAAATCGCGTTTCTTCGGAAGTGCGGGTTCGATTCCCGCCGCCGGTATTTTCTAAGCCTTGTGACTGGGATTCTCTAGACAACCGGGAACCTCCCACTGGTGCGCGATCGAAACACCCCTCTGGCGCCAACCTCCGTCTGGGTAGCCCGATCAGAACTTGTCTCACCTACTCACCCACGCTGGCGCTGGCGAATATCGATGAGGTCTTTCATCACATGCCCCAGCGAACCGGACCACTCCGCTGTTCCGAAGGCATCATGGAGGGTCTTGTAGATCTGATAGAGCTCCGCATAGACCTCCTGGTTTTCGGGGATGGGCTGGTATTCCACATCGCGCATCTTACAGCAGTTTGCCTGCACTTCAGCCACAGTGACCTCACCGCCGCAGGCAGCGCCAAAGATGGCAGCACCAAGGGCACAAGTTTGATCACTCGCGGCTACTCGTAGCGGACGACCCAGGATATCGGCGTAGATCTGCATCAAGGTCGCATTCTTCACCGCGAGGCCACCCGTATTGACGACCTCATCGATCTTGATGCCATATTCCTCCATCCGGTTGATGATGGTCAACGCACCGAAGGCGGTGGCTTCAATCAAAGCCCGATAGATTTCATGGGCTTCAGTGTGGAGAGTCTGGCCGAGAATCATGCCACTGAGACGAACATCGGTCAGGATAGTGCGGTTGCCGTTGTTCCAGTCGAGCGCCATGAGACCGGTTTCACCGGGCTTCTGGCCACTCATACGCTTCTCCATTTCGATGAACTTTTCATCCTGCGATGCCCCGTAGGAATCCGGAACGAGGTGATTCACATACCAGAGGAAGATATCACCCACTGCTGACTGCCCGGCCTCGATGCCGTAGTGCTCAGGAAGCACCGAACCATCGACCACGCCGCAAACGCCGGGTACATCGCCCAATTCAGCACTGTTTGGCAGCACCGTGATATCGCAGGTGCTGGTTCCGAGAATTTTTACCAGCGTTCCAGCTTTGCCGCCGGAACCTACCGCGCCATGGTGCGCGTCAAATGCGCCAACGGCGACCGGAATCCCCTCGGAGAGTCCGAGTTTTCCGGCCCATTCGCCGGTCAGTTTTCCGGCTTGTGCGAGCGATGTGTCGGCCTTGTCATAAAGACGGTCACGCAGGTCGGCCAGGGCAGGATCTAGCGTGGCGAGGAATTCCTTGTCCGGTAGGCCGCCCCATTCTTCGCAATACATTGCCTTGTGACCGGCTGCGCACACACTGCGCTTCACATCTGAAGGCTTGTCGTTGCCGGTGAGAACGGCCGGGAGCCAGTCACAGTGCTCTACCCAGGAGTAGGCTGCATCAAAGACGCCACGGTCGATGTTGAGACAGCGCCAAATCTTGCTCCACCACCATTCGCTGGAATAGGTGCCGCCACACTTGGCAAGATACTGGGGACGATCAGCAGAAGCTTTCTCCGTGATGTCCGCCGCCTCCTGGTGCGCCGTGTGATCTTTCCAGAGCCAGACATAAGCATTGAGGTTGTCCTTGAACTCGTCTTTCAGCGCCAGCGGCGTGCCGGATTCATCAACGGGAATCACGGTGCTACCGGTGGTATCGATACCAATGCCGATCACTTCGGACGCCTCAAAATCCGGATTCGACTCCCTGGCCTGAGCAAGCGCTCCGGTGATGATCGTCACCATGCCGTCAAGATAATCCTGCGGATTCTGGCGGGCTACATTCGGATCGGCCGGATCGGTCAGAATTCCCAGGGTGCCTGAGGGATAGGGAAATACGACGGAACCCAGTTCTTCTCCGGTATCGATGTCCACCAGCAGTGAACGACAGGAGTTGGTTCCGTAATCAAGACCAATTGCGTATCGACTCATGGTCATGGATATAGGTGATTCGCCTCTTTGGCGCAAACGCCGAATGCCAATTATTGTTTAAAAAAGTTCGTGAGATTTCGCGTAGTGTTTGCATCCGGATGGATCCGGCAGTCACTTAGAAAGAGACCATGGAAATCTTCATTTCAGAGATCCCGGAAGAAGGCCTCCACCGCGATGGCACCCTTGCCCCGACCATCTTCGACCTCTCACCCGAGGACAGCATTCGCCCTGCCGGCGACATCACCTACGATGCTATGATGTATCACTTCGATGGCGTGGTGACTTTCGAAGGGAACCTCAAGGGCAAATTCCAGCTCCAGTGCAATACCTGCCTAGAGTATTTCGATTACGAGGCCGACTTTCCCAAGTGGCGTTCTGATCTGGAACTCGATGAAGACCAGCAGAGCTTTGATCTTGCCGAAATCATTCGGGAAGACTTCCTGCTCGATCTCCCCTCTTACCCTCGTTGCGACGAACTTGTCCCCGGGATGGTCTGCCCCAAAGCTCACTACGTGGTGGAAATCCAAAAGCCGCTCGAAGAAGAGGCGAAGCCCGAAGGCGGTGATGACGCCTGGGGAGCCCTCGATCAGCTGAAAGACTGACCGGAATTAACTCTTCCAGGCGACCTTGTCCGGCTTGCCTCGCCAGGCGACGCGGCCCCGATCTCCGACTTTGAGCTGCTCGCCTTCCTTGAAGAAGCAGAGCCATCGCTCGTCGGGATCGTCATCCGGAACAACCGAGACTTCATAAACAGTCCCCATCGGCCTGACGTCAGCGACGGTCGCCATGGATCCCTCTTCTGCAACCTCGCAGGAAATCCAGCGGGCATCCTCCGGACGGGTCCAGGTCACCTCTCCCGTCTCAGCGTTGCGCACCTTGTTGGCAGGGCCAAAGCGCTCGGCGCAGTATTGATCCGCAGGAGCCTGGTAAACTTCGGAAGGACTCCCGACCTGGATCACCTTGCCTCGATCGAGGATCGCAACTCGCGAGGCGATCGCCAGGGCATCTTCAGGATCGTGGGTCACCAACAAAGCCGTCTGCCCAAGATCGACGAGAATCCTACGAATCTCCTCCCTCAATTTGCGTCTCAAAGACGGATCAAGGTGACTGAAAGGCTCATCCAACAGAAGCAGTTGCGGCTCGGGTGCCAAAGCACGAGCAAGAGCGAGTCGCTGACGCTCACCTCCGGACAATTCGTGAGGGAAACGTGACTCTTTTCCCTCGAGATCAACCATCCTGAGGCACTCGGAAACTCGTGCACGAATACGGTCCGGTTCCCATCCTCGCAGGCCGTAGGCCACATTCTTCTCGGCCTTCAAGTGTGGAAACAGGGCTCCGTCCTGAAACATCAATCCGAGACGGCGTTTCTCGGGCGGGACTTCTCTTCCGTTTCCGCCGGCCACCACTTCTCCCCCCAAAAGCACCTCACCTCCATCGGGTGACTCCAATCCGGCAGCAAGCCGAAGCAGTGTCGTTTTCCCGCTTCCACTCTCACCAATCAACGCGAGAATTTCCCCGTCGTTCACATCCAGCGAGACTCCGTTCACCGCAGGATTGTTCTGCTGTGAAAATCTCCGGGTCACCTCCCGGTAGGACAAAAGCGGTGCCGATTCAATCATTTGAAGTAGGTGATGCCAGCCAGCGATTCATCACCAGCAATCCAATCGCACCAGCTACCACAATCATCAAGGACGGAACAGCGCAGGCCTGCAGACGCGACTCCTTGGCCAGACTGAAGGCCGTTGTCGCCAGTGTCTCAAAATTGGCAGGCCGCAGGATCAGGGTAAGCGGCAGTTCTTTGAGAATATCGACGAAGAGAAGCATCCCGGCTGCGATCAAGGGCCCCTTCAACAATGGCAGGTCGATCTTCAGGAATGTGGCCATGGGCGAGTGCCCAAGTAGACGCGAAGCCTCCTCCAGTGGCCGACCTAGGCGGTCCATCCCGGCCCGCGCAAATTGCAACGGAATGGCAAAGAATCGGACAATGTAGGCAAACCCGATCGCAAACAGCGTTCCGCTGACGAGAGGCATCCAACCGATCTCCCAACGGTCCATCGTTCCGAAGACCACAAGAACACCGACGGCAATCACAGCCCCTGGAGTCGCATATCCGAGGCCGGCGACACGATTCAAGAACCGACGGCTGCGGTTTTCCCGCAAACGGACAGCATAGGCGAACAGAGCCGCCATCAGCGGCATCACCATGGCAGTAACAGCGGCCAGTCCGGTTCCCCGCGCGATTGCCTGCCCTGCCACAAACGAGCCTCCGGCCTCAGAGGTCAGGTTGAGCCAGGCCCATCTTGAAAGTTGCCCCACGGGGTAGATAAAACCAATCAGGAGAGGCAGCAGGCATACCAGCATGGCACACCAACCCCGCCATCCTGACAAGCGCACCCGTGACAGCGGAATCTGGCTGGCCTCCGCCTCAACAAACCTGGCACGCCCTCGAAGCAACTGCTCCGCAGCCAGCAAAAATCCAACCGTGACCATCACGATGCTGGCCAGTCGCAAAGCCGCGACCTTGTCGCCCATTCCAAACCAGGTTCGAAAGACTCCTTCGGTCAGGGTCGGCACCCCAAAAAAGTGCACCGCGCCGTAGTCGTTAATAACTTCCATGATCACCAAGGCAACACCGGCAACCATCCCGGGCCTGGCCATCGGCAAAGCCACCCGAAAGAAAACCTGGCGCGGAGAATCCCCGAGACAACGGGCCGCCTCAACCACCGCTCGTCCCTGCTGGGCAAAGGCTGACCGGCAAGCGAGATAGATATAGGGATACAGCACCGCTGCCATCATCACGATGAGGATCCCGTATCGAATCACGAGCTCAAACGAGAGAAAGGCATCGATTCCCCAGTTGGTTCGCACCCATACGAGGAAAGGAATCGCCGCCTGCGGCCCCTCGTAAAAGACGAATGCGGCCACATAGGTGGGAATCGCCAAAGGCAGGACGAGCCCCCAATTCAGAAACTTCCGCCCTGGGAAATCAAAGCAGGTCACCAACCAGGCCGACGGCACAGCCATGAGGCAGGCAATCAAGGTTACCCCTGCGACGAGGATGAGGGTGTTTTTCAGGTAACCTGCGAGAACCGTCTTCACGAGATGGTCCCAGGACTCACTTTGCTGCCCGACCTGCAGAAGAACGGCGGCGATCGGTAGACAGATCAATGCTGCCAAAAGAAACGCAAAAGCGCCCCATCGATCGGGACGCTTCAAACGGAATGTCCGTTCTGGAGTCGAAGCCGAAGCCTGCTGCAGCAATTCCGATTCAGCGGTAGCTGAAGAGGCTCCGTCCATAAATCAAACGTGGTCCGGCTTACTCCCAGCCGGCTTCGTTGAACACTTTCAGTGCTTCGGCATTCAGGTCACCAAGCACCGAGAAATTGACGTCGTCGGCCTTGAACTCCCCCCAGCGCTGCTGGCGCTCGGAAAGAGGAACCCCGTCGACAACAGGATACTCAAAGGTATTCTCGCTGTATAGGGCCTGCACCTCTTCGGAGAGGAGAAAATCAATGAACTGGTTGGCGAGGTCCGCCTTCTTGCTGGCCTTCACAACGCCGAGGCCGCTGATATTGACGTGGGCTCCACGGCCGTCCTGATTCGGGAAAAAGATCTTCACCGCTGCCGCAGCATCGCGATCCTTCTGCTCTTCCGCAGTCTCCAGAATGCCAATGTAGTAGGTGTTCACAATAGCCACATCCGCGAGTCCGGCAGCAATCGCGCGAACCTGGTCACGGTCACTCCCCTGCGGCGGTCGAGCCATATTCTGACGAACACCGGTCGCCCACTCGAGCGCCTTTTCGCGACCGTCCGCGTCAATGATGGTAGTCAGCAGCGCCTGGTTGTAGCTGTTGGTAGAAGAACGAACCACGACCCGTCCGCGCCACTTTTCGTCAGCGAGCGCCTCGTAGGTGGAGAGCTCAGACGACTCAACTCGGTCCTTGGAATGAACGATCACCCGGGCACGGCGAGTCATCGCCACCCAGTGGGAATCTTTCTCCCGAAGCGGAGGCTGCACTTTCTCCAGAGCAGCCTTGGAGGTCATCGGCTGGAGGAGTCCCGCCTGGTGAGCGCGGTGAAGCGTTCCCCCATCGGTGGTCATGAAAATATCAGCAGGAGTATTCTCTCCCTCTTCCTGGAGGCGCACGATCAGCTCGTCAGCAGCGGCCTTGACCACATTGATCTTGATGCCGGTTTCTTCAAGGAACTTCGCATGCACTTCTTCATCGAAGGCATAGTGACGCTGCGTGTAGAGCGTCAGTTCCTTGTCCTGAGCCTGAACAGGCTGGAAAATCGCACCGATCACAACGGCGCCTAGGAGGGTTAGGATTCGGGTAGGTTTCATTGGGTTTTTACAGTCTTATTGCGACTGAATCTCGTTAACAGCCCGAAGGTGGATCGTTTTCCGGAGATATTCAATCAAGAAGATTGCGCAAATTTTGGCTGACAGCGCGCCCAAACTTCTTGCTCGATCTCGTTGCAGGCTAGGGAAAAACGGATAATTTCCGATTCGCACTCGGCACTCAACCTGCCGACGCCCGCACCCATGAGCGTTCCGCCCTCACCTTCCAAAGACTTTATCCGTGACATCATCGACGAGGACCTTGCGTCCGGGAAACACGATAGCACCGTCACCCGCTTCCCCCCGGAGCCGAACGGCTACCTGCACATTGGCCACGCCAAGTCCATCTGCCTCAATTTCGGTATCGCCGAGGAATACGGTGGTCGCTGCCACCTGCGATTCGACGACACCAACCCGGTGAAGGAAGACGTCGAATACGTTGATTCCATCAAGGAAGACATTAACTGGCTCGGTTTTGACTGGGGCGATCATATCTACTTCGCCTCTGACTACTTCGAGAAACTTCACGAATGGGCCGTCTACCTGATCAAGGAAGGAAAAGCCTATGTCGACGATCAGAACGCCGACGAAATTCGCAAGGGCCGCGGCAATCTCCAGGAGCCGGGAACCAACAGCCCTTTCCGCGACCGCTCTGTCGAGGAAAACCTCGCGCTTTTCGAGCGGATGAAGAATGGCGAGTTCGGCAACGGAGAAAAGGTGCTCCGCGCCAGGATTGACATGGCGCATCCTAATCTCAACATGCGCGACCCGGTCCTCTACCGGATTCTTCACGAAGAACATCACCGCACCGGCGACAAGTGGTGCATCTACCCGATGTATGACTTCACCCACGGCCAGAGCGACGCGCTGGAGTTCATTACCCATTCGCTCTGCACCCTCGAGTTCGAAAACCATCGACCACTTTACGAATGGTTCATCGAAAACCTCCCGGTGCCGTCCACTCCGCGCCAGATCGAGTTTTCACGTCTCAATCTCAACTACACGGTGATGAGCAAGCGTAAGCTGCTCCAGCTCGTGGAGGAGAATCATGTCAGCGGCTGGGACGACCCTCGCATGCCCACCATTTCCGGAATCCGTCGCCGCGGTTATCCCGCAAAAGCGATACGTAACTTCTGCAACACTATCGGCATCACCAAGTTCCAGAGTGTGAATGATATTGCGCTGCTCGAGAACGCGGTTCGCGAAGTCCTCAATAAAGAGGCCCCTCGCTACATGGCGGTGCTGAATCCGATCAAAGTGGTTATCACCAACTATCCTGAAGGTGAGACCGAGATTCTCGAATCAGTCATCAATCCCGAAGACCCATCTCTCGGCAAT
This sequence comes from Verrucomicrobiales bacterium, assembly GCA_013213905.1. GTDB lineage: Bacteria > Verrucomicrobiota > Verrucomicrobiia > Verrucomicrobiales > DEV007 > Arctic95D-9. The sequence continues at coordinate 3,605 of JABSSQ010000105.1, read as the reverse complement.
CGGGAGATTCCTTTCGGACGCGAAATCTACATCGAGCGAGATGACTTTATGGAGGATCCTCCGAAGAAATTCTTCCGCCTTTCCCCCGGCGTCGAAGTGCGCCTTCGTTCCGCTTACTGGATCAAGTGTGAGGAAGTCGTCAAAGACGACACTGGAGAGATCATCGAACTCCACTGCACCTACGATCCCGCAACCAAGAGCGGCCAGAACCCGCCCGACGGTCGAAAGGTCAAAGCCACAATTCACTGGGTCAGCGCGACGGAATGCGCCGAAGCCGAAGTGCGGCTCTACGATCGCCTCTTCATGGAGGAAGCTCCCGACAAAGGAGAAGGATCTTTCCTCGATCACCTCAATCCGGATTCACTTGAGACCCTGCCGAACGCTAAACTCGAGACCAATCTCTCCGGTGTCGAAGCCGGAGACACGGTTCAGTTTGAGCGCCTTGGTTACTTCTGTGCCGACAAGGACAGCACGTCAGAAGCTCTTTTGTTCAACCGAACGGTCGGGCTTCGTGACTCCTGGGCCAAGGCTCAGAAGAAAGGCTAGCGCTGCGTGATATCCAGTTCAAAACTGGATTCTCCGGGGAAGAGGACCATGTAGCGGTCCACTTCCTCGCCTTTGAGCATATTTCGAAAGATCACGCTGAGCTCTCCGCTCTCGTCAGCGATCACCTGGTAGCTGGTTGTACCGTCCGGGATCTCTACAGTCGCGAGACCAATCAGCATGACAGGGTCTGTATCCTGCTTCAGTTCGGTCTTATCCAGGCCGATGAAGTCGAAGCTGAAAACCGGTTTCAACGTTTCCCCGGGAGAAAACTTGAACACCACAGTGCGATCAATGAGGTCCTGTCCCTTATCTTTCAGCTTCTGCTTCTTCGCCTCATCCTTGAAGCCGAGCTCGCTCTTGTGCATATAGGGCTCTCCCTCGGGATCGTCAGTAAAACTCCTGGGATCGATGATCACCTCAATGGTGACGGTTTCCTTATCAAACGTGGAGAAAACCGAGATATCAGGAACCGGGTGAGCCACCGCGAGTGACACGCAGCAGACAAGCAAGATATAGATAAAACCGTAGATCTTCATAGGCCCGACACTCTGAGTGACATCAAGCTTCCCTACCAATCCCATGATCGTGTATAGATAGAGCTTGTCGTCAGATCCGAAGATCCCCCAGAATCGTTACCTTTAACCGAACATACCAAAAACACCCAGACCATGAAAAAACTATTCATCGCAGCAGTCGCAGCACTCTCCATGATCGGCATCGCCGAGGCCGGCTGTGGAAAAAAGCAAACAGACGCAGGCACCCTGTCTTCCTATGACAAGGACACCAAAACCCTTGTCGTTTCAGTAGATGGTAAGGATGTGACCCTTACCGCTACCAAGAAAACCGAGGCCAAGGACGCCGACGGCAAGGCCACCGATCTTGACTCACTCGTGGGCAAAGAGGTAAAGGTGACCAGCGAGCACAAGAAGGTCGACTCTGTCGAAGCTTCTTGATCCAATTTCTCGTCTAAGCGGAAAGCCCGGTTGGAACTCGTTCCGGCCGGGCTTTTTCCGTTTTGGCACTTACCATGCTTCCGCTTCCACAAAATTTGCGGAGCTTTATCACTTAACCCGATGCATCTTATTCCACAGCGATGACAGAAAATAACGCATCCCTTTATAAGTGAATCGGTGGTGCACCCAAAATCGAAAGCATGGTCGACAGCTTCTTCACCAAGGTTCTCGCTGACGGTGAATTAAAACACAATTTCAAGCACGGCCCGATGGACAAACTCCTGCGCATGCTGCGTGAATTTTTCTCCGCCGCGACAGGAGGCCCGATCACTCACCGGAGTCGCCCTCTCAGCGAAGCGCATCGCTACATGGCCATCAGCAAACGTGAATTCCAGCGTTTCACCCAACATCTCCTGGAACCCCTTCTGGACGTGGCTTTCGCAGAAGCAGAAGCAGAAGCAGAAGCAGAAGCAGAAGCAGAAGCCTGCGAAATCATCAGTCACGTCAATCTCTACGCCGACGAAATCACCAACGACATTGGCGATCCGGAGTAGGCAAAACGTAATTTTCGAAACTTGGTTCGCTTCACGGTGTTTCCTACACCATGAAGAAACCCTCCCTCCTTCTACTCCTCTCTCTCTTAATTCTCCCTTCGCTGTCACTTGCCCAGCGCCCGGACTCAGGAAAGGGCGGTAAGAGCGGCAAGGGAGGCCCCAAGCCAACTGACATCGGTGCCGGCCCTCAAGCGATCGGTGCTGAAGGGATCATGTGGTACACAACCTGGGATACCGCCCTGGCCGAAGCCGCTCGCTCCAATCGTCCCATCTTTTTCATGGCGGCGGCGGCGACCTGTTCCGGCATATCCGGTGTCTTCTGACCCGGCTACGCCAAGACGCAGAACAGTTTGTTCTCGACCGAAGAATTCATCGCCGCCTCTCGTGACTACGTTTGCGTTCGTCTCGAATCTTTCGAAAATCAGGAGCACCATGACATGGTCAGATCCTTTCTCGGAGGTGCCTTTGCCAATACGGCCTTCTGTCTCCTCGCACCGGACGGTGAAACCCGCCTCTCCGGGAGCGGGCGCGGACCGGGCCAGGCGCTGACTCCGGGCCGCCGAGGACCCGGCAGCACCGGAGCCAGCGATGAACAGGTGGTCACGGAAATGGGCAGTATTGCCAAGCAATTCAAGCCCAGGGGTGATCTCAAGGATCAAACCGTCCAGGACTTCCACACCTTCCGGCAGGCACTCAACGTGGCATCAGCCGATCAGCGGCTCCTTCTTTTTGTTGTCGTATCTGACGCCGGACGCTCCCAGGCCGAAGCTGCCCTGAAACCGGTCATGGTCGATGCAGCCATCATTGGACGCTTCCACGTCGACTTTGCCGACAAGGAGGCTGACAAGGACTGGGCCGACGAGATCAAGAAGAGCAGCAGCCAGCCCGGCTACGTCATCGTTCGCGCCGATCAGTTCGGCCAGAGCGGAAGTGTCATGGAGCAACTCCCCCTCTCTGCTTCCAGCGAGCAGATCAAGGAGGCACTCCTCAAGAGCAACGAGTTGTTCGCTGCCTCGGAAGAGCGGAAGGACTACGGCGATCATGTATCACTCGGCCGGCGCGAGGGTATCTACTTTGAAAATGAGATGCCCTACGGCGAAGACCGGGACGGCGACGGGGTCATCGACCACGGCGGCGCCACCCGCAGCAAGGGCAAAGGACGCCCCTGATATCCTGCTACGAGACCGGTTTGGAGAATAGGAACTACTTTGCAGTGGTTCCTATTCTCGTTTTTGGGGCGCCACCTCAGCAGAACCAATCAAAAAGCGCCTCAAACCTGCCTTTACTGCTGATTCGTAAGCCACCTTTCCTGCCCCATAAAGCAACCAGGGTTAGGTCGATGACCCAACCCTGTTGAATCCATTCAAAGGCTGGCAAGAAGGGTCACTTTACCACCATCTCCCCTTTCATGATGATCCAGTGACCGGGGAAGGTGCAGACGTAGGGATAAACACCGGGTGTCTTGGGAGCGTGGAAACGCATCGTTTCACTGGTGTTGGGCTCGAGCAGTTTGGAGTGATGCAGGATCTTGTCGCTCTTGGGAACAAATCCT
>JABSSQ010000104.1 GCA_013213905.1 Verrucomicrobiales bacterium | reverse complement strand
TGACTTTGGATCGGCCCTGGTCTGGGTGCCAGTCTATGGGGCCATGGTGTTGATCGGCAATGTGCCTTTCCGATATCTCATCGTCATCATTCTGACGGTCACCATGTTCCTGCCGTTCGCCTTTTACTTTGGTTTGAAGGACTACCAGAAGAAGCGGATCACGACCCAGATTGAGATGCTCCAGGGCAAAGAGGTAGACGTTCTCAATGAAGCCTACAGCGCCTACAACAACCTGCTTGCGATTGGTAGCGGCGGATGGAGTGGAAAAGGGTTCAAGAATCCGGATACGATCAACAACAAGGGGTTTATCTCACCTGACACAGCCATTAACGACTTTATCTTTCCGGTATTCTCGGAGGAGATCGGTTTCCGGGGAGGGATACTCGTTATTGGCGGGTTTCTGCTCCTGCTGATGCAATGCGTTTACGTGGCATTCTACAGCCGCGATTTGATGGGACGTCTCCTCGTCGTTGGTGTGGTAGGGCTGATGTTTGCTCACGTTTATCAGAACGTGGGAATGAATCTCCTGATCATGCCGATCACGGGTATTCCTTTGCCGCTGATCTCATACGGGGGCACCTTCATGGTCGTGCTTCTGTTTCTCATGGGCCTCGTTCAGAGCGTCTGGGTGCACCGCGTCGATCACGAGGAAAAGAAAGTGGCTCCGCGACTTCGGGTGGAGCATCTGGATTAGGGCAGAATCCGCGATTTAGGCTCAATAAAGTGGCATAGACTTCCGCTGGACACTTGCCGTTCTATCCGCTTCCATGTAATCAATTAAGATCCCCGAAAGGTTTTCACCCTGCCTGATGATTGAAGTTAAAGACCTCACCAAGCGCTATGCCGGACGCACGGCTGTAGACGCGATTTCTTTTGAGGTTGAGAAGGGAGAAGTGGTCGGATTTCTGGGGCCAAACGGAGCCGGCAAAAGCACAACGATTCGAATGCTGACCTGTTTCCTTTCTGCGTCGGAAGGCACTGCCAAGGTCGGGGGATACGACATTTACGACGACTCCATCAAAGTGCGTCAGCACATTGGTTACATGCCGGAAAATGTCCCCCTGTACCCTGACATGAGGGTGTCGGAGTATCTCAATTTTCGGGCCAAGATTAAGGGATTGCGCTATCGCGAAGCCAAGCGTGCCGTCAGCGAAGCGATGGATATCTGCAGCCTCGCTGAAGTGGAGCGCAAAATGGTCGCCACCCTTTCAAAGGGTTACAAGCAGCGGGTCGGGCTGGCCGATGCGCTGGTCAATAAGCCGGACCTGCTCATTCTCGATGAGCCCACTAATGGTTTGGATCCCAATCAGATTCGCCAGGCCAGAGAATTGATCAAGCGATTGGGGGATCGCCACACCATCCTGATCTCGACTCACATCCTGTCAGAGGTTGAGGTGACCTGTGGGCGGGTGATCATCATTGACCGGGGCAAGATCAAAGCTTCCGACAGTCCTCAGAATCTAATCCGCCGCTTGCGGAAGCCCGGTGAAATTCTGCTCGAGATGAGCGGAGATGCCGAGAGCGCAGAGAAGGAGCTTTTGAAGTTGGACGGGGTTAATGATGTTCGACGTCTTGATGATAGGGCGAAGTGGACCAGCTTTTCGATTACTACTGATCCAAACGTCGACGTGCGCGAAGATGTCGCAGCCCTGATTCAGGGGGAGAAGTGGAAAATTCGTGAACTGGCCAGCAGGGCGGCTTCATTGGAGGATGCCTTTGTTGATCTGGTTCAGGAAAAGCGGGGAGACACCGCGGAAGGAAAGGGGAAGGGCAAGTAGGACCGGGGTATGAGAACCTTTTTCATCATCTTCCTGAAAGAGCTGCGGGCATTCTTCCTGTCCCCGCTGGCATGGACGGTGATGGCTCTCTTCACTTTCCTGAATGGATGGCTGTTTGCCTCGATGATCAACGCGATGCAGATGCGAGTGAGCTCGCGCAGTCTGATCTACAATTTCTTTGATTCCGGTTGGTTCTGGATGGGCTTCTTCATCCTCTTTCCCCTGATTACCATGCGCCTCTTTGCCGAGGAGAAAAAGATGGGAACGATTGAGGGATTGTTAACGGCGCCAGTCAGAACATCAGAGGTCCTGTTAGGGAAATATTTCGCTGCCGTGGTTGTCTTCCTGGTGATCGTGACGCCGATGTATCTTTTCTTTCCTCTGTTTCAGGCGGTGACCGGAGAACAGGCAGCATTCCAGGGAGGAGCCTTGTGGGGGGCGGGACTGGGGATCGCGCTGGTAGGAATTTTCAATGTCGCAATCGGCACGCTGGCATCAGCCCTGACATCCAATCAACTGATTGCTGCGATGCTCACTTTCGTGTTCGCCATGCTGCACTACTTTCTCGGCTTTCTTCATAATTTCGGAGTGGTGCCGGGTTCTGTCTGGACCGGAGGTATGACCTACTTTTCAACGACCGAACACATGCACGCGCTCACGGGCGGGCTGATTGATTCCGGTCCAATCATTTACTACGCAAGCTTCAGCATACTGCTGCTCGCAATCACTTATCACGTTCTCGAATCGAGAAAATGGCGTGTCTGATCGCTCGAACTGATGCCGGATAAAAAGGAACAGAAGGACGAGAAAGCCGCTGCCAAAGCGGGCCGCCTCGTCGTGTCCGGTCGCAAGATTGAGAGATACAAAACAGCTCTTTTAGTCGCGGTGCAGATCACCCTGATGGTGATCGTGTTCTTCCAGGTGAACTACCTGAGCTATCGAAAACACCAGACCTGGGATCTGACTCAGAATCGTCGTTTCACCCTGTCGGACACGTCCAAGGGATTTTTGAGCAGCCTGGGGGGAGAGGTGAATGTGATCATGGCGTTCCTCGGGACTTCTGATCTGCATTCTGATGTGAAGGGGCTTCTGTCAGAGTATGACCGGCTTGGCGGGGATAAGGTTCGTGCGGAATATCTCGACCTCAGCCGCAGTCGGGCGCGCATTGCAGAGCTTAAGGACCAATATCAACTCCAGTTCGCCGGCGACCAGATTCTGGTGGTGGGCGAGAATGAGCGCATCAAGGTGATAGGCGCGGAGGAATTGGTGAACCGCGATTCCAATACAGGGCGGATCGTAGAATTTAAGGGCGAAGAGATCATCACTGCTGCGCTGCTGGAAGTGACCGAGCAGCAGCAGAGAAAAATCTATCTCATCGCCGGAGGTCGACGGGCAGACGAACTCGTGCCTATTGCCCAACAACTTCAACCGCTCGCCAATGCTCAGAACGCCCGCCTCGAGAGTCTTATCCTGGAGGGGCGTCAGAGGATTCCGGAAGATGCCGACGCGTTGTTCTTTCCCGGTAACACGGTCGATCTGACAGATCGTGAGATGAAGGTGATACGCAGCTATTGGGAGGATGATCGCGGAGGCCTGATTTTCTACCTCGACCCTTCGGCGGAGACTCCCACCCTCAATGAGTTACTCCGCGAACACGGTGCCGGGCCACGGAGAGACCGTGTCTTATCCGTCCTTAGTATCCCCGGTGTAACCGCCAAAAAAACATATGATGTGCCTGTCGCATTGATGCCGGGGGGCGGTCCTACTCGTGACTTGCCGGCCTTAACCACGCAGCTGCTCGGGCAGACGCAGTCGCTCGATGTGTTATTCGAAGATGATCTTCTCATTGCGGAGAACATTCGCCCCCGTCCATTAATGGTGGCGAGCGAAGGGTTCTGGGGTGAAACCGAGTTTCAGGCAGAAGAGGTGTCATATAATCCCGATATCGACCACGGGCAGCCTGAGTTGGTTTACACGGCCGCTTCAGTCGAGAAGGGGCTCCCCGGAGACTATGACTTTAAGGAAGGCAGTTCCCGCATGGTGGTGGTCGGAAACCCGGATCTTATTTCCCCTGACGGAAACACTTCCAAGGTCGGGGCGGATTTCACGATGGCAGCACTTAACTGGGTGATGAACCGGGAGGAATTGATCGGCATTACCCCGCGTCGACCCACAGCGTATACTCTAAACGTCAGTGCTGATGACCAGGGGCTGCTGCAGACCGTCATGATCTTTATGATGCCGGGGCTCGCCTTGATTATTGGTGGGGTTGTCTGGATGAGAAGACGGGCGTGATTGGGACGGAATTGAAATGAGAATTGTAACCACAGCAGTGTTAGGAGCGACGGCCATTGTGCTTGGCGTTGTTATTGCTACGTTGGATCGCAATTCCGAATCCGGTGCCGGAGCTGCCGAGGTAGCCCGCGTATTGACTCGTTTTGACAGTGAACTGGTCGATCGGATCACGTTAAAAAACGTTGATAAGCAGGTCATTATCAAGCGGAAAGGGAATTACTGGTTCTTCACCGAGCCGGAGATGGATCGCGCTGATGCCGGATCGATCAATGCTTTGCTGGATCAGTTGAACCACTTGGACACGGTCGATTCTATGGGGGATGAGGGAGAAACGCTTAGCCCGAAGGAGATGGGGATTGAGGGGGATCAAGCCATCGAAGTCGTGATCGAAGGACCGGTCGAAGAAGACTCCAAGAAGCGG
>JABSSQ010000103.1 GCA_013213905.1 Verrucomicrobiales bacterium | reverse complement strand
GTCAGCGTGCGCTTTTCGCCGGCCAGGGCCACCCTGACAAACTGTGCTTCGGTACCGCCTTTGTCCTTGGCATAGGGTGACTCCACCTCAGCGGCGGAAACAGGTGAAATAAGGAAGACTGCAGCCACCGCTGCAGAGAAGATTCGGGGGACTTCTTTCATCATGGTAGAACCGCGATCATACGGGGCTAGATCTGAGGAAGCAAGGGAGTGAACCAGCGAAATACATGCCTGATCACGCACCCTTTTATCTCAGGCCCTGTCTCACTTCCTGGCCCGAATCATCTTGAACGCTTCTCGCACCTCGATTATCTCAGGCTTAACTATGTCAAAACTCACCATTGTCGCCGATATCCGAGTCAATCCTGAGCACCGCGAAGAGATCCTGGCCGGACTTCAGGGATTGATCCCTCCAACCCTTGAGGAGGCAGGCTGCCTTCAATACGACCTCCACGAAGACAACGAAGATCCCAACCATTTTCTCTTCTACGAGAACTGGGAATCCCGTGAACTCTGGCAGGACCACATGGAGACGGCCCACATCAAGGCCTTCCAGGCCGCATCCGAGGGCAAGATAGACGACGTTGCGCTCTACGAGATGACTCACCGCGAGTAAGCTCCCGCTACTCCACTCCCCGAATTTGTTCCAGATCCCCCTCAAGTCGTTCCGCGATTTCAGGGTGCTGCTCGATCAGGTTCTTCGTTTCTGAAGGATCCTGCTTGAGATTGTATAGCTGGTAGGGCCTTTCGAAGGCTTTACCTTTCGGATTCTCGCGCCCCCCGGATCCGTTGCCCGCGATTAGCTTCCAGTCCCCATCGCGAATCGCAAACATGCCGCTGAAAGAGTGATGTACCACTGGCGGTCGTTGCCATTCCCCTTCCGCCGTTAGTAACGGAATCAGCGAGATACTATCTTCTGCTTCGTTCTCTCTGACCTCCTGTGAAAGCATTGCAGCAAAGGTTCGATACCAATCTGTCAGCGTCACAGTCTCCTCGCTCACTGTTCCGGCCTCCACTACTGCGGGCCAACGCACCAGCATAGGAACCCGGTGACCTGCCTCGTAGATGTCGGCCTTCGTTCCTCTCCAGTGATAATTCGACTGATGGTTTTCGGCACGATAACCAGTCGCTGTGAAATCATCGAGGTGATCCGGCGCTTCATCGGACAGGCGATACATGAAGGACCCGTTGTCGCTCGTCACCACGATCAGCGTGTTCTCTTGTCTACCAGTCTCTTCCAGCACCTGATCGATGCGTGCCACCACATCGTCGACCTGCAGAATGAAATCTCCGTAGATGCCAAAGCCGGATTTTCCCTGAAAACGCTTCGCTGGAAGCACCGGTTTGTGCGGCGCCGTCAGTGGATAGTAGAGGAAGAATGGATCTCCGTTCTTCACTGAAGATCTGACAAAAGCTTCCGCCTTCTCAGCGAAAACGTCGACCACCGCCTCAAAGTCAAAATCCGGTGCCATCGGCCCTCCACTGATGATCGTGATATTGTGAGGGGTGCGTGGCTTGAATTCACTCGCCGACTCAACAATTCGGTCTCCCTCGATGTAAGTGTAGGGAAACATATTCAGAGACCCCGTGATCACAAAGCTTTGATCGAACCCGTATTCCTGGGGGCTCTTCCCGATACGACGGCTATAGTCGACACGATCTGCACCCGCTGTTCGTTCATACTCACGATTGTTGGGTAGCAACTCCCCTTCGGCATCATAAAAATCGAAGCCCAGGTGCCATTTGCCGATGCAGGCCGTTGCGTACCCAGCCTTCTTAAAGAGGTCTGCAACCGTCGCTCTTTCAGGATCCATCAACGCCGGATCAATCCCCCACAGCACTCCCTTCTTCAACCGGGTGCGCCAGCAGTAGCGACCAGTCAGGAGCCCGTAGCGTGTCGGGGTGCAGACCGCAGAAGGAGAGTGCGCGTCAGTGAAACGCATGCCCTCAGCTGCCAATCGGTCCATCGCGGGAGTTGCGATTTGCGACTCGGAATTGTAGGCCCCGACATCTCCGTATCCAAGATCATCCGCCAGGATCACGATCACATTGGGTCTGTCACCGGCATCCGCTGAGAAGAAGGACAAAACGAAAACCAATAGAGTGGGCAATAGCTGAGTCAGTTTCATAGCCGGGATCTGGACATTAAAAAAGGGTGCCGACAAGCTCTGTCGACACCCTTCCATGAATTGGGATTCGGTTATACCTCAACGTCGAGTTCCCAACCCTTCCGATAAGGACGGCGAACCAAGCTATCGGCTTCGGGGCAGTTCGGAGAGCTGAGCGTATTAGCATCCCACTCCACCTCTTTGTTGAGGCGAACCGCGAGGTTACCCAGCAGAACCATCTCAGTGAATGGCCCGGAGTGGTGCATGTTGGAAAGCGCTCCCTTTGGATCACCTGCCACGATGGCATCGTAGAACTCTTTGTAGGGATCCTCATCACGGGCACGCGGAATCGTCTGCTCCACTTCGAAGCCGTCGAGGCGGCTGCCAGGCTTCACGATCCAGGTGTCTTTGCTGCGATCAAAGTAGAGACGAGCATTGTCATCCCCGATGACAACGCAACCGTAGCTGTTGCCATCGTTGGGTCCCTGACCGGAAAGAATGCTGTCCGGCGGCAAGTTGCGCTCCTGAGGTCTCTTTGACGGGTCGACCGAGCTTTCGAGCGCCCACTTGTCAGGATTAAACACAGCGTCCTTGTAGCCGTCGTACCAGACGTATTTAATCGGCGGTTTGTCGCCTCGATCCATGAACTTGTAAGTGATCGTCGACCAGGTTGGCGGAGAAATATCACTCATGGCACCACGACCATCGGCGCTGATCGCTTCCACACTGGTCGGGGCCCCGAGATCAGCGGCCCAGTAGCTCATGTCCATGATGTGGCAAGCCATGTCACCGAGGGCACCGGTCCCGAACTCCCAGTAACCTCGCCAGTTGAACGGCAAAATCTTCGTGCTGAATTCGACCCCTTCTGTTGGTCCAAGCCAGAGGTCCCAGTCGATGTGCTTCGGCACAGGCTCCGCCTCCGGGTATTCGGGGATGCCCTGAGGCCAAATCGGGCGGTTGGTCCAGACATGAACCTGACGAACGTCCCCAATGATGCCGGCCTGAATCAGCTCAACGCAGCGGCGCATGTGATCGTTCGCATGAGCCTGATTACCCATTTGAGTCACCACACCCGTTTCGGCAGCCACCTTGGCCATGGCGCGAGCTTCCCAGATGCTGTGAGAAAGAGGCTTCTGACAGTAGACATGCTTGCCGGCACGCATCGCAGCAATGGCAGGGTGCGCGTGGACGTGGTCCGGAGCAGAAATGGTGACAGCATCGATTTTGTCGCCTTCACTGTAGATCATCTCGCGCCAGTCCATGTAGAAAGAAGCGTCCGGATACTTGGCGCGTGTACCGACTAGCTTCTCAAGGCGACCCTCTACATTTGGATACTGCGCGACGTCGACCACATCACAGAGGGATACGATTTCAAAGCCGGCATCATCACAGCCCTGAATGTCTGCGACGCCTTTGCCGCCTGTGCCAATGGCTCCGAGGGTTAACTTGGAGTTCGCACCGAAAACTCGGCTGGGAACAACTTGAAAATTCCAGGCCGCTGCGGCTGCAGCAGTCCCTTTGACCATATTACGACGTGAGATCTTTTTCATTCTGGTATCGAGCGGGCTATGATGCCACACGTCTAAGGTATGAGTCGAGAACTTCCGCGCAAACGTTCCTCTCCACCTGTATGCGCTAGTTGGCTTAGCCAACACAGGCTATCGGGGCGCGCGTCGGCATAAATCCCCGGGAAAACGTTCGCTAAACCCTAGGGCCCCTTGCGCTTTTTCATCGTCGGTGACGGATCCTCATGAGACTCGAGAAAAGATTCCAACCGGCTCCTTAATTCTTTCGTCTTCTCTTGTTGTTTCGAGGATAAGTCCTTCGACTCGGCAATATCCTTGTTCACGTTGAAAAGCTGGACGGACTGTATCTGGCGTTCACTATCGATTTCAGCCAGGAGCTTCCAGTTACCATCACGAATTGCCGCGTTTCCTTGCCGTGGGCGGGAAAACACGATTCCCTCTACGGCACGTTTCACCGGACCTGCTTCCGGCTTTTCCAGCAACGTAGCAAAACTGCCACCATCCACTTCCGCGGAAAGCTCACCGGTACCTCCCGCCAGATCATAGAAAGTCGGCAGGAAATCGTATCCGACCACGGGAACCCGGCAGACCGAACCCGCTTCAATGGAAGGACCACGAACCAGGAACGGCACCCGAATGCCACCTTCCAGCAACGAGTGTTTCGCCCCTGACAAAGGCACGTTTGGCGCCGCACTCTCCGGATCACCGCCGGGCACCACTCCGCGTCCGCCATTGTCCGTGGTGAAAATGACGAAGGTGTTTTCAGAAATGCCCAGTGCATCGACCTCATCGAGAATCCGCCCGATCGCAGTGTCCATCTCCTCGAGCATTCCAACCCAACCGGGTGAATACGCGCGGTCCGGAGCCCCTTTATCCTGGTACTTCTTCAGCGATGCCTCCAGCAACTCGATCCTGAGGTGGACCGCGTAATAGCTCACCTGCGCGTAAAAGGGCTTCCCCGCTTTTGCCTGCTGGCGCATGAAATCAATGGTGCGGTCCGTCACCGAATCAGTCCGCTTCGGGTCAGCAACGATATGGGCTGGCTCCATCTTGTCAGCCATCCCGCCAGTCACGTTTCCGGTATGTCCGTCACTGACGTCGTAGCCGCATTCCTCGGGAGATGAGATCATCTTCTCTCCCCATTTACCGAAGTGCGCGCACTGGTAGTCCGCATTCGCTTTCTTCAGGGCCCTCGGGATGGTCAGGTGTTCGGCCGGAACCCAGACACTCTCAAATTCAGATCCCGACCGAGCCGCGCTGGTCCCGCAAAGAATGCTGCGTCGGGTCGGGGTGCAAAGCGGAGCCGGGGAATAGCCACTGGTAAACCGCATTCCCTCATTCGCGATCCGGTCCATCGCTGGAGTCTCAAGATAGTCTGAACCGGAATCCGCGACCTCTGGATCCATTAGTCCGGAACGCTGACTCCAACCCTGATCATCAGTCAGGATCAGAATAATGTTGGGAGACTCCGCGCGGCTGGCAATGGCGCAGAAAACAAGAGCAATCAAGAGAATCAAGGATTTTGAGGTCATCTTTAAAGAGGGTCATATCTTCTATCCCAGAACCCAAACTTACGAGTGCTCAAATTCTGCGGAATCACGCCACACTTGGCGCAAATCAAAAGATTTTCCACGCAATATGCGGTTTTAGATCACTTCTTCGGTCGTAGGTTCACCGCTCCCACTCCGAAGCCCCTCCTCAGCGGCGCTTTGATTTAAATGATACCCATGAAAGCACTCCTACTTTCCCTCCTTCTTTCCGCCTCCTCTGCAGCCTCCCTTTTTGCGACCGATGTGAAGATTTATGAGCCAACCGGAACCCTCCCCTATCTTTCGGTCGAAGACAGTCTCGCGACCTTCGAGCTTCCGGAAGGATACCGCCTCGAGCCGGTCCTGACTGAACCACAGATCACCGAACCCGTTGCCTGCGCTTTTGACGGAAACGGTCGCATGTATGTCGTCGAAATGAGCACCTACATGCAGGATGCTGACGCTACTGGCGAACAGGAAAGCAAAGGTCGCGTCTCCCTTCATGAAGACACTAACGGCGACGGGAGGATGGACAAGCACACTATCTTTGCCGACAACCTGCTGCTGCCTCGCATGGTCCTACCACTCCATAACGGGGCTCTCATCAACGAGACCAATACGCTCGATATTTTCTGGTATCGCGACACTGACGGTGACGGCGTTGCCGATGAGAAAACACTCTGGTATGAAGGCGGCCCTCGCGGCGGCAACATGGAGCACCAACCCAGCGGCCTGATCTGGTCGATGGACAACTGGATCTACACCACCTACAACGCCTACCGCCTGCGCCACAATCCCGGCGGCCTCGCTCTCAAAGAGCCCACCGCTTCCAACGGCGGCCAGTGGGGCCTCTGTCAGGACGACCACGGCAAGCCCTGGTTTGTCAATGCCGGCGGAGAACGCGGTCCGCTGAACTTCCAGCAGCCCATCGTTTACGGCGCCTTCAATGTGCCGGACCAGTTTCCGGCCGATTATCGAGAGGTTCTTCCCCTTGTCGGCATCCCTGATGTCCAGGGCGGGACGAAGCGCTTCCGTCCGGAGGATCAAACCCTCAATCACTTCACCGCCACCTGTGGTGAGGGCATCTTTCGCGGAGACCGCCTGCCCGACGAACTCAAGGGTGATCTGTTCTTTTCCGAGCCCGTGGGTCGACTCATTCGCCGCTCCAAGGTCGAAGTTCGCGATGGGATCACCTACCTGAGCAACGCCGATCCCGGTCGCGAGTTCATCCGCTCCACCGACCCTAACTTCCGTGCCGTTCACACCCAGACCGGTCCCGACGGAACCCTCTACATTGTCGACATGTATCGCGGCATCATCCAGCAAGGCAACTGGACCAAGCCCGGCAGCTACCTGCGCGGCGTGATCGACGACTATGGCTTTGCCAAGAACATCCAGCGCGGCCGCATTTACCGCCTCGTCCACGACGACTACGAGCCCGGACCACGGCCGAACATGCTGGACGAAACACCTCAGCAGCTCGTGGCTCACCTTGAGCATCCCAACGGCTGGTGGCGGGACAATGCGCAGAAGTTGATCATCTTGCACGGCGACACCTCGGTGTCCTCGGCCCTCGTGAAGATGGCCCGCGAAAGCGAGAGCGACCTCGCCCGCATGCACGCCATCTGGACCCTGGAAGGCCTTGGCACGCTCACTCCGACATTTCTCCGGGAAAAGCTCAAGGACGAACACGCCTCCGTCCGCCGCGCCGCCATCCGCGCCGGAGAAACCCTCCACAAAACCGGAAACGAAGATTTCGAAACCGATTTCAAGGCCATGGCCGCCGACACCGATCCCGAAGTGGTGATCCAGTCCATGCTTACTGCCAAGTTCCTCGATTTTCCGGATCACAAGGAATTTACCGCCACGACCATAGCGGGCAGCGACAGCGCCGGAGTCAATGCGATCGGTAATCAGATGCTCAAGGGCGGTCAGGCGGCTCCCGAGAAGCTCACCCCTGAACAACTCACCCTCTACAAAGAAGGCAAAATCGTCTATGAAGCTCTCTGTTTCGCCTGCCACGGTGGAGACGGCAAAGGCATGCCCATCCCCGGAGGCGACGACTTGCGTCTCGCGCCTTCCCTGGTCGGTTCAAAGATCATCGCCGGCCACCGTGAGCTCGCTCCCAAGGTGGTTCTTCACGGCCTCACCGGCCCCGTCGAAGGCAAGAGCTACCCCGGAGAGATGATCTCGATGGCTTCCAACGGTGACCAGTGGGTCGCGTCCGTCGTTTCTTACATCAAGAACAGCTTCGGCAACGATCTCGGTTTTGTGACCGAGGAGGAAGTGAAGCAGATCCGGAAAGCCAATGCCGACCGCACCACCGCCTGGACCGAATCCGAACTCCACGCCAGTGTGCCTCAAATTTTTGACGACCGGAGCGACTGGAAAGTGACCGCGAGTCATCAGCACAGTTCGGGCGATCCCAAAAACGCTATCGACGGAGATCTCGCGACACGTTTCACCACTGGCCAAAGCATGGAGCCAGAGATGTGGTTCCAGCTGGAGCTTCCTCAACCAGAGACAGTCGTCGGATTAATCGCCGACTCAGCCAAATCCCGGGGAGACTACCCTCGCGGCTGCAAGATTGAATTCTCGCTCAATGGAAAGAAGTGGACTAAGCCCATCAAGCTGCGCGACGGAAAGACACCAAAACTCGTCGTCGAGTTTCCGGAACAGGAGGTCAAATTTGTAAAGATCACTCAGACCGGCAGCCACAAACTCTACTGGTCCATCCACGACCTCAATCTTCTCCAGAAGCCCTGAGGCTTCAGTGGCCCGCGAACTTTCGGCTGCGGATCGACTCACCGGTTGACCCGCGGCCACTTTGCGGCACCTTCCCCGCAATGAGCGTTCGTACTCGATTTGCCCCGTCTCCCACTGGCTTCCTTCACATCGGAGGTGCCCGCACCGCCCTGTATAACTGGCTCTACGCCAAGCGTCACGGCGGGCAATTCATCCTGCGTGTGGAAGACACCGATGCCGAACGCAGCACGGATGATTCCATGAACGTCATCCTCGACGGACTCAAGTGGCTCGGACTCGAATGGGATGAAGGTCCGGCTCTGGGCGGCAACGAAAGCCGCGGTGATCGTGGTCCTTACCGTCAGAGCAAGCGAGTCGACATCTACGACCGCTACCTTGACCGGCTCGAAGAAGCCGGCCTCGTCTACGAAGACGAAGGCGCCATTCGTTTCGAAGTACCGGACAAGACCATCACCGTGAACGACCAGGTCTGCGGCGACGTCTCCGTGAATCTCAAGGAACAGGGCTCCACCCGTTTCGATCCCGAAACCAAACAGGAAGTCCCCGCCAATCCTGACATCGTCATCAAACGCCCCAACGGCGGTTACATCTTTCACTTCGTCAATGTCGTCGACGACATCGAGATGGGCATCACTCACGTAATTCGAGGAGAAGATCACCTTTCCAACACCCCGAAGCACCTCGCCCTCTTCGAGGCCTTCGGTGTCGAGCCCCCCACCTTCGCCCACATCCCGCTCAATCTGAACCAGAACGGCTCCAAAATGAGCAAGCGCGACCAGGGTGCACTCATTCACGAATACCAGGAGAACGGCTTTCTCCCCGACGCGGTGAACAACTACATGGCCCTGCTCGGCTGGTCCGGTAAGGACGACCAGGAGATCTTCTCCTTTGCAGAACTCCAGCAACGCTTCGATCTCAGCGGCATCAACAAATCCAATTCCAAGTTCGACTACGACAAATGCCTCTGGGTCAACGGAGAGCACCTCAAACAGCTTTCACCCGAAGACCTGGCGACGGCGTCCGCCCCCTTCCTCGAAAAGGCCGGCATCCCGACCGACGACGCCCGCGTCCCCGCGGCCCTCGAGCTCGCCCGTGAGCGCGCTCAGTTGCTCAGCGAAGTTCCCGGTGTGATCGCCACCATTTTCGCCGACACCGTCGAATACGATGATGCCGCCGTGGAAAAAGTCGTCAGTCGCGACGGCATGGCCGACGTGATCCAGGCCCTCATCACCGGACTCGAAGGCGTTTCCGACTGGAATGCCGATGTCATCAAGCCCGCCATCGGAACCGCCGCTGAATCCATCGGTGCCAAGATGGGGGCACTCATGATGCCCTGCCGTGTCGCCGTCATGGGCGCCATGGGCGGAGCCGACCTCGTGCCCGTGCTGGAACTGCTCGGTAAAGAGGAAGTGCTCAAACGCTTGCGCGGCTTTTCGGAGAAGGTGTAGGCCTCTCAAAGAGTCGAATCCACATGTATTTCGGGCAGGCAGGAGCCAGCCCCTCCACACCTTCACATCTCCGCCCCTCACGCGTGGAGGGGCGTGCTCCCGCACGACCGCCATCCGCACCACGGTTGAAAACCGCTCGCTCCAAACAACGCCCGCCATCCGCGAGCGGGCCGCTCGCGGCTACCCGAGCTGACGCTCGTAGCTTCCCGACCTGACGCTTCATCTCCGCCAGCACCTAATTCACGGCAAATCGAACGTGCCCTGACCGAAACACGAACACGTCACGGCATCGGCCACTTCTTCAATTGCTCGAGCCCTAAACCGCGGGAAACTTGCACCACTTCTCTTCCGAAGCAGAGCTTTCCACGGCGGCCTTGATGAAGGCCAACCCGGCAACACCATCGTCGACGCCCGGGAAGTCGTAACCGCCTTCTGGAGCTGGATTACCGTCGATCTTGTCCGCCATGGCCTGTGCCGCAGCGAGGTAGATATTGGCAAACGCCTCGATGAAACCTTCCGGGTGAGCGAATGGCGTACGGGTGAAACCGTGGCCGGCCGCTTCCTCGGAAATGTAGTCATTACCGCGGCGGTAAATCTTGCGGGGAGCGTTCGCGTATTTCACGATCAGCTCATTCGGATCTTCCTGATGCCACTCGAGTGACGCCTTGGTGCCGTAGACACGGATATTGAGTGCGTTCTCGTCTCCGTTGGATATCTGCGAGGCGTGGATGATGCCCTTAGCGCCGCCTTCGAAGCGGACCAGGTTGTTGCCATCGTCATCGAGCTCACGGCCCGGGATAAACGCCGTCAGGTCAGAGCAGATCTCATCGATCTCCAGTCCGGTGATGTAACGGATCAGGTTATGAGCGTGAGTGCCAATGTCACCCATGCAGTTGGAAATACCGGCAATCTTGGGATCGGAACGCCAGCTATTGATCTTGCCCTGGCCTTCACCCTCAACATCGCCCACGGCGTATCCCTGCGGGTATTCGGCGACGATCTTGAGAATACGCCCGAGTTCACCGTCCTTCACCATGCGCTTGGCCTCTTTGACCATCGGGTAACCGGTGTAGTTGTGAGTCAGGGCAAAGATCTGATCGGAGTGATTCACGATCTCGCGAAGCTCGAGCGCCTGCTCGTAGGTCAGGGTCATCGGCTTGTCGCAAATCACGTTGAAACCGGCTTCGATGAAGGTCTTGGCGACGTCGAAGTGAAGGAAGTTCTGCACCACGATGGAGACAAAGTCGATCTTGTCTTCGCGCTGCGCTTCCTTCTCCGCCATCTCCTGATAGCTGCCGTAGACGCGGTCGGGATCGAGGAAGAAGTCTTCTCCGGAAAGCTTGGATTTCTCCGGATCGGAGGAAAACGCTCCGGCGACGAGTTCAATTTTGCCATCGAGGTTGGCTGCCATGCGGTGGACCTGGCCAATAAAGGCACCACGGCCGCCACCGACCATTCCCATGCGTAGTTTTCGATTCATAAAGAGGTTTTGCGGTTCTAGAGATCCCCACGTTCAATCAGATCCCGGAGGGACAGCGAGCGTAAGCAATTCGCCTGCAAAATGCAACACGGCGAAATGCGGCAATTTTCCGTGGTTTCGCGTCACGGAAACGCCAATTACCAATCGGCCTCCTTCGATCGGATTTACCTAAGCACCGAAGCTCAACATTTCTCCCCGAGCAGAAGAATCAGTTCTCCATGAGGAATTGAAGAAAAAGGTTCAGCTGCCTTTTCGGCGGCTGCTTTTCGAGCGGGGTTTTCTTTCTTGTCTTCGGTGTAAAACACCTCGAAGAACGATCCCGCGTGCTGCTCAATCGCCCTCTCGGCCTGTTGCGCCAGGCCGACTCGCGGATCAGATTCAACCTGTTGTCTCAATTGACTCGCTCGCTCAGTCAGCACCTGATTCCCAGAGGGAAAGCTCTCCAGATATTTAGCCCAGTAGGCGGCTTCCCAGGGCTCTGCCTCCACCATATCTCCGGCCATCTCCAGCATGGTCAGCATGTAGCCCTGTCGCAAAGCGAGAGCCGTTTCGTGCTCCGCCCCCTCCAGCAGAGCACCCAGCACTCTGGCAACGCCCTGGTCCAGTACGGGTCCCTTCGCCCAGGTGTGTTTGCCGGGAAAGAAGCGAAGTCGGCAATCCTCAGGCAATTTCTGGTGAGTCTGGTAGGCTCCGGTGCGATTGAAGCAATTCGTTCCAACAAGGCTGTAGACATAGGTTGAATTGCGCAGGACCGCCTGTCGAAAGTCTTTCGCCTCGATGTAGACGCCTCCGCCGGCACCACAGGGCAGTACGCCTTCGATCCGGTTGTCGCCCTCTGCCAGAAGATAGGCCATCCGTCCGCCGCCAGACATGCCCGTCGACATCCCCAATCCTTCGATTACTGGCACTCGCTCAAAAACGTCGTCGACCATGGAGCGCATCGCTGCATCTGACCCCGCAAAGCCGTTTTTGGATTCGACGGAGAGCGCCAGCACGATCCCGAGCCGATCGGCGATCGCGGTATAGCGATCCAGACTCTTCGAAGATTTGCCGCCTCCTGCGGCCATCACAAAGCAGACCGGCCATTCGCGCCCATCGTGGAATCCCACGGGCAGATAGAGAAAGTAGGAGGCCTCGCTGTTGGCAGCGCAGAGAATTGGGCCGCTGATTTCCCCTGCCGTCGCACCTAGTGATTCAATCGAGGTATTGCCTTTTGTCTCCGAAACTAAACTGCTCTTCAACGACTCCAGCGAGAGCTCTGCGAGCAGTTTCTGATCGTCGGCTGACAATTGCTCCCAGCCCACAGTGAATTTGACACCATCCCGTCTTTCTAAGGTGACATCGGTGGCACCCACACGAACGACCTTGGCCTCAATCGAAGTCCCCGCTGTGCTGGTCCAGGTTCTCCATAATTCCTCATCATCCGCCATGACGAACCAGCTTCCCCATGTCAGAAAGAGAAGAACAGCCCAGAGTTCTAACAAATATACACGCATATCTCGAACTATAGACACCCTCCACGTTCGCGCAACATCAACCAAGCAACGAAGCTGCCTGATTTCGATGTGCGATCAGCACATCCGCAATCGGGCCGAAGGCAGACGCAGAGACACTCTCCCTTCTTCACCAGCATTTACGCCGGAAACTCTTTTCAAGCAGCGTAATCAAACTGTCATGAAGTCCATGCTTCGCTATATGATGCAACGCCCCATGCGCCCATCCCTGCCCATTTTTGCCCTGGTTTTGCTATCGATCAATATCGCTCACTCTGACGATCACCCAAACATCCTCTTCCTGCTTGCAGACGACCAAAGCTGGAACGGGCTGTCCTGTCAGATGCACCCCGACATCCCGGGATCCGCTCATCGCTACATCGACACGCCCAATCTCGCGCGCCTCGCATCAGAAGGGCGACGATTCTCCGCGGCCTATTCTCCGGCACCGGTTTGTTCTCCCACTCGAATCAGCCTGCAGACAGGCAAGAGCCCGGCGCAGCTCAATTGGACAAAGGCAGCGCCTACTATGACAGCTGAGGATGGATTTAGATTGATCTCCCCAACCATCAATAAGCGCATCCCCGAAGAAGAAGTCACCATTGGAGAAATCCTGCAACGCGCCGGATACGCGACAGCTCTTTATGGAAAATGGCACCTCGCAGGGGGCGGGCCTGAATCTCATGGATACCACGAAAGCGACGGCGAAACCGGGAACCAGGATGCCGCCCCGTTCGTCGAACCCAATCCAGTCGATATTTTCGGGATGGGCAAACGCGCCGCTGCCTTCATGGAGAAAAGTCACGATGCCGGCAAGCCTTTCTTCATTACCTGCTACTATCACGCGCTTCACTACCCGCAGAATGCAACGAAAGCGCTGGTTGAGAAGTACAGCCAACTCAATCCAAAAGGGAACGAAAAAGAGATCGGCCGTGCCGCCATCACCGAAGACCTCGATCGCGGGATAGGTCTTTTGTTAGAGCGCCTCGACGAACTGGGACTGCGGGACAACACCTACGTCGTCTACATGTCCGACAACGGAGGTGGAGTGCGCGGACTGCTTCAAGGCGGCAAAGGGGATGTCTGGGAGGCCGGTATTCGAGTGCCTTTCATCGTGCGAGGCCCGGGAATCGCCCCCGACTCCTGGTGCCATGATCGAGTCGTCGGCTTTGATCTGTTCAATACCTTTTGCGAACTCGCCGGCGTCACGGAACCGCTGCCCGAGAACATCGAAGGCGGCTCCATCACCCATCTGTTCGAAGGAGGTAATACCCCCGTCCAACGCCCTTCAAAGGAACTCGTTTTTCACTTTCCTCACTACCAGGGTGACTCCCCTCACACCGCTCTCTTCCTCGGCGACTACAAATTGATTCGCCACTATGAAAACGGCTCACTGAAGCTGTTCAACATCAGCGAAGACATCGGCGAATCCCGAAACCTGGCCACGACCCAACCTGACATCGCTGCCAATCTCGAGTCCCGCATGGATGCCTACCTCGAAAAGGTGAACGCTCAGTTTCCCTCCCCCAATCCGGAATTTGATCCTGACAACGCCCCTGATATCCGGGGATCCAACAACAAGAAGAAAGGTGGAGGAGGCAAAGGAGGAAAGGGAAGAGCTAACAAGAAGCCAAAGCACTGAACTCAACGCTCCTGCCAACATTTCATCCCTGTAATCTCACCGTCATTTGTTGAAAATCTCCCGCTGCCAGTCTGAAGCCATGAAGAAACTCCCCACTCTAATAACCTGCCTCGCGTTGGCCTGTTCTCCGCTAGCCTCTCTCGAAGCCCAAAATGAGCGCCCTCCCCGCAAAGAAAAAGCAAAGGGAGGCAAAGGAGGCTCGGGCCCTCGCGTCAACAAGCCCAGGATCGACGACACACTCAGAGCCAACGTCTATGCTGATAACTGGTTCAAACTCTACATCAATGGAAATCTGGTCATGGTCGACTCGATTTCATTCATTCCTCACAACGTCGTCTCCGTCGACATCCTGCCCGAATACCCCATGACCATTGCGGTGATGGCGAAAGACAATGCCGATCTTGACACGGGCCTCGAATACAACAACTCCAACCTTGGAGACGGCGGATTCATCCTCAAGTTCAGCGATGGCACAGTGAGCAATGCGTCCTGGAGAGCGAAGAGCTTCTTTCATGGCCCGATCAACCGGGACATGGAGAACCCCGAAACCACGCACAAACCGATTCCAGAAAACTGGTTCGCAGTTGATTTTGATGATTCTGCCTGGGAGAACGCCACGGAGCACACCGAAGAAGCGGTCAGCCCCAAGAGTCCGTTCTACGAAAACGACTTCGAAGGCGCCCAATGGATCTGGACCGGTGACCTCGCACTCGACAATACCGTCCTCTTTCGAACCACCATCGAAAGCCCACCGAACGGCGCTCCCATGCCACCTGCTGACTGGCCACGTGGTCACATTGACTCCTCAAACCGCTGAAACTTAAATCCCCGGCAGTCATGAAGACCCTTATTTTCGCTTTTGCCTCACTCCTCCTCACCGCGGTCGCAATCCCTCTCACAATTGCCGCGATCGCCCCCAATCTCTCCCCCTATGCCGCAGAGTTTCCGGGTGAACGCACCTTCGACAATCCCGGAGGTCCGATCCCGGCCACGGTGGCTGCATTCGAGCCATTCAAGAACCGCCTCGGCCTATCCTGGGACGACGACTTTCTCTACATCGAATCCAACGGACTCCCGGATCACGACATGATGCGCGGGATCACCGCCTGGCAGCAGCAGGTTCCTTTGCCACACGCCTACGTCGGGGACAATCGATTCGCCCTCCCCCTCAATCCAACCGTCCTCGAAGAACCCCAGGCGCTTACTCTGCTCGGCCCGATCGCCATTGCCGTCAACGGCATCCCCATCTTTCACGCTCTCACCCAGAGTGGCAAAGACGCCTACCTCGGAGGAGAACTCGATGAATGGGGCGGCCACTGCGGGCGTGCTGATGACTATCACTATCACATTGCACCTTCTCATCTCGAGGGAATCGCCAGCAAGGGCAATCCCATCGCGTTCGGCCTGGATGGTCACCCGGTCTACCTCGAAGATCCTGCCAATGACAAACCACTCGACGAATGCCATGGCTACTTCGACGACGAAGGAATCTACCGCTACATCGGCAATCTGGAGAATCCCTACATGATGGCCTACTTCCGCGGGGCCGCAGATCTCGAGGATCGTCCTCGTGCTCAGGGCGTCCGCCCCTTCCTTCAACCACTGCGCGGAGCCGAGATCACCGGATTCAGTGGAACTTTGGCCGAGGGCTATTCCCTTGAATATAAGGTGCGTGGCGAGACACACCAAATCAACTACGAGGTCACGGACACCGGGGCTGATTTTGAGTTCTTCGATCCTGCAGGCAATGCCATGAAAGAGTCCTACCAGCGACAAGCCAACAACGGCGGCAAAGGGAGCGACCGCCCGCCTGGAGGAAAGAAGGGCAAAGGCGGCCAGAGAGGAAAAAGCAAACCCGGCGCCCCAGGGAAGGAAGAAATTCGCCCTGCCGCTGACAACGGCCCCCGCCAAGCCTGGTTGGCCGTTCACGCAGCCGAACTCGATGCGAACGAAGACGGCGTCGTCGACTACCAGGGAGAACTGATGCAGGAGGCGCGCCGCGTCTTCCTCGCTTACGACGTAGACAAGAGCGGGGATATCACCCCCGTTGAGAGCCAATCTGCAGGTGGCATCAAATCACCCCTGGGTGGTTTCGTCAAACAGCATGCCAGCGAACTCGACAAGGATAGAAGCGGCAGTATCTCTGCCGAAGAACTGGCCGCACAATTCAGGAAGTTCTTTCAGCGCGGAGACCTCAACGGTGATCAGCGCCTCTCGAAAGATGAAGTCGAGAGGATGAAATCGGGAAAGGCGAAGCCCGCAGAGGCGGACAAGACGCGCCGCAATCCGCCTGACAATGACGGCACCAACAACACCCCAAGTGCTCCCGCAACCTCCCCCACTCAAGTCCCCACCCCTCTCCCGGATCGCCCTAACTTTGTTCTCTTTCTCATCGACGACATGGGATGGAACGCCATGGGATTCACCGGCAACCAGATCATCGAAACGCCACGTACCGATGAAATGGCCCGCCAGGGCATGATCTTCACCAACGCCTACGCCAGCGCCCCGAACTGTGCCCCCACCCGGGCCTGCCTGATGAGCGGACAATACCCGCCACGGCACGGCGTCTACACCGTGGTCGATGACCGCCACACCCCGGGATCTCCTCATCACAAGGTTCTCGCCGCTCAGAGCAACGCCGAACTCGCCACCGAATCTGTCACCATTGCGGAAGCTCTCAAGTCAGGTGGCTACGCCACCGGCATGTTCGGCATGTGGAATCTTGGTAGGGGACGAGACGGCCCGACCACACCCACTGGCCAGGGCTTCGATATCTTCAAACAACCTCGCGATGTGGGCTTCGACAAAGATCGCTTTTTCAATGACGAAGGCCAGTATCTCACCGATGAACTGACCACGGCCGGAATCGAATGGATGTCAGACCAGAAGAACCAGCCCTTCTTTCTCTACATGGCCTATCACGCCGTGCATTCCCCCTTTGAGCCAAAGCCGGAGCTGGTAGAAAAGTATCGCAAAAAGGGTGCACAAGATCCTGACTATGCGGCCACGGTGGACGCAACAGATTCCAATGTAGGCCGCGTCATCGATGCATTGCGCGACCAAGGGCAAGCCAATAACACCATCGTTATTTTTCACTCCGACAACGGCGGCACAAGGCGCTACATCGAACCACTCGCCGGGGGTAAAGGCACTCTCTACGAAGGCGGAATCCGGGTGCCCACTGCCATCTGGGGCCCGGGAGTCAAGCAGGGTATGACCTCAGAACCCATGCTCTCAATGGATATCTACCCAACGCTGCTCGATCTCGCAGGCCTCAAACCACACGCCGACCACCCTCTCGATGGTGAAAGCCTAGCCCCACTCCTCTCCGGGGCGAGCACTCGCCTCGATCGAGACCGTGTATTCTGGCACTTCCCAAGTTACATCGGCGGTGGCGGCCCCAGCAGTGCGATGAGAATGGGTGATTGGAAAGTGATCGAACAGTTCGAAACGCAATCCTTTGAAATCTACGACCTCTCTACTGATCCCGGCGAAACCCGCAATCTCGCCGAAGCCGCGCCTGGCCAGGCAAAAACCCTGCTCGAAGCCCTCCACAACTGGCAGTCGAGCACCGGCGCGCCCCGTACTACAGTCCCTAATCCCAACTTCGATCCCTCTGCCGAGCCGAAGCGAGGAAGAGATCAGCGCGGAAATAAGAATGACAAACCACCAATTAGGAGGACACCTCAAAGCTTCTAACCCGACCTTTGATCTTCTAAATTTTTATAATTACGCGATATTCCGTAATTGAGTTAGATTGACGGAATCTTGTGATGCTCGTTAACGTTCATACCTTGAATACAGGGGACGAAATTGCTCAACGTTCCCATGAATGGCTCTCCCTGGCAGCAAAACTGTCGCAGGAGCCTCCCTTTTGCCGTCCAGAAACCTGGATCCCCGCGATGCAATCTCTGCTCGACCAGGTCGCTACGGAAATCAGCCCGGCCCAGCAAGCCGTAATTTTTGAGCTTCAAGACGATGGTGGCCTCGCCGGAATTCTGCCGCTCTATCGCAAAGGGCGAAAATTGCTGACCCTCTCTGAAAACCATATCGACTACCAGGACATTCTGGCCAGCAATTCGCACGATGCCTGCCAATTGCTCAAAACCGCCATCGACTATGCGGTGAAGGAGAAGCTTGTCTTCATCACCGGTCACGTTCCCGAATTCAACTTTCTCTCCGATGCCATCCGGAAATCCCTTCCCCTTAAGGGCGCCTGGCTCTGCAAACGTTACTTCGGAGTCTGCGTCGTCGCCGACTTTGATCTGGAAACCCCGGACGGAGATGGCTTCCTCAGGGTGATACCGCGAAGACAGCGACGTAAATTCAATTCGAGTAATAACCGAATCAAAGCTGAAGACGGCAATTTCGAGGTTCTGCACCTCTGGGCCCCTGAGGTGACAGAGGCGGACCTTGAAGCGATTGGTCAACTGCATCGTGAGAATCAGCAACTTCGCTCCGGTGAATCTCCCTTTGCCGACACGTTCTTTACCCGATACCTGTGGCTCCAGACTCAAACTCAGAAATCCTTTCTGCTCTCTCTTTTAAAAAAGGACGATGAGCTGATCGCCTTCTGCATGGGCTATGCAACGGAAAACGCGTTCTATTACTACATCACTGACTACGATCGAAAGCATGCCCACCTTGCCCCGGGTGGTTTTCTCCTCATCGCGACGTGCAAGTTTGTCATCGATCAGTTCAATCCTACACACTTTCGACTCGACATGCTCCTCGGAAGCGAGACCTACAAGACCCAATGGGAGACGGATCACTACTACGTCGACCGCATTGTTATCATTCCCAAAGCCCTGTCCCTTCTGCCAATGGCTGCTGCCTATCACTTCGCCTACTCGTTGAAGGCATTGAAGAATCGTATTCTTCGAATCGGCTATTTCGCCGAGTCGCGCTGATCTGCGAGCAGGGCACAAAAAAGGCGGAGAATCACTTCCCCGCCTTTTTCAAAGATTGCTTAGGATCTCCGCTAGATCGCGACCGGCTTACCTGACTCGGCAGCCTCGTAAACAGCGTCGATAATCTGCATCAGGGCGAGACCCTGCTCAGCATTGTTAAGCGGTGCGGCGCTGCCTTCGATTGCTTCGATGAAGTTCGCTGCGGAGTTGATGCGGCCCATGTCCTCACATTCTTCCACTTCAATCGTCTTATCGACGCGCTCACCGTTTTCCTGCAGATAGAGTTCGCAGGTATCGATGGCAGTCTCGTCGAGGCCGTCTTCGCCGAAGAGGCGCTCGACCTTACCACCTGCTTCGACACCCTGGAAAACCACGGAAACTTCCTCGCGCTTGATCATTTCGGCCCAGGACATCTGGAAACTGAGCGTCTGACCCGTTTCGAACATCACAAATCCGTGGGCAGCGGACTCCACGTCAGTGACACCGTCAGCATTGTCAGGAATGCCCCAGGGACCCTTGAATTGCTTATCGGAAATGTGATCATCGAAGGTGCTGCCCATCACATAAGTCGGCTTGGGATTGCCCATGAAATACATGGCGAGGTCGAGCATGTGAAGAAGGTCAATCACGGGACCACCACCTGAAAGAGCTTTCGTGGTGAACCAACCACCGAAGCCGGGAATACCAGTGCGACGCGCCCACTTGGCCTGGGCGGAGTTGATTCGACCGACCACGCCGTCGTTGATCGCCTTCATCATCTCGCGAGACTCAGGACGGGCACGGTTGTTGAAGTTAAACATGAGCTGCTTGCCGGCAGCATCACGGGCTGTGATCATTTCTTCGACCTCCGCGGCATTGAGCGCCGGAGGCTTTTCGCAGAAGACGTGCTTGCCAGCGTTGAGAGCCTGGATCGCGAGAGGCGCGTGGAACTTGTTAGGAACAATGATCGACACAGCATCGATATCCGACTCGAGCATCTCGGCAACGTCGCCGTAGACATTCGGAATGCCGTAGCTCTCAGCGGAAGCTTTGGCCGCTTCCAGATTCACATCCGCCATGGCGACGACATCAGCGCCTGCCTTGCGGAATCCATCGATATGGTACTGGGCCATTCCGCCCGCACCGATAACACCTACTTTTGTTGACATAATGATAAAGAAAAAATCACAACCTGACCGGGCTTGATCGTCGAATTACTCGGCAGGGGCTTCAGTGCTCCCGGAAGTCTCTATTTCTTCGGTAGCGCCGGCATCTTCGATAGCGTCGGCATCGGTCGCATCGATTTCGGATAACTCCACTTTCATCCCAGCTTCGATCGCCAGCTTGGTGGTTTCCTCGGTGATATCAACCTCTCTTGAGTAAGTGAATACCGGCGGCGTGGTCTTCATGAGAACAATGTCGAGTCCTTTCTTCTTAGCAGCCATCAGGGCAACCGGTTCAAGGCGAAGTCGAAATTCATTGATCATGCGGACGCGCTCCTGGGCGAGGTTCTGCTGAGCCTGATTTTTGAGGCGATTGAACTCGAGATTCAGCTGCTGATTGGTCTGGAGGACCTTCTGACGATCCACATCGGAAGGATTCTCTCCGGCGCCTTGTTCAACATTGTTCATCTGGGCCTGCATCGTTGCCTGGGTCCGCTGGAGTTCAGCGTTGAGGTCGGATTGCATCGTGATGAGATCCACCCGAACCTGATCTTCGACCCCGAGCTCACGGGCGACGGCATCAATGTCCAGAATGGCGACACCGCCGCTTTGTGCCTGGGCGGAAAGCGCGAGAAAGGTCGTGACACAAGCAGTAAGAAGAAGATTTTTTATAGTCATAGCAAAATACTCCCGGACGGGTCGGAGAGGTTAAAGATGATCAAGCAGCAAGTCCAGACCTTTTAACAACGCGATTTGGTGACGATTCACCCCCATTGCGCCGGGTAAATCGCTTTCTTTCGGGAGTGCGCCTGTTTGCAGAGAGAATCGGCGCCTCCCTACTTCGCCACGCAATAGAGAGTCATGCCTGAGCGGAGATATAGCTTCCCACCAATGGGAGCGATGGTGGCCCTGAAAGTCTCTTCTTTGGCTGAATCGCCCAGCGAATTTACCGAAACGATATCCAGTGCTTTCCCCGGACGAACCACGATCACATCGCCGCCGTGAACAGTCTGCAGGTAGAGCAGCCCGTCGGCGACCAGGGGTGCCGCAGCAATCTCCACTCCCTCGCCCAATCGCTCCACATAATAGGGTTCACCGGTCGCAGCATCATAGCTCGTGGCGATCCCGCTCATGCTACTGATGAACAAGGTGCCGTCCACCACTGCCGGGGACGGCAAATCACGCCCGCCCTTTCGAGATGCATGCCAGAGCATGTGGCTCTCGGTCACGTTTCCGGAGCCGCCCGGCTTGACGCAATAGGTGTCACCCGGCTTCCCGTTGACCACGTAGAGTTTCCCATCATAAAAGTCAGGAACCGGGGACCCACGACCATTAAACGCTTCGCAAAACCACAGTTCCTCGCCGGTATCAGGATTATACCCGCGAACTCCGAACTCTCCGTTGAGGACAAGTTCACGCTTTCCTCCGTGCTCGATCAGGATTGGCGTGCTCCATCCTCCCTTGGGTTTGTCCTCACGGGGCGAATCCCAGAGAATATCTCCGGTCTCCAGGTCCAAAGCCACCAGTCGTGAAATCCCGGTGGCATCGCAGTTCTGGATCACTTTGCCCTCCAGGATAATCGGTGAGGCGGCAATCCCCCACGTGCCGGGAAAATCACCAAGGTCCACGGACCATTTCTTCTTCCCCTCAACCGTGAAAGCATGAAGCCCTCCCGGCCCGAAAAAGGCAACAACCGTCTTCCCGTCCGTGGCGCAGGACGGTGTTGCCTGTGAATTCATTTTATGAAACTCCTCGGGGATCTCGCAAGGCACCGACTGGTCCCAGAGCAGTTCACCTGAAGAAACCGAGTAGGCCATCACAAATCGCTCTGAACCGTCGTCTGAAGCACCCGTCAGAAAGAGGCGATCCCCCCAGTTGACCGGGGATGATTGACCGGCACCCTTCAGCTCCGTTTTCCAGGCAATGTTACTCTCGTCCCACACGGTTGGGAGTCCTGTCGCTTCGGAATGTCCACGGCCGGTTGGGCCCCGGAATTGATGCCAGTTGTCCTCGGCGAGACTGATGCCGACGTGGCAGGCGATGATAGCGACAGCGATTGGAAGCTTCATGGAGTGGAATTGGCGGGTTTACGAAAAACGATAAAGTGTTGAATCGGCAGAAAGTCTCGCACTTCGACAAACTCGAGACCAACCACGTCCATCTCGCGCTGAACCTGTTGTACGGTCATCTTGTGAAGTGGCTTAATCGGCACCGAAGGGTCTTCTCCACGATACTCCAGAAAAACGAGTCGCCCCCCGGGTTTGAGCCCTTCTGCGATCGACTCCGCCATTTCGCGGGGATGGGAAAACTCGTGGTAGGCATCGACCAAGATGACCAGGTCGACACTGTCATCAGGGAGGTTGACGTCCTCTATCGTACCCAGAACTGTTTCAACGTTAGGAGCTTTCTCCAGCTTTTTCTTCCCCTCGATAAATTTCAACATTTCCGGCTGGATATCCACCGCCAGCACCTTGCCCTCGGGAACAAGCGGCGCCATGAGGAAGGTGAAATAGCCAGAACCCGCACCGATATCGGCAACCACGTCGTCAGGGTCGAGTTCCAGGTTCTCCATGACCAGGGAAGGTCTTTCCTCCTCTTCCCGATCCGGACGCTCCAGCCAGCGAATGGCATGCTGACTCACCACCTGGGAGATCTCCCGCCCCATGTAAATCTTACCGGTGCCATCCCTTGTCGGATCTTTGTAAGAGTAGATTTCTTCGCCAAAGCAGGGAATTGAAAGAAACAGCAAAACAGCCGCGTATCCGATTCGGGGGGACATCGTTTCGAAGATCACTCTTCTCCCCGGAAAACAAAAGACGGAAACAGCCCTGATCGCGGCATCGCCACTTCGCGAAACTGAATCCGTGAAATGATTCGGCGTCTCACTCGTCTACCAAGAACCAAGAGTCATGCAGGACTACCTCATACATGTGGAGATCTTCATTGCCCTTTTAGCTGCTGCAGCCATCGCTCTCTGGATTGCGTTTCGTGGCAGGAAGACGGAGGAGTTCATTCCCGAGGAGAGCCTTTTTGACGTCAAGGCCGAAGGCACCCAAATCACTTGTATTCGCCCCAACGGCTCCGTTGAGTCGTTTGACTGGGCAAAACTGGTCAAAGTCGACATCCTCACAACCGAAGACGGGCCGTTACTCCCCGATGTCTTCTGGGTGTTCTACGATTCTGAAAACTCCGGTGCCGTTATCCCGCAGGGAGCGCCCGGACTCGCGCCACTCACCGAAAAGATCGTGAGTTTGCCCGGATTTGATTCCGAGTCACTGATCGAGGCAATGAGCTCAACGGCTCATGGCACCTTCCCCCTTTGGGAAAAATAGCTTCCAGATCCCCCGTAAGATCCCCCGCCAGCCGCATTTTTTGAGCATTGCCAGAAATTCTTGGAAGGTTTATTGTCAGACCGTATATCATGGGCGACGACGAATTAACGAGGAGAACGGTTCTCTATGGCAGTGCCGGCATGGCGGCTGCTGGAATGATTCCCGGGGCAAAGGCTTCTCCGAAGCCGAAACCCGAGGAAGAAGAAGTGGAACCGGAAGAGCCGCCAGCGGAAGCGGAAGCGGTCGCGGAACCCGTTGAGGAGGCTTCCGTTCCAGAAGAGCCTTATCCCGAGCCGGAACCGGCTGAAGAGGAGATCATCGAACTCAAAGGCCTCAAGGCTGCTGTCCTTGGCCATACCGGGGCTGGAAACTTTGGTCACGGTCTCGATGTTGTTTTCAACCGACTCGACGGCGTCCGTCTCGTCGCTATTTCAGACGAAGACGATGTTGGTCTCGAGAAAGCCCACACCAAGACAGGAGCGATTAATGGCTACGAGAGCTATCGGGAACTCTTTGAAAACGAGCAACCTGACATTGTCGCAGTAGCGCCTCGATGGACTGACCAGCACCACGCCATGGTCGAGGCCGCTCTCATCGCCGGGGCACACGTATATTGCGAGAAGCCCTTCACCCGAACTCTCAAAGAGGCCGATGAACTGCTCAAGTTAGCCGAGGATAACCATCTCAAGATTGCTGTCGCCCACCAGATGCGCTGCGATCCCTACTTGAAACGCTTTCACGCCGAGCAAAAAGAACTGATTGGCGAGCTGCTCGAAATGCGGGTTTACGGCAAGATGGATCATCGTGTCGGAGGTGAGGACATGCTCGTTCTCGGGACCCACCTTTTTGATATCGTACGCCTTTTCGGTGGAGAGGTGCAGTATTGCACCGCCCGCATTTCCAAAGATGGATCGCCTGCCATCGCTGAAGATGCACACGAGTCTAAGAAAGAAAATCTCGGCCCATTACTGGGCGACTCCATCCGGGCCGAGTTCGTGATGGATTCCGGAATCAGCGTGACCTTCATTTCCGACGAACGCTATCGTGACGTCGTCGGTTCGTGGGGTATTGAGTTTATTGGCACCAAGTCAACCATGCGGCTCTTCGCCAATCACCCGCCCACCTTCTCACTTCTCGAACGAGGCGATCCCGGGTCAACTGACCGTTTTGAAACCTGGAAACAGTGGCCGGAGGTAGACGGTGAATACCATCCCATGTTCGAGAAACTCACGGGTATGGACTCGGCCAACCGGAGAGTGATCAAGGACTTTCTCGATGCGATTGAAACCGATCGCGAACCCGAGAGTTCCGGAGAGCGCGCCATGAAAGCTCTCGAATTGATTCACGGGGTTTGGCAGGCAGGGGCGACGATGAAGCGGGCTTATTTCCCACTCACCAACCGCCTTCATCCGCTCAGCGAAGAATCACGCTGATTTTGGTTTGAGTCGTCCTCCTGATACGCTTTGATCGGGGTGCCGCACAGGCCCCTGACGACCTGCTCTTTTTATGGCTGATCTCTTTACCGTGGAGAACCTCTTTACCTTGCTCATGCTCGTCCTGCTTCAGGCAGTCCTGGGCTTCGATAACCTCCTCTACATTTCTCTTGAGTCCCAAAGGGCACCGAAAGAAAAGCAGGCGAAAGTTCGCCAACTCGGTATCGGGCTGGCGATTTTTCTTCGGATCGGCCTGCTCTTCATCCTCAAGGCCGTGATCGACAAGGTCCAGGCCACGGTCTTCACCATCAACACTTCGTTTGTTTCCGGGGAGTTCACCGTACACTCCCTTATCGTGCTGGCGGGTGGAGGATTCATTATCTACACAGCCATCAAGGAGGTGTTTCATATGATCGCCATCAATCCGGGACACGAAGGTCACGTCGGTGAGGGGTCGACCAAGTCGGTTGCTTCAGTCATTACCTGGATCGTCTTGATGAACCTCGTTTTCTCCTTTGACTCGATCCTCAGTGCCATGGCTCTCACCAAGAACTTTGTCGTCATGGCCACCGCAATCGTTATCGGCGGTATTCTCATGATCTGGCTCTCTGACAAAGTTTCCAAATTCCTACAGAAGAACCGCATGTATGAAGTGCTGGGTCTCTTCATTCTGCTCATCGTAGGCATCATGCTGCTGACCGAGGGAGGTCACCTTGCTCATCTCAAGTTCTTCGGTCACGAGGTCCACCAAATGACCAAAACGACCTTCTATTTTGTCATCGCTGTTCTTGTTCTCACCGACGTCGTTCAGAGCCGATACCAAAAGCGCCTGCTCGCCAAACAGGATAAACTGGCTCATGCTGAAGCGGAAGAGGCTCACTCCTGAGCCCGCCCTCCAAATTCAGCAGATATCCCTAACCGGTGCATGACTCGCCCCCGACCGGCACTTATTTTCATCTTCATCACGCTCTTTCTGGACGTGCTGGGATTGGGCGTGATCATTCCTATCCTCCCGAGGCTCATCGATGAGCTCACCGCTGGTGGAATTGATAACGCCTCCTACATGTTCGGCGCCCTGGCAGGGATCTACTCCCTGATGCAGTTCGTCTTTGCTCCAGTGATCGGAAGCCTTTCGGACCGCTTCGGGCGAAGGCCGGTGATCTTGATCTCCCTGTTTGGTTCAGGCATCGACTACTTCCTCATGGGATGGGCCCCCACCCTGGCCTGGTTCTTCATCGCCCGCATCATCTCAGGAATCACCGGGGCAAATTTTGCGGCCGCCGTTGCCTACATTGCCGACATCAGCCCGAAAGAAAAGAGGGCCGCTAACTTTGGCATCATCGGTGCCGCTTTTGGACTTGGATTCATTTTTGGCCCGGCTCTCGGCGGCTGGCTGGGTGAAGAAAATCTGCGGCTGCCCTTCTACGCAGCGGGCACCCTTACCCTGATCAATTGGCTTTACGGGGTCTTTATTCTGCCTGAGTCACTCAAACCCGAGAACCGCCGCCCCTTTCAATGGAGGCGATCCAACCCGGTCGGAGCACTGCTGGAACTGCGCAAAAAGCCACTCGTCCACGGCCTCTCCATCAGCTATTTTCTCAGCAGCGTCGCTCATCAAATCTATCCGTCGATCTGGGTACTTTACACGGCATTCCGATATGACTGGAGCACAAAAGAGACCGGACTCTCGCTGGCGCTCGTCGGGCTCACAGGTGCGATCGTCCAGGGCGGCCTTTCGCGAGTTATTATCCCCAAGATCGGTGAGCGAAATGCGGCCGTTGGAGGGCTGCTGATTATGGCCGCATCTATGGTTGGTTATGGTCTCTCCTCAGAACCGTGGATGGTTTACCCCATCATTGTCTTCGGTTCTTTCGGAGGTTTGGCGGTTCCGGCAATCCAGGGAATGGTCTCAATCACAGTTGGCGCCGATGAGCAGGGTGGCATTCAGGGCTCGTTGACCAGCTTGCAGAGCGTAGCCGGTTTTATGGGGCCACCCCTCGCGACCGGGGTCTTCGGTTACTTTATCAGCAAACACGCTCCTTTCATTCTCCCCGGAGCCGCGTTCTTCTGCAGCGCGTGCATTGTCGTCCTGGCTGCGATCATCGCTGCGAGATCCTTTAGAGCGAGCAAATTCAATCATCGTGACCTTCGAGCCGACCACGAAAACATATCGTAACCTGCTCACACCCGAATCGTTAGCCAGTGATACTGGGGTAATGGATCATTCTTTTGAGCCGTCGGGCATGGTTCATGCATTCCACCAGGATCAATCCGCTTCATGACCAGTTTCTACCTGACTTCTCTCAACGACCCAGAGTCGATCCGCCTCAAACAAGACCCTGTCAGAAGAACCAACTGGAAACTCTGGGGCCCCTACCTTTCTGAGCGTCAATGGGGCACTGTCAGGGAGGATTACTCGGCGAACTCCGACGCCTGGCGCAGTTTTCCCCGCGAGCACGCTTCCTCACGTGCCTATCGGTGGGGCGAGGAGGGCCTCATGGGATGGACTGACCGATACTGCCGGCTTTGCTTTTCCCTTTCCCTCTGGAACGGCAAAGACCCCGTCATTAAGGAGCGCCTCTTTGGCCTGACAAACCACGAAGGCAATCACGGCGAAGACGTGAAGGAACTCTACTACTATCTGGATTCCACCCCAACCCATTCCTTCGCACGCTCACTCTACAAGTATCCTCAAAAGGCATTCCCCTACGAGGACCTCATCGCGACCAATCGCACCCGAAGCCGCAGCGAACCTGAATACGAAATCGAAGACACCGGCGTCTTCGATGATGACCGCTTTTTTGATATTGAAACCACCTACGCCAAGGCCGGCCCGGAAGATCTTCTCATTGTCATCAAGGTGACCAACCGCGGCCCAAAGACAGCCAAGCTTACCCTGCTACCCACAATTTGGTTCCGCAACACCTGGGCCTGGGATCGCCAGGGCGAGGACATGACGAGCAAACCACTCATCGAAATGGAGGACGGCATGTTCGTTACCCGGCATGACACCCTCCCCCCTTACCAGTTCGCCATCGACGAAGACGCCAAGTTCTGGTTTACCGACAACGAAACCAATCCCGAACTCTGGGGAAAGAAGCCTCAAGAAGGTGGTCCCGAGTTTTTCAAAGACGCCTTCCACAAAGCCTTAATCGAGAAAGACCGCACCAAGCTCAACCCGACCAGGACCGGCACCAAAGCCGCTGCCGTGGTGCCGAAGACGCTTTCCCCCGGCGAGTCAGTTGAAATCCGTTTGCGTCTGACGCGTCGCGACACAGCACCTGACCGTGATTCTCTGTTCGGTGACGATTTTGCTAACACCGTCCAGGAACGAAAGAGCGAAGCCGACGAGTTCTATGCCGCCCGGCGTCCCGCCGAGCTTCCCGAGAGCGAAAACGCGGTTTTGCGACAGTCCTACGCCGGACTTCTCTGGACGAAGCAGTTCTACCATTTCATCGTCAACGACTGGCTTGACGGAGATCCTGACAACCCGGCACCACCCCAGCGGAAGCACGGCCGCAACAGCGACTGGAACCACCTCTTCAATCGCGATGTCATCAGCATGCCCGATAAGTGGGAGTATCCATGGTATGCCGCCTGGGATCTCGCTTTTCACACGCTACCCATCGCGGAAATCGATCCCCATTTCGCCAAGCGCCAGCTCAGCCTGTTCCTGCGTGAATGGTACATGCACCCCAACGGCCAGCTTCCTGCCTATGAATGGAACTTCAGCGATGTGAATCCACCGGTTCATGCCTGGGCCGTCTGGCGGGTCTACAAAATTGCGGCAGATCGTGGCGACCGCGACCTGTCATTCCTCGCTTCGGCCTTTCAAAAGCTCCTCATGAACTTTACCTGGTGGGTCAATCGCAAGGACCCAGATGGCAACAGCCTCTTTTCGGGCGGGTTCCTCGGGCTGGATAACATTGGGGTATTCGATCGATCCGAAGGATTGCCCTTCGGCGCAAGTCTCGACCAGGCAGATGGAACCGGTTGGATGGCTTTCTACTGCACCACCATGCTGGCGATGGCCATTGAGCTCGCCGAGGAGGACAAGTCCTACGAAGACCTGGCTTCAAAGTTCTTCGAGCACTTCGTGACCATCACGCTCGCCATCAACGGGCACGGGCGTCACAAGGGCCTCTGGTGCGAAGAGGGCGGATTCTACTACGACTGGCTCAATAAGGGAGGAAAACGCCGCCCCCTCGAAGTCAGGTCTCTCGTGGGACTTCTTCCCATGATCGCCGTCGAAATTCTCGACCAGCAGCACCTCGAGCAACTCTCCGGCTTCAACGAACGCACCAACTGGTTCCTCGAACACCGCTCCCACCTCGCCGAATGTGTTTTAACCACCGGAGACGACGGGAAAAAGCGCCTTCTCTCCTGCTGCTCCAAGGAGCGGCTCACCACCTTGCTGGGCTACCTTTTTGACGAAGAGGAGTTCCTCTCGCCCTACGGGATCCGCTCGCTGTCCAAATACCACGAAAAGCACCCGTTCTCCGTCGACCTCGAGAACGGCAAGCATTCCGTGTCCTACAATCCCGGTGAGTCGGATTCTCCCATGTTTGGAGGAAACTCCAACTGGCGAGGGCCGATCTGGTTTCCCACCAACTATCTGCTGATCGAGGCCCTTGAGAGGTATCACCACTTCTACGGTGATGACTTTAAGGTCGAATTCCCAACCGGATCGGGGGAACTCGTCACGCTCAAAGAAGCGGCCAAGCGCATCGGCGAGCGGCTCATCTCGCTCTTCCTCCTGAATCCAGAAACTGGAAAACGACCGGCTCATGGAGAATCTGAGCTGCATGGCGAAAACCGCCCCGAAGCGGAGCTGATTCATTTCTACGAGTATTTCCAGGCCGAGACCGGAAAAGGGCTCGGAGCGAGCCACCAGACCGGCTGGACCGCTCTCGTCTCCCGATTGATGACGAAATTGGAACATCTCGATCCCTAGGCCCGCTGCCTTACCTTCTCCGGATATTTCACCATTCCGGAACAAACACCCCAACATCTTGTGTTCGAGGGCCATTTTCGGGCTCAAAAACCAATATATTGTGGTGTTTTGGCGTTGACACCCCTACATCTTGTTGCAATTCTGAGCCCAGCGTCGCAAAAATGACACGCTCGAAGCATGCGTTGTGTGAAATGTAGCAGTCTAGATGACAAGGTCATCGATTCCCGCCTTTCGAAGGATGGATTTTCCATCCGCCGGAGACGGGAATGCCTGGACTGCGGCCACCGATTCACCACCTACGAGCAAGTCGAACGACGCGATATTCTCGTCATCAAGCGGGACGGCACCCGGGAACCCTTCAAGCGCGACAAACTCCTCAGTGGCCTCATCAAGGCCTGCGAAAAACGCCCGGTTTCCCTGGATGTGCTCGAATCCGCTGTCGACGAGATCGTTAACGAACTGACATCGGAGAACCTCAAAGAACTCCCCAGCCGGATGATTGGTCCAAAGGTGATGTCCCGCCTTCAGAACATCGATCCGGTTGCTTTCGTTCGTTACGCCTCCGTTTACCGACAATTCCAGGACGTCGGTGAATTCAGCGAAGTCATCGAATCACTCGAGAATTCCCCTCTCGACAATGTTCTCCAGCCCGATCTTTTCGAAGCCGGGCAGAAGAACTGATTCTCCAGACGACGCGACCGACAGACACGACACACTCACAGACAGACTCAACCGAAACCGCCCCACCGTTCCCACAGAAAGTAACCCATGATCGCACTCCCACAGGCGCTCCCGTTCATTCGAATCGGCTCCGCCAGCCTTGCCCTATGCCAGAAAGACTGGATCACCGAAACTCTCACCAATGCCACCCAGGGCACTGACGTTCCGGCCTGGCTCGCCGAAGACATCTCGCGGGGTGTCGAACGCTTCCTCGCCGACCACTACAAGGGCACGGTGATTGATTCCGAGGAGTTTTTTGAGCGCATCGAGAAGACGCTCGCCAAGTTTGGTCTGACCGATGTCGCGGAGAACATCGACAAGACCCCGCCACCGGTTCGCATTTCACTCAGCGAACTCGCCCGCCGGGCCGGCACCGGATACGAACTCGTCTTCTTTCAACTGCTTCAGGAGCAGCTCCAATCCGCAACTTACGGTGGCGTCAGTCGCGTTGAGTGCCACGGCATCAAGCCCTGTGTGAAACGCCTCGTTGCCACCAAGAAGTGGTCCAAACGCTGCGATAGTCTGCACGAGGAAATCTCAGACTTCCTCGACCAGGCCAAGGCCCACGCCTCAGCTGTCAGTCCGGAGATGACTTTCATGATCGCTTCCTGATCAGCCATGACTCTTTTTGAGAAAATCATCGCCCGAGAGATCCCTGCCGACATCGTTTTCGAGGACGACAGAGCGCTGGCATTCAAAGACATCTCGCCGCAGGCCCCGACTCACATTCTTGTCATCCCCAAGAAGCCGATCCCTCGGGTAGGCGAAGCCGAGCCCGAGGATGAAGCCGTATTGGGTCACCTGCTCCTCACCGCGCAAAAAGTCGCGGCGGATCTCGGGTTCAACAGCACCGACGAAGGATTCCGTCTGGTGATCAACAACGGAAAACTCGGAGGCGAAGCCGTGCCTCATCTTCACGTCCACCTTCTCTCCGGTCGCCAGATGCAGTGGCCTCCGGGATAGGTGCGGGCTTTTGTTTCCGGGGCAAGAATGTCTCGTCCCGCCAGCTTTGACTTTCGTTGACAAAATCCGTTTGGGCGGCGCCGATTTCACCTTATCATTGGCGCGTGAAAACCGCTCCTACCCAACTGCCGCAGATCGGATGGCGTGAGTACCTCGCCATCCCCGATCTCGACATTCGCGTGATCAAAGCCAAGGTCGACACCGGGGCTCGCACGTCGGCGCTTCACAGTTCTGAAGTGGAGATCTATGAGTCCAATGAGGGAATCGAGCGGGTTCGATTTCAGGCTCACCCCATGCACCGCGATCCCAGCTTTTCCCTTGCCTGTGATCTGCCTCTCTCCAGCTATCGATCGGTTCGAGATTCCGGAGGCAAAGAGGAAATCCGCCCTTTTATCTCCCTCCCCGTCATCATCGGTGAACACCGGTTCGAAACGGAGATCAGCCTCACCAATCGGAAAAACATGAAATTCAGGATGCTTCTCGGAAGAACTGCGCTAAAGGGACGCTTTGTTGTCAATTCCGGCACATCCTACTTGCTGAGTCAGCGCCCGAAAGTGCTTCAGTAGACGGTTTTGATTATTCCTCCTCCTGCGCCTCCATGAAGATCGCCATCCTTTCGCGTAACAAGAAACTCTATTCGACGAACTCACTCTATGAGGCCGGGATCGCACGCGGTCATGATGTTCGCGTGATCGACTACTTGAAGTGCCACATGGAGGTCACCTCCCTACGCCCCAGCATTTACCTCGGCGAAGAGAAGCTCGAAGGTTACGACGCCATCATTCCCCGCATCGGTGCCACCTACACCTTTTTCGGCTGCGCCGTGGTGCGCCAGTTTGAGATGATGGGAGTCTACTCGGTTAACGAGTCGGTTGCCATCACCCGTGCCCGGGACAAACTCCGCAGCCTCCAACTGCTCGCCCGCAAAGGCATCGGCATGCCGGTGACTACCTTTGCCCACGACCCCAGGGCTGCCGAACATCTCATCAAGCAGGTCGGAGGCGCCCCTCTTGTCATCAAGCTGCTTGAAGGAACCCAGGGGGTCGGGGTGGTTCTGGCTGAAACTAAAAAGGCCGGGGAATCCGTTATCGAAGCCTTCCGGGGACTCAACGCCAACATTCTCGCGCAGGAATTTATCAAGGAAGCCGGAGGCTCTGATATCCGTTGCTTCGTAGTCGGCGGCAAAGTGGTCGCTTCCATCAAGCGCGAAGCCAAGGAGGGCGAATTCCGTTCCAACCTTCACCGTGGCGGAACCGCCTCGGTCACCAAGATCACGCCGGAGGAACGCTCCACCGCGGTCCGCGCCGCCAAGATCCTGGGCCTCAACGTTGCTGGGGTTGATTTGCTACGCTCCAACCACGGCCCTGTCGTCATGGAGGTGAATTCCTCCCCGGGTCTGGAAGGAATTGAGACCGCAACCGGGAAAGACGTGGCCGGAATGATCATCGACCTGATTGAAAAGAATGCCAACAAGCCGGCGGCAACCCGCACCCGAACTCGCGGCAAGGGCTAGGCATTCCACTCTTGCGGAACCATAACTCAACGCCCATTCTAATACGGTGAGTGACACAGAATCTCATCTGGCGAGCTACAGCGATCCCTTAGTCATCGGGAAGCAGTCCTTCAAACCCGGCAAGAAAGGCGTGGTCGATCTTACCGTCGGCTCACAACTCGACTATCAACCCGTCGACATGTGTGTCCATGTCAGACGCGGTCGCAAGCCCGGCCCCACCCTTCTCCTCACTGCCGGAATTCATGGTGATGAACTTACCGGCGTCGAGATTCTCCGTCGCCTCCTCAAGTCACGCCGGCTTCAAAGCCTGCGAGGTTCACTGCTGGTCATACCGGTGGTCTGCATGCCGGCTTTTCTCAATCGCAGTCGATACCTTCCTGACCGACGCGACCTCAACCGGCTCTTCCCCGGCTCCACCGAGGGATCACTCGGTGGACGGCTCGCCTCCACTTTCATTGATGAAGTGGTCAACCAGTCTGACTACGCGATTGATTATCACGCCGGCGCCACCGGTCGCCCTAACCTTCCCCAGATTCGTGTGACCGGATCCGAGGCGGAC
Source organism: Verrucomicrobiales bacterium (assembly GCA_013213905.1). Lineage (GTDB taxonomy): Bacteria > Verrucomicrobiota > Verrucomicrobiia > Verrucomicrobiales > DEV007 > Arctic95D-9. Next base: position 4,442 of record JABSSQ010000103.1, on the reverse strand, counting down.
AGCATGGCGCTCGCCAAGGCATTCAAACCGCCCGTGATCATTGAAACCGCCCTGCGAGAGGGCTCCCTCCGTTATCAGTTCGGGCGACTCGGGATACCATCCTTACTCTACGAAGCCGGCGAGGCCGGACGCCTCGATTCTGCCTCGATTCGCTATGGCCTGAGAGGCACCTTCAATGTGCTGGAGCATCTCGAGATGCTTCCGCCGCCGCGCCGCAAATCGGAGCCCAAATCCAAAACGGTGGTTGCCACGGGGACCCAGTGGCTGAGAGCTCCCCAGGGAGGCCTCTTTTCCAACAACGTCGATCTCGGTCAGGCGGTCGGACCGGATACCAAACTCGGTGTCGTCGGTGACCCCCTGGGGCGCCGTGAGACTCCGCTGACAACGGAGACTGACGGGGTTGTCATCGGGTTCAACCGCCTTGCCACTGTGGACGAAGGAGATGCCCTTTTTCACATCGCCACCACCAACAACCCCGAAAAAGCCGAAGCCCACATCCAGCGCAGTGAGGAAATCATGGAGGAACATACGGCGCCTCTGCACTAGCAGAACGTCACTTGTTCCCGAGAGGGACCTCTCCGCCCCGCAACCGCGTGATTGCCTTACCGGCGGCGTTCCGCTCAAGTGGGTCGCATGAGATTCGCCCCCGCTTTTTTCGCCGCCTTTTCTATCCTGGCGCTACCGCTCACCGCTCAAGACAAGAAACCCAAGCCTGATGCCAACAAGCTCGAAGGCGCGGCCACCCTGGAGCGGCTCAGTTCGGTTGATAACTGGCAAACACTCTTCAACGGCAAAGACCTGACAGGTTGGCAGGGCGATACCGAAAAGTATGTCGTCGAAGACGGAGTTTTAGTCTGCCAAAAGGGCGCCAAACTCCTGGAAACCGAAAAGCAATACTCCGACTTCGTTTTCCAGTTCCAGTTCAAGCTGACTGAAAGTGGCAACAACGGACTTGGCATTCGTGTTCCGTCAGGACAAAACGCCGCCTATGCCGGCATGGAACTGCAGATCCTCGACCATGATGGTCAGCGCTATGTCTCCGAGACCAAAGACGGAAAAAAACTGACCTGGCTCAAGCCCTGGCAGGTGCACGGTTCCATCTACGGGGTTTTCCCTGCCAGAACCGGTTACCTGAAGCCGGTTGGCGAATGGAATGAGCAGACGGTCATTTGCATCGAGGACCATGTCAAAGTGGTGCTCAACGGAGCCGTCATTCTCGACGCCTACCTCGACAAGCTCACGCCGCTCGATGGCAGACCACACTCCGGACTGAAGAGTCGCCAGGGTCACATCCAGTTCTGCGGTCACAGCGATCATGTCGAATTCAAGGACATCCGCGTCGCTGACTTCGCTCCAAGCCCTCCGATATTGAAGGACAATCCTGACAACACAGCTCCGAAAGGATTCTCCGCCCTCTTCAACGGCAAGGATCTCGGGGGTTGGAAAGGCCTCGCCCACAAGAACGCGAACGAGCGTCGGGCGCTGAAAGGGAAAGCCCTCACCGAAGCCCAGGCGGCAGCCGATGAAGTCATGAAGGAACACTGGAGCGTCGTTGACGGGGTCCTGACCTATGACGGAAAAGGGCAGTCACTCTGCACGGATAAAGACTACGGCGATTTCGAATTCTACGTCGACTACAAGATCCCACCCGGTGCTGACAGCGGGATCTACCTTCGCGGCACACCTCAAATCCAGATCTGGGACCCGTGGGATGCCCGAACCAAGGACGGCTCCACGCCCTCCGCCTCCGAGGACTGGGTCACCGCTTATCGCACCGGGCGAAACCTCGGATCCGGCGGCCTCTGGAACAACCGCCAGGCCAGCAATCGTCCCCTCGCCAATGCCGATAAAAAGCCGGGAGAGTGGAATTCATTCCTCGTCCGCATGGTCGGAGACCGCGTTTCTATCTGGCTCAACGGTAAGCAGGTCGTCGACCGCACCGTCCTTGAGAACTACTGGGACAAAACGAGAACCACGCCACTTCCCCGGGCCGATCAGATTGAGCTTCAACACCACGGGAGCGAACTCTTCTTCAAAAACCTCTACATTCGCGAGCTTCCCTACTGAGTCTGAGGCAAAAAAAGAGCCGGGGTTGCCCCCGGCTCTCTCGACATAAACCGGTTTGGGGACGCTTTTATTCCTTCCAGAGGCCCGCTGCCTTATCAACCGAAATAGCGAGTGCCTCGCCTGCAGGCGTCATCTTGGCATTGCCACCAAAAAGGATCTGCTCCATGGTCAGACCATAAAGGGCCGCATTTCGCTGCTTGGCACCAACAAGAGCACCGCCACCGAGCGAAGCACCGATAAAGGCTCCCCGGGCGTTTGAATAAACCAACACCGGCTGACGTGCTGACACGGTTCCAATATCGCCTCCAGCATCAAGTGGCCCGGCAACCGCCTCGAGATTGACTCCGGCACCACCAGCACCTCCGCCCTTGAGAAGCCGAAGGCTCTCATCAGTCATCAGGCAGAGAATCGTCACAGACTCATCAGCGCCTACCATAGGTCCGATCGCGCCTTTCCCGATCGAAACAAAAGCGGGCGCACACCACTTGCCGTCTGCCTTGCGGACCATGGCAACACCTCCACCAAGATCGGCACTGACACCAAATCCGGCCCGGAAATGATGCATGATCACGATTCCCTTGGCATTGGCCAGCACCTGTGCCGGAATCGCCTGTCCTTGACGCAGCTGTCGCTGCTCAAATCGCAGGCGGTGATCGCCAATACGAGTCTCAAGTTTCTCGGGATTTCTTTTGATGATTTGCGCTTCAGCTTGATCGCCGAGGGTGCCGAAGCTGATGGCCCCGATGAGCAAAGCCGAGGCCATTTGAATTGTGATCGATGCGGTTTTCATGTGATTTTCAGTTATTTCAGATTTCTAAACTGACCATAAATATTAAGTAATTCCGAGCACTGAGTCCACCCTAATCTGGCAGTCGAGCACTGAAGTCTACTCTAATCTGGCAGCAACCGCCGCTACCCGGGGCATCGCAGCTCAGGCAGATGCCAACCCAACTATCACGAAGACTCGCCAGCATCTTCAATATTGCCGTCGAGAACAGTCTGCGCTGCCGCCTCATCCGCTTCGACAACTTGCAACCGCACTCCTGGCTTATTCACAAAAAACATAGGAGCGACTCCGGCACTCATCTCGTCGGGAATAAAGGCCTCGATCCCGGCAGCCCCCAGGGTCAGCTTGGCAATCTGGGCTTCTTCGAGCGTCGTGAAACGGGCAATCGTTTTCATTCTCAAGGATGATTTGAATTCTCTTCGGCATCTCTGGCAAAAGCTTCACTGGCGACCTTGAAGCGTTTGTATTCCGGATACATCCGAAGTCTCGCTGTCTTCAACTCAGAGGCCTTGGAAAAACAGTATCTCGCCGCTACGTGGAACACCACCCCGAAAATCGCGGGACTTGTAAAAGGCCCTGGAATCGGGATGGATATCACAACCCACTTTTGGTGGAACATCAGCCACCCAACAAAAATCCCGATTCCGGTCGTCAGCAACACCAGTCCCTGGTGGATGCGAGCTACCTGATACTCCTCCTCTGTCACATCCGCGGCCGGTGCCAACCGTGTTGGAATCCTCGATTCTCGGAAATTTGGCCTCTCGTTTTCGGAGCTCATTTATCCCCCGACTTCTTACCGTATATAAACCAGAGATTACGGATGTAGATGAACCAGCCGGTGCTTTGACCGAGAAATCCCACGATCTCTTTTCGCCAGATGAAATAGACCATCAGCATGGAAGATCCGAGGAGACTCAACCACCAGAAGATCGGCGGCACTACGGAACTCTGCGCCTTTTCGCTCGCATACCACTGAGCCATCATTCGCCCCATGAACACGGCCTGACCAACAAATCCGAACAACACCCACAGCACACCGGCCATCGAAGTGACGTCCAGCCACTTGTAAACTCGAGGCAGATCGCGGGTTCGGGCATACAGTTCGCGTAAGAACTCTTCGCCTGACAATTGAGGATCGCCTTCCTTCCAACCATCGAACCGGGCTCTCAAATCGCCCTCTCCACTCTCCACGACCTCAATCGTCGCGATGCGGTCGGACATATTGAAAGGCGGCGCCAATTTTTCCCCGGGACGGGCCACCAGACCGAAGGACACCATCAAGAACCAGCCGATCGCCGGAACAATCAAAAGCACGGCGGCCGCAGCCACCACCTGTTTACGGGATAACTTCATCGGCGAAGGCGCAGCCGGAAAGCCACGATAATAAAAGTCGAAATGATGCCTGTAAAAAATGCACCCAGCCCGGCATGAAGCAGACAACTGGTGAATCCATAAGTCTTGCGGGCTCCTTCCTCGATCTGAGTCATTTCATCCGCACTCAGCCCGGCTCCCTCATAGTATTTACCAATTTCCCCGACGACATAGTCGGTGTAGCCGGGGTCGATCAACTTGAGGTATCCAATCTGGG
>JABSSQ010000102.1 GCA_013213905.1 Verrucomicrobiales bacterium | reverse complement strand
GCAGCCAGCACCTCGACCACCAGAATGATCACCGTGCCCAGCGCATACTTGTCTCCGATCAGGTCAGGCATTCGAAGCGGTCAGCGAAGAAATTTTCTCGAGAAGGCTGTCGAACGGAAAAATCGGTTTTTCCTGGAAAGCATCGCATCCCGCAGCCTCAATCCGCTCCTGATGCTGAGCCATGGTATGAGCCGTCAGCGCAATCACGGGGATCCCCGCGGTCGATTCGGTCCCCTTGATCTGCCTGGTTGCCTCCAGTCCTGCATTCGGATCTGGTTGAGCGTCAGCGGTTGGCGGCAATTCCAGGTCCATCAGGACGACCTCAGGCCGCTCTGATTCGACCCGGGCCACGGCGTCTGCCGCATCAGTGGCGACAGAAAGCTCGTGGCCATGGTGTTTCAGCAATCGCACCAGCAGGCTGATATTATCTTCATCGTCTTCGACCAAAAGTATTCGCGCCATAACTACCTTATCCTCAGAGCCTCCCAATCGTCCGCCCCGAAATCGGGAAAAAAATCGCATTTTTTCTCCAGAAAGATCGAACGAAAAGTGAACTCAAGAAACAAACCATACTGTAACAGCTGTGAAAGCGGCTGTTGCAGTCACAAAACAAGCGGTTCCTTGTGGGGTCCACCCGTTCGGTGGGCCCCGCATCTTGTACGGGCCGGAGATTTTCGAAAACCGCGGCTCCCGCTGTTCGCAGAACTCCCTGCTTCACCCCCATACCACATCCCTTCATGGCGGGTCTCTTTGCGACTGGCTTCATCAATTCATTGATCGTAACCTTTCGTCAATGATTCGCACAATCATCTTCTGCTTACTGCTTTGCGGCACCCTGACCGGCTCACCTTTCCTTTTCGCGGCTGGAATCGAAGATCCGGCACCTCCTTCAGTCAGCGCGCCACAGGGAGACGAGGCCACCGAAGCGGTCGAACATGATCGTTTAACTTTCTTCGCCGAACCAACATCGCTTTCACCAGACGCCGTCACCTCTGACTGGCCGCGCTTCCTTGGTCCCTCGAACGATGGGAAAACTCCCGAAACTCATCTCATCGATGTGATTCCCGAGGGCGGTCCCGCCAAGGTCTGGGAAATGGAAAAGGGATCGGGATACACCTCCCCCGTTATCGTCGATGGGAAACTGGTCCTCTTTGATCGAATCGGAGACGAAGAGATCGTCGACTGTCTCGAGCCCGAAACCGGGAAGCGCCTCTGGCAATACAGCTATCCGGTTGTCTACTCCGACCGCTACGGCTTTAACAACGGCCCCCGTGCCAGTGCCGTGATCGATTCGGGAAAAGTCTACACGCTCGGCGTCACCAGCAAACTGAGCTGTCTCGATCTCGCCACCGGAAGTCTGCTCTGGCAGCGAGACCTGATGGCGGAGTTCGACCGGGCCAGCTTCTTCTTTGGTCACGGCTCATGCCCGCTCATTCACGACGGCAAGCTCATCGTCCCGCTTGGAACGAACGTCATGGAGAAGGGACTGAGTGTCGTTGCCTTTGACCAACACACCGGGAAACTCATTTGGGGAACGGAACACGAATGGAATGCCAGCTACGCCAGCCCTATCATCGCATCGCTCCAGGGGGCGCCGCGCCTCATTGTCTTCCAGGGTGGCGAGAGTGATCCGGCTTTCGGTGGTGTGCTGTGCATCAATCCGGAGAACGGCGAACTTCACGACGCCTTTGCCTGGCGCCCTGACAAATACGAAAGCGTGAACAGCTCCACTCCTGTCGCCGTCGGAGACAACCGCATCTTCATCACCTCATCTTATCAACTTGGAGCGACTCTCCTGCGCCTCAACGAGGACCTCAAATGGGAGCAACTCTGGGAAGCGCCCGACTTCGGGATCCACTGGATGACCCCACTGTTGCTCGACGGTCACCTCTACGGTTTTCGGGGCCGCAATGAACCCGACGCCTGGCTCGCCAGCTACAATGCCGAAACCGGAGAGGAAAACTGGCGCGAAGATCTTGAGTGGACCGTTCCGATTCAGAGTGGTCGTGATTACCGTATGAAGTATCTCCGCGGTAGCCTGCTCCATGCCGATGGGAAAACCTTCGCTCTCGGAGAACTCGGTTCACTTGGATTGCTCAAGCTGAGCCCTGAAGGCGTCGAAGACCTCGGCCGCTCTCAGCTTTTCTTCGCTCGCGCCACCTGGTCGCTTCCCGTCCTGCATCGTGGACTCCTCTACGTCTCACAACATGAGCCAGACATGGACAACAACCCGCCTCGGTTGATCTGCTACGACCTGCGCAAGCAGGATGACTGAAACTGCCACCGACGAGAGTTCCCTGACTGCCCCCACTATTCGATCCTTCTGGACTTCCCCCAAAACCCGCGCCTTAGTTCTCCCCATGTGGCGTTTTCGCTTATTCGGCTACCCTGTGACAGTAGAATGGACCTTCTGGGTTCTCTCTCTTCTTCTTGGAATGTCTTTCATGAGAATGCCCGGCAGGGCCGGTGCGATTCTCACCCTCATGTGGGTGGCGGTGGTTTTCGTTTCCATCATCTGGCACGAGCTGGGGCATGCTCTCGCCCGCAAGCGCTTCCGGGCACCTTACTCGGAAATCAAGCTCTACAGCTTCGGAGGTCTCTGCAGCGGACCGGGTCGATTCACCCGCTGGGAATCATTCTTCATCTCAGCTGCCGGGCCCATCGCCAGTCTACTGCTCGGAGCCATTGCCTTTGGCCTCGGGTTCGCGCCCGGTCTTTCAAGCCTCTACGGTAAAGCACTCATCAGCATGTTGCTGATGACCAACATCTACTGGGCAATTCTCAACATCCTGCCGATCTACCCTCTCGATGGCGGACAAATGTTCGCCGCCATCATGGCCAACAAGAATCAGAAGATTGTCTACCAGGTCGGCATGTTCACCGCCGGAGCCGTCGCAATTTTTTCGCTGACGAGAGGCAACCTCTTCGGAACCCTTCTCTTCGGTTCCCTCGCTTACAGCAACTATCAGCGTAGCAAGGGATTGATCCCCCGCTTCATGTGAGCCTGCCCATTCCTCAGGGAAGCAGGTACTTTTCGACGTAGTGCAGGGTTACCCGTCCTGTAATCTCAAGGCTCTCGGCACTGATCTTGTCGAGCGTATCACCGGGCGTGTGCCAGTAGTCGTAGTCAAAATCGATCAGGTCGATCGTCGGGATTCCGGCTGACACATTCAGCGGAACGTGATCGTCGACAATGTAGTTGGAGCTGATTCCTACCTCAGACTTATAGCTCAGGTCAGCAGCAGCTGAGAGCAACTGGCGGGACATCTCGTTCAGCGAAGCCTCCACTGACTGGATGTCGATGACGTAGCCACTCTTTGCCTTATTCTCAGCCAATTCCTTCAACGAGGCCCCGGGGATCTGCACTCCCGCCCGAATCTTGAGATCCTTGTCACCGACCATATCGAGCAGAACGCCCCACTGAGGGCGATCTCTCTCCTTTACGGTCAGCCACTGCCCGGCGTAATGGCGACTGCCATAGAGCCCATCGGATGAAGTAATCCCCGGCCCGAAGGCTTCTTCTCCGTCGAAGAACACCAACTCCAGCGCGCGTGCTGCCTCGGGTCGTTCCGCCAAAACGCGGGCGAGCTCAATCAAAAGCCCGGTGCTGGAACCGCCATCATTCGCACCCACGAATTCAAATGATTGATAGGGCTTCGTGTCAAAGTGGCTGGCCAGCAGGCCAACAACGGGCCGGTCGAAGCCGGTGTCTCCAAAGCGGGCTCGAAGGTTGATAAATTCCACATCCCCGTCGGGGGTCTTGTCAGTGAAGACCTGTCGCTCCACCGTCCATCCATACTCACCTAACTGGTTTTCGATATACCGGCGGGATTCTTCGAGAGCTTCGGAACCCGCGGGGCGCGGCCCGAAGTTCACCAGGGAAGAGACATGTTCGAACGCCTTTTCTCCGGAGACCTTATCGACCAGTGATTGCCTTGGATCGTAGGCGACGCTTTTCTGTTCCGAGCAGCCGCCTGCGAAAAGAGCACCGAGGGCGACAACAGGAAAAAGGAACCTCATAAAGAACTAAATGAGGTTTTGCTAGTCAATATCCACACCCAGCAGCTCAAGAATGCGACCGAGGTCTTCGTTGCCGTAATACTCGATCTCGATCTTGCCGCGCTTGTCGGTGTGATGAATCGCAATGTTAGTGGCAAAGCGACTCCGCAGCTGATCCTGGATTTGACGAATGTAAGTCTCGGCCTGCGGGGAAAGCTTCGGCTTGGAAGTCTTCTTTGCCGTAGTCTTGCCATTGATTTGCTCGGAAACCAGCTTCTCCGTCTCACGGACATTGAGCTTCTTTTTCACGACCATATCAGCGAGCAGCTTCTGCTCTGCCTTGGTCTTGATTCCGAGAATGGCCTTGGCGTGGCCGGAACTGAGAAGACGCTGCGAAACCAGCAACTGCACGTCCTTGTCGAGCTCCAGCAGGCGAATCGCGTTCGAGACCGTAGCGCGGTTCTTACCCACCCGCTGGGCAATCTCGTCCTGTTTCAGGCCGAAGTCCTTAGCCAGACGGGAATAGGCTTCCGCTTCCTCGAGGGGATCGAGGTCCTCGCGCTGAAGGTTCTCAATCAGCGCCATCTCGAGCACATCGCGATCGGATGCGTCCCGAAGGATGACCGGCACCTCATCAAGGCCAAGCTTGGTTGACGCCCGCCAGCGACGCTCACCGGCGATCAGCTCATACTTGCCGTCGACGTCGCGAACGATCAGCGGCTGGATCACTCCATGCTCGCGGATTGATTCAACCAGCTCGTCGAGGTGCTCGTCGCGAAACCGCTTTCGCGGCTGAAAGGGAGACGGCACTACTTTATCCAGCGGCACTCGCTGGACGCGTTCTCCCGTTCCCGGATCCGCCTCATCTCCCCCGCCCGACTGAACCGGCACGGAGGCCGGGGTTTTGATCAGAGCATTGAGCCCTTTGCCGAGGCCCTTTTTGGGAGAATTCTTGGGAGGCATGTGGATGCGAAAACGGGTGTGTTCGAATCGTCTCCGAATCTAACGAAGACGTGAAGCCAAAAAATTACTCAATGATTCGGACGTTGGGCGTGCCCATGTTCAGGCGAGCCTCAGCCTCCATCGCAGCGTGCTGCTCATCGGTGCAGGAAGAGTCGATTGGAGCATCAGGCTGCTCTTCGCTTTTTTCGAGGAGACCGTTGTCGGTCATCCACTGTTCCACTTCCTCACCACTGACGTCAGCGAGCATGGTGCCGTTCACGACAACACAGGGAGAAAGCGGCTGCCCGCTCTTCTGCTCCATTTCCCAGCGGAAGGCAGGATTTTTGATGATGTCCTTTTCTTCGTATTCGAGGCCATACTTGCGGAAAATTGAGCGAACGCCTTCGCTCCATCCGCAGAAAGTCTTGAGATACGCCGTAATTTCGATGTTTTGATCAGCCATGGTTGGGTAAGTTTACGATCCAAACCCATAAGCCACGCCACCTCGATTCGCAAACATGATTGGCCACTCCAGGGGCGCATTTCGGCGTTTCCAGAGCCAGTTTCCGGCGTATATTGCCGAATTCCCCCTCTCAACTAGATGCGCCTCTTTCTTCAGCTCAGAATCCTGATCCTGCCGCTGCTCGCCATGGCGATATTTCTGACGGGCTGCGAAGAAGTCAGCCCCATCGCCGAAAAAGTTAAGGACGCGCTCGAACGCGAATCCGTTGAAGACGAGCCCGAGCCCATCGTAGCCGAGCCGGTCGACATTCCTCCGCCACCTGAGCCCGTCGCCATGGAACCGGTCGTCAACAAGGACGCCCGCGTCGCCATTCTCGGATATCACGATTTCACCGACGCTCGCTCCTCCAACGACATGATCCTCAATGTGAATGATTTTCGTGACCAGATGCAGGCGATACGGGACGCCGAGCTTCCCGTCATCAGCATGCGGGAGTTTCTCGACTGGAAGCAGGGCAAGAAGCCGATTCCTGAACAATGTGTCATGATCACCATCGACGACGGCTGGAAAGCGACCCACACCCTGGCGATGGATGTGCTCAAGGAGTTCGACTACCCGTTCACCGTCTTTCTCTACAAGAACTACGTTGGCGTCGGCGGCCGCTCCATGAGTCCTGAAGAGATCCGTGAGATCGCTGCAGCTGGCGGAACACTTTCAAGCCACTCGGTC
>JABSSQ010000101.1 GCA_013213905.1 Verrucomicrobiales bacterium | reverse complement strand
TCCAGTCAACCTTTTGGCCGGCTCACCATGGGAAAACTGCCGGTCTTTCAGGTATTTATCCGGCAGGGGCAGACGGGTCACCAGATCATCGCGGTTCACAAAGCGCCAGATCCGCCGATCCCCGGTGAGCTGATTCAACTCGTTGTTTCCAATCTTGGGAGCTCCGAAGGTGCAGATCAGATCCGCATCCGATACGACGCCGCCAATCATAGCAACAGCGCCGCCGAGCGAGTGCCCTGTGAAAACCCATGGCCTCGGATACTGCTCAAGTTGAGGACGAAGCCGGCTCCAGAGCCGCTTGAAAACCGCGTAGAATCCGGAGTGAACGAATCCTGTCTCAGTTTCACCTTCCCGCCGGAAGCGCCGCCAGCTATGCGGGCGAAACAGCGCATTGAACATCCACTGGCGTTTGCGGGTTGTCCCACGAAAGCAAACGATCGTCGCCCCTTCCCCTTCTCTCGGCCGATAAATCGACACATGATTCCCCATCGTGTGGATGGAACAAACTTCTTCGAAATTCGTTCGGGCCTCCAGGATCGGTCCACGTTTCGGCAGCTTACCCTCCTTGTCCCGGGGCTCCTCTCGACAGTCCGGAGTGTAGGCCAATCGACAAAACTCGCTCAGCCACCACGCGTTCACCGGACAAAAGCCTTCCTTCTTAAACTCGAACGGAGGCATCTCCTCGTGCCCCTCAAAAAAGCACTCCTCCGGATCGAGCCCGAACACATCGCCCCACTCTGCCACCGCCTCCTGAAGACGCTTGGCCAGTTCGGCGGTCTGCCTTTCCAGCTTTCGAAATGCCGGGCAAAGAGCCATCACACCGTTACCAAAGAGACTGAAATATCTCCGCCAAAACAAACATCCACATCGCTACCCTCCCGGCGCGGACGCTCATGGTAATCCCCCACGTAAACTAACTCATCATCGCTGACCTGCTCGTAGGCCACCAGCAAAGGATGCGGCTCCTGCTCGCAGCGCACGACCTTCGGTTCCGGTTCACCCGGAGCAGGATGAGGAAGATTCACGGTCCAGAATTCGCCGCGCTCTGTCTCCTCTTCGATGAAACTGTCAAATGCCGCCTTAACCCATTGCGAGGCGTTCTCCCAGTCGAGCTCCAGGCCGCGCTTCATGAAGTGGGAAAACGCGGCCCCTTTGATCCCGGCAAACGCACCTTCACGAACGGCCGCAACCGTCCCTGAAATCACAAAGTCATGTTTTCCCAGGTTCCCCCCGTGATTAATCCCTGAAAGAATCCAGTCCGGTCGCTCCGGCAAGAGGTGCGCCAATGCCACCCTCGTGCAGTCCGCCGGGGTTCCGTGCACGGCGAATGACCGCTCGCCTTTTTGTTCAATTCGGATCGGTGTATCCGTCGTCACCCGGTGCCCGATCTGGGACATCTGATCAGCCGGAGCCACCACCCAGACAGATTCAAAATAATCAGCGGCGATTTCCTCCAGAGCCTTCAGCCCATCCGCTTCAATTCCGTCGTCGTTGGTCAACAGTGCAATCATTCTCAATCTTTGCCGCGAAAACGTTTTTGCCGGGCACCCGCTAAGCGTCTATCTCTCACCTGTGCAACAAAGGCAAGAACTGGTTTATTTTGATCGCTACGCCGGAGAACTCAAACCGGAAGGCATCTATGGCGAAAAGCCACTGCGATGGGCATACGAAACGGCGCTTGGCCGTTTCTGTCTCGAAGCCGCTATCAAGCAGCGATGGTTCTCAGGCCTTTACGGGAAATGGGCAGACTGTGGCTGCTCCGTCAAAGAAGTCCTGCCTTTCATCGAACGCTTCGGTCTCGATACCGACGAGTTCCTCAGTGCGCCCGAATCCTACCAGACCTTTAACGAATTCTTCTTTCGTCGACTCAGACCCGAAGCCCGTCCGGTTGCAGATGACCCGGGAAATGCCTGCTTTCCGGCCGATGGCCGCCAACTCGTGATCCCCGATCTCTCAGAAGCGACCACGATCTACGCCAAGAACCAGAAATTCGAACTGCCTGCCTTGCTGGGCGACCCGGCACTCTCAGAACGTTTCTCCAACGGCACCGCGGTCATTTCCCGGCTCTGTCCCACTGACTACCATCGCTTTCACTACCCCCTTGCCGGAAGCCCCGGCGAATCCCGCCTCATCATCGGCCCACTCTACTCGGTCAATCCCATCGCATTGGCGCGGAACATTTCTTACCTCTGGCAGAACAAGCGCCGCATCACTCAGATATCGGATTCAGCGGCTGGTGATTATCTCTTCCTTGAGATCGGTGCGACCAATGTCGGAAGCATTGTCGACACCTCGAATCACAACTCCCCTGTCGCGACCGGAGAGGAAAAAGGATACTTCAAATTCGGAGGATCAATGGTGATGACACTGTTCCAGGCCGGGCGTTTTTCCCCGGCAGCCGATCTCGTCGAGCACTCGGCAAATGGCGTCGAGCTTTACGCCAGGTTTGGAGACATCATGGGAACGGTCTCCTGAAAAACGGCCGGCCGCCCCATAGAAGGAGCAGCCGGAAGCGCCTCAAGTCGTTTACTTTGTGTAGCCGTAGCCATAGCTCGCCTGAGCAGGAGGACAGCAGACGGGCTGGGCCACAGGGGTTTTTCCGGAGTAGCCGCGATGCTTGCAGGCACCCTGGGTGAGTGAGACGAAGGCGATCCCTAAAAGCAGGAGAGTCAATTTCATAAGTTTTGGTATGGGTTCAGTTTGAGCGGTCCCGACTCCCTGTCCGCATTTCGGCGAGGGCGATCGAAACTCGAAAGGAGCTTTACGACTCCGCCGAAAATTTCTTTCACCGGGCACGAAAAAAGGCCCTCCCAACGGAAAGAGCCTTTCTTCGGAAAAATTGTAAATTGAGCAGAGGTCGTCTTAACCGCCGCAACTTCCACAACAGGCGGAAGCACAGCAACCTTTACCGCCGCCGCAGCAGCCTCCGTGATTGTGTGTGGCGCATGCTCCAAGGAAAAGAGCTGTGACTGAGAGAGCGACGATCGCGATAATACGTTTCATGAATTGGCTAATTGAGTTAGTTCATTGAGGTTCACAAGCGGCGGGACCACCCATGCTTAGTAAACGCGGCTGATACCCGATCGGTTGCATTCGGAGGCAGACTACAAAAAGACGCGCCCTTTTTGCAATCTTTGAATCAGGGCCTGACAGCCAGTGCTCATAGCTTTCGAGCCAGCCATTAAGCGCTTCAACCGCAACTACCGCAGGAGCCGCCAGCGGTGACGCAGGCAGACATGAAGAAGGCAAAGAGGGAGAGTGCGATAAAGAGGACGAGATGTTTCATAGAACAGAGTGTGTTTGGATAATAGTTAAGAGATCAAAACTGAGTGGCTCTCAACCACGCCGAATATTAACGCCGCGGCAGTCCATTCAGTTGCAATCGCACGGAGAATAAGTAAGGTCGCAGCCCTTTTGCAATCTAAGAATCATGGACCAACAGCCCAAGCACATCGCCGTGGCGGGAGCTACCGGAGCCGTGGGGATCGAAATCCTCGAGTGCCTCGAGCAGCGCAATTTTCCCGTTAGCGAACTGACTCTTCTCGCTTCTGCCCGCTCTGCCGGCAAGACGCTGATTTTTCGTGGAGAAGAGATCACCGTGAAAGAGCTGACTCCTGATTCTTTCGAAGGCGTCGATATCGCGCTCTTCAGTGCTGGCGGTGGCATTTCCAAGGAGTTTGCTCCTCACGCCGTTGCCGCAGGCACCGTCGTCGTCGACAACTCCTCCGCTTTCCGCCTCGATGAAGGAGTCCCCCTCGTAGTTCCCGAGGTGAACCCGGACGACGCAAAAGAACACAACGGCATCATTGCCAATCCGAACTGCACCACCATCGTGACCCTGATGGCATTGAACCCGATGCATCGGGCCTTTGGCGGCGTAAAAAGCATCATTGCTTCCAGCTACCAGGCCGTGTCCGGCAGCGGAGCCCAGGGCATCGCCGAACTGGAAGAGCAGATCGACGCGCTCGCCAACGACAAACCGATGCCGGAGCGCAACGTGTATCCCCACCAGATTGCTTCCAATGTCATCCCCCAGGTCGACGTTTTCCAGGAGAACGGCTACACCAAGGAAGAGATGAAGATGCATTTCGAGGGCCAGAAAATTCTGCACGCTCCGGACCTGAAGGCATCCGTCACCTGCGTCCGTGTCCCGGTGATGCGTTCGCACGCCGTCGCCGTGACAGCGGTGTTCAATGATAAGCCGAACGTAGAAGCAGCCCGCGAAGCCATCAACGCAGCCGAAGGCGTTCAGGTACTCGACGAGCCTTTCGCTGATCAGCCCCTCTTTCCGACACCACTGGACTGCACCAACAAGGATGACTGCCTCGTAGGTCGAATCCGTGAGGACCTCGTCCTCGACAACGCTCTCACCTTCTGGGTCGTGGGTGACCAGGTCCGGAAAGGAGCAGCACTCAACGCAGTACAGATCGCGGAACTTCTTTAATAGCGATTTCGTTGGTAACTGTTCTGCTATTCAGCACTTCTCATTCACAACGCTGGCTAAACCGCAAATAAGCTGATGGCTCAAGAGTTGAAAACCTATCTCACGGAACGCTGCAAGATCGTCGACAAGGCGCTCGGCAAGTTCCTTCCGACGGCACGCACTCGTCCTGCCACGGTCCATGATGCGATGCGATACAGCGTGTTCGCCGGCGGTAAACGCCTGCGTCCGATTCTTTGCCTGGCCGCCGCCGAAGCCTGTGACGGTGACTACGAGAATGCGCTCGCTCCCGCTTCCGCGGTGGAGTGCATCCACACTTACTCGCTCATTCACGACGATCTTCCGTGCATGGATGACGATGACCTGCGTCGGGGTATGCCAACAAGTCATATCAAATATGGCGAAGGCATTGCCGTACTCGCCGGGGACGCCCTGCTTACGATCGCTTTCGAGATCCTCGCACAAACACCTCCGACGCGCCGCTACGATGTAGGAGCCTATGTCAGCGAGCTGGCTGTCGCTTCCGGCAGTCGCCATCTCATCGGTGGCCAAATCCTCGATCTCGAAGGCGAAGGCAGTGACGTAAAGCTCACTCCCACTCAGCTGAAGTACATCCATCAAAGCAAAACCGCCGCGTTGCTGACTTCATCCATCCGCCTTGGCGCAATGACTGCCAACGCGACTCCGAAGAAGCTGGAGGCACTCACCGACTACGGTCAGTCTCTCGGCCTTGCCTTCCAAATCATCGACGACATTCTCGACGTCACCCAGACAAGCGAGAAACTGGGCAAGAGCGCCGGTAAGGACGAAGCCACTGACAAATCAACCTACCCCGCCCTCTTCGGACTGGAAAAGAGCCGGAAGGAAGCCGCACGACTTACCGCGAAAGCCCATGATGCCCTCAAGCCCTTTGGCAAACAGGGGCAGCGACTTCGTGAGATCGTCGACTACCTGCTCGACAGGGACTACTAGCCGCGTCGCAGTGGCTCAGTCAGGCGACAAATCCCGCCTGTCATCAGCGAGGGGAGGCTCATGACCCGGTGCATATCCGTGGATCCTGACATGATCCTCTTTTGGCTCGAGATGAGTCGTTACGACAGTATCGCCGCCCAGCATTTCCCGGACCGCACTCTCGACATCCGTTGCCATGGCGTGGGCGTCGCGAACTGTCGTGTCATCATCGAACACGAGATGAAAGTCTACCCAGTGGCGATCACCGAGGTGGCGATGGCGCATTTGATGCCAGGTGATTTCGAGATCCTTCACTGATTCATCGAGACAGGTGACCAGTAGCTTCTGTGTCTTGGGATCCGCCCGGTCCATCAGCCCTTCGGCACTGCGCCAAGTCAGCTGGAAGCCTCCGCGTAAAATGTGAAGCGCTACAAAAATTGCGCACAGGGGGTCGAGCCACATCCAACCGGTCAACCAAACCAATATCACCCCGACGAGAACTCCAAGGCTTGTCCACGCGTCGACCAGAACATGCTGGCCGTTGGACTCAAGAATCAACGACTGATGCTTGCGGCCGATTCTTTTCAAATACCAGCCCAGCCATCCATTGATCACCACCGCAGCAGCGATTAAGAGACTCCCCCAACCCATATCATGGGGAACAATCCCGTTAATCCATTGATAGATCGCCTGGGCCAGGATTCCGATACCCGCAATCAGGATCAGGCTACCTTCCAATCCCGCAGAGAAAAAGGAAATCTTAGCATGGCCATAGGGATGATCTTCGTCCGGTGGTTTCTGAGAAAGCCGCAGGCTGTAAACTACGAAAGCGACCGCAGCCAAATGAACCACTGATTCGGCGGCATCACTCAGGATCGCCGCAGACCTTGTCATCCACCATGCCGCTGACTTGATCGCGAGCATGGTGACGCCAACCCAGAAGGAAAGCCAACTGGCCCGGCGTAACAGCTTTCGATTGTCGCGGGAGCCCTGCGTCATTCAGATACCCCCAATCGGTTGGTCTGGGGTGTTTCTATTCTGGGTATATAAACTTCCAGTCCTCCTTCATGTCGATCAGAATCCAGCCTCGTTCATCGGCTTCATCAAGCCCTCTATCAAGCGCACCAATGTGCGAGTCACGATCATAAGCGACTTCGCGCTCATCGTCAGTATGATGCAAGTAAACTCCGAGACGTGCCCCGTCTCCCGCAGTTGTCCATTCCAGCATTTGAAAGTCTCCGTCAGAGTTACCGAATGCCATGATCGGGCGACGGCCGATATGATGCACAATGGCAACCGGCTTGCCTTCCTTATCATCGATGAATCCCAATTCCGGAAGCTTCACAATGACAGGGTTCCCGTCGCGAACCTCATACCTGGACCTCAAGCTGGATCCCACCACCTGCTCCGGCGGGATGCCATACGCCTCTTCGGCAAAAACCCGGATGAAATCAATTCCTCCACCGGACACAATGTAAGTCTTGAATCCATTGGCGCGAAGATACTCCAACACCTCCACCATCGGCTGGTAGATCATTTCGTTATAGGGCCTGCCCGTTTTCGGATGGCGCGCTGTGGCGAACCAGTCCGATACCGCCTCGGCAAATTCAGCTTTCGTCATGCCGGCATGGGAAGCGGCCAGCAACTTGGTGAGACCTTCCTCACCACTCTTGAGAACCCCTTCCATGTCACCCTTCAACACTGAAGCAAAAGGCTCCTCCGTCTTCCATTCCGGATGCTCGGGGGCGGTCGCTTTGACCCGGTCGATCGCGTAGAACAGCTGGAAATAGACGGGTTGCTCGCTCCATAGCGTACCGTCGTTATCAAATACAGCGATACGCTCTTCTTTTCGGACGAAATTCGGTGCGTTCTCCCGGGTCACCTCTTCAACAAAGGAGACAATCGCAGATTTGCTTCCGGAATCGTTCCAAGATGCGAGGGATTCGGCTTTGAGGTTGAGACATGTCAAAAACAACCCAGACAAAATCATCGAATACTTCATAGTACTAATCAGTTTAAAAAAAGGCCGCCCCCGTCATCCAGTTACGGCCTACCAACTTGCCAAATTTTTTGGTGGGTTCAACGAGCACCGCCGCCTTCACTGAGTTTTTTCAAAACCTGATCCAGCGAGAAGCTGGCTGCTTTCTGACGCGGCGGGTACTCCTTGAAGGTTTCGAGGAATCTACCCACGTAGGCCTGAGCCGGAATAAGAAGGTAAGCCCGGTCCAACAACCAGTCGTAGTAGGTGTTCGAAGTTTCCTCAGAACGCTCATAGGGATCACGCCTAAGGTTGAAGATCAAAGGCACACGAAGAGGCACGAAAGGCTCCATCCAGACCCTGAAGGTACCCTGCGTCTTCTGTTCCATGAAAATCAACTTCCAATCTTCATAGCGAAGCGCCGTGAGATTTCCGTCGTCGGAAAAGTAGAAAACTTCCTTGCGGGGGCTGGGTGTTCCAACTGGATCCTTGAGGTGATCCGTCAGGTCGTAACCATCAAGGTGAATCTTATAATCCCGGCCCAGTGACTGCGAAGTGTAGCCATCCAGCAGGTCCTCTACGATATCAGTCTTCCCTGCAGCAGCAAGGAAAGTTGGCAGCCAGTCCATATGGTGGACAACTCCATTTGAGACCGAGCCAGGCTCAACGGTTCCGGGCCAGCGCACCGCACAAGGAACACGCCAGCCGCCCTCCCAGTTGGTATTTTTCTCCCCTCGAAACGGAGTAGAAGCCGCGTCCGGCCATGAATTATAGTGGGGTCCGTTATCGGTAGAATAGTGAACAATGGTGTTGTCAGCGATACCGAGTTCGTCCAGCGCATCCAGGAATTGGCCGATATGCATGTCGTGCTCGACCATGCCGGCGGAATATTCATCAGCGTTGGGATACTGCTCCCTGATCTTAGCCATCTTCTCTTCACTAACGTGCGTGCGGAAGTGCATGCGGGTGCCGCTCCACCAGACGAAGAAAGGTTTACCGGCTGCGTGGGCACGTTTGATGAAGTCGATCGCAGCAGCAGCCGTGTCATCATCGATGGTCTCCATGCGCTTCTTGGTCAGCGGTCCAGTGTCCTCGATCTTTCCGTCAGCGCTCGACTTGACCACTCCACGAGGACCGAACTTTTCGATAAAAGTGCTACCATCAGGAAGCACGAGGTCAGCCGGGTAGTCTTCGTTTTCAGGTTCTTCCTCGGCATTGAGGTGGTATAGGTTACCGTAAAATTCGTCGAATCCGTGATTGGTTGGAAGGTGCTCATCGCGGTCACCCAGGTGGTTCTTACCAAACTGTCCTGTCGCGTAGCCCTGGTCTTTGAGAAGGCCGGCGATTGTTGGGTCTTCCTCCATCATGCCTTCTTCGGCACCGGGAAGTCCAACCTTGGAAAGGCCGGTGCGGAACACGCTTTGGCCCATGATGAAGGAGGAACGCCCCGCCGTACAGGACTGCTCACCGTAGTAGTCGGTAAAGATAATTCCCTCGTCAGCGATTCGATCGATATTTGGGGTGCGATAACCCATCATACCTTTGGTGTAGGCACTGATGTTGGACTGACCTACATCATCACCCCAGATCACAAGGATATTTGGTTTTTTGTCCTCGGCGAAGGAAGTCGCCAGCGCACCCAGGACAAGCACAGCGATTATCAGTTTTACTTTCATAGTGATTTTCGCCCGGAGAGAGGGCATCGATTCAGATTTTAAAAGGTAATAACAAAATACCGGCGCCAACACGAGCACTAGTTGTCTTTATTTGTTAGGATTTATTTAGCTTATTAATTACTAAACAAAATCCCGGGCTGGATGACAAACCGTAATGCTCCAGAGGTTACCGGGAATATCCTTTTGCTGTTCCAAATTCGTCACCAGCAAATTCCTCCCTAGCTTTCTTGCTGTCGGCAGCATGAACCGGTTACAGTTTCATCCCATACTCCAATCTTCTTTCTCATGTCTCGCGAACAGATCCTCAAAATCGCCGATGAAATGAACCGCTCCGTCATCGGGCAGGAAACCGTAGTCGAACGACTCATCATCGCACTACTTGCCAACGGAAACGTCCTCATGGAAGGCCTTCCAGGGACCGCTAAGACACGATCGATCAAGACCTTATCCAAACTCATTGAGAGTGACTTCAGTCGCGTTCAATTCACTCCTGATCTGCTCCCCTCTGATGTAACAGGATCCGAAATCTACCGTGAACAGGACAGCAGCTTCACGTTTCAACCCGGCCCGCTGTTTGGAAATCTTATCCTCGCCGACGAAATCAACCGCGCCCCGGCCAAGGTCCAGGCTGCCCTGCTGGAAGCGATGGAGGAACGCCAGGTCACAGTTGCCGGGACGACCCACAAGCTGCCCGATCTGTTTATGGTTCTGGCCACCCAGAACCCGATCGAGCAGGAGGGCACCTACCCCCTGCCGGAAGCACAGATGGATCGCTTCCTCCTCTATGTAAAAGTGGATTACCCCGAAGGAGAAAATGAACTCTCCATCCTTCGACTGGTCCGCGGCGAGGTGACCGGCTCCGATGATCACGAGCCGCCGACTCCCGTTCCCCAGGATTCCATTTTCGAAGCGCGAGGCGAAGTCAGCCAGGTGCACGTCGCCGAAGCCGCCGAGCAGTATTTGGTCGATCTGGTGATGGCGACCCGCGAGCCTGCAAAATTCGATGAAGAACTCGCTCGATGGATCGGGACCGGAGCCAGCCCCCGTGCCACGATTGCTCTCGACGCTGCTTCACGGGCACGCGCCTGGCTGAAAGGAAACGACTTCGTCAGCCCCGAAGACATCCAATCCGTCGCACCCGCCTGCCTCGCCCATCGTCTGCATCTCTCTTACGAAGCCGAAGCCGCCGGAAAAACTCGCGATGACGTGGTGAACTCGATCCTTGAGCGAGTCGCCGTGCCTGCCTGATTCGAAACCGGAGGATCCCCATGAGCGCCCCCGATCAGGTCCACCCCACCCTGGACGACCTCGTGCGCCTTCAATTCGAGTCTCACCAGTTTTCCCTTCTGCCGAAGCAACCCGTCGAAAGCCTGCTCAGCGGACGTCACGCATCACGCCTGCGCGGACGTGGCCTCACTTTTGAGGAACTGCGCGAATACCGTGAAGGCGACGACATTCGGTCAATCGACTGGAGAGCCAGCGCCCGCCTGCGCCGCACTCATGTCAGGGTGTATTCCGAAGAACGCGAACGTCCCGTTCTGTTTGTCGTCGATCAGCGTGCCAGCATGTTCTTCGGAAGTGCTCGATCCACCAAAGCAACGGCAGCTACCGAAATCACAGCACTCGGTGCCTGGCGAACCTTGAAGGTAGGCGATCGCGTCGGCGCCATCGTTTTTGGTGACGAAGAAACCGTTGCCATCAAGCCTCACCGTAGCCGGACGAATGTGCTCCGCATCTGCCACGAACTGGTCCGCCTCAACGAGACACTCACCGCCGAGGCTCCACCCAGCAGGGGAGCCTCGCTCAATGAAGCCATTTGCCAGGCCATCAATCTCGCCCCTCACGATTTCCTCGTCGTCCTTGTGACTGACTATCATGGCAACAACAAGGAAACTCGTCGCCTTGCCACTACCCTTGCCGCTCACAACGACGTTATCGCCTTCCTGACCTACGACCCGCTCGGGATTCAGCTCCCGTCCTACCCTGACCTGGAGGCCTTTGACGGAGAATCCCGTATTACCCTGCCCCACGGCCGGAGTTTCGACGAATCCTACCAGTCGGAATTTCAGAACCGCCTCGAAACGCTGAAGAGCCAACTTGCTGGCCTTCGCATTCCAGTCGTCCCCATCTGCACGCACGATCCGGTCCCCGATCAAGTCATCGCCGCTCTCGGCAATCACTGATGAATTCCGACCCCACCAGCCTCGAGAATCTTCGCGACATCGTCGTTCCTCCGGCGGTGTCCTGGTGGCCGCTCGCACCTGGCTGGTATGTGGTCATCTTCACCGGACTCGCCGTCGCCACCTTCCTGGCGTGGCGCCAACTTCGGCAATGGAAACGCAACGCCTATCGCCGGGAAGCACTCGACGCCCTCAGGCAAGCAGGCTCCACTTCCGAAATCGCGAGCCTGCTGAAACGGACCGCTCTCTCCGCCTTCCCCCGATCCGAAGTCGCCGGCCTCACCGGAGAAGCGTGGTGCGACTGGCTTGAAACGACCGGTCCATCACCGATGCCCTCCGGGATCCGGTCGACTCTCAACCGGGGAACCTACGATTCCGACTCTGGCAGCACCTCCGAACTGCGGTCCTTCGCCATGTCGTGGATGAAATTTCATCGGAGCGAAGACTCGACTCAAAGGAAGGAGGCTGACGAACCATGCTGACCTTCGCACACCCCTGGCTGGCCCTGCTCTTGCCGCTGCCGTTCCTCGTCAGGTGGTTGGTCCCGCCGTTACGCCGCAGCCTTCCGGCGTTGCGCGTTCCTTTCCTCGACCGCGTTCGAAGCACGGGAAAGAGCGGCTCCCGCCGGAAAGCCTCATCGCTGATTCCCAACGTTCTCAAGGTTGCCGTCTGGGTTCTGCTCATTGGAGCCTTGATGCGCCCGCAGTGGCTCGAAAAGCCTATTGAGCGCGAACTTCCCGCTCGGGACCTTCTGCTGCTGGTCGACCTCTCCGGCTCCATGCAGGCTGAGGACTTCACCAATGCTGCCGGAGAGAAAGTGGACCGCCTCACCGCGGTGAAAGAAGTCGTCGGCGAATTTCTCGAAAAACGGGAAGGCGACCGGGTCGCTCTTGCCGTTTTCGGCAACGCCCCTTTTCTCCAGGTTCCTTTCACCACGGATCTCGAACTCTGCCGGCAGCTCCTCGACGAAACTGCCATTGGCATGGCCGGCCCCAAAACCGCTCTTGGCGATGCAATCGGCCTCGGGATCAATCTCTTTGAGGAAAGCACCACACCTGACAAAACCATCATCGCTCTGACCGACGGCAACGACACCAGCAGCGCTGTCCCGCCGATCGAAGCCTCCCGGATCGCCTCGGATCGCGACATCAAGATCTACACCATCGCGATCGGGGATCCCGAAACGGTCGGAGAGGAAAAGCTCGATGAAGCCACGCTCAAAGAAGTCTCCGAAAACACGGGCGGCTCCTATTTCCTCGCTCTCAACCGGGAGGAACTCGTCGACGTCTACGCTCAACTCGATCAACTGGAGACGACCAAGGTCAATACCGTCAGCCACCGCCCCAAGCACGACCTGTATTTCTGGCCGCTCGCCGCTGCGCTGGTTCTTTCGCTGCTGAACCGAGCCACCGGCCTGCTCTGCTCCGGAGCGGCAAGTCGGCGCCGGGACACGCCTCGCGTCCGGGTGAATTCACGAACCTTTGAACTGGAGATCGAGTCGCCATGAACCTCGCCGACTTCCATTTCATTCGTCCCTGGTGGTTGCTCGCCATCCCCGTCATTGTCGGACTGTGGTGGTTGCTTCGACGCAACTCCGATCCACTGAAAGGCTGGCGAAACGCCGTCAGCCCGGCTCTGCTTGATGCCCTCACCGTCGGACGGGACACCCGCGAGAAGTGGCGATCCACTTCCCTGCTCGCCGCCTGGTTACTGGCGGCCATCGCTGTTGCGGGGCCCACCTGGAAACCCGAGCCATCCCCTTTCGCCGACGATCCTGTTCCGGTGATGCTCGTTCTCAAGGCCGGCGAAACCATGGCCCAAACCGACCTGACCCCCAGCCGGATGGAACGCGCCTCGCTCAAGGTCGCTGACTTTGCCGAAGCGAGAAAAGGTCAACCCCTCGGACTCATCGCCTACGCTGGAAGCGCGCATCTCGTTCTTCCGCCCACTCGCGACACCGCCGTCGTCGCTTCCATGGCCGGGAGCATTTCTCCTGACATCATGCCCAAAGAAGGCGACGACCTCGCCGCCGCCGTAATACGGGCCCAGGAAGTCATTGCCGAACGGGGAGGCTCCATTGTTGTTGTGGCCGACACGTTTAATCCGGCCGGACTCTCCGGTCTCGAAGCCGCAAGGTCCAAACTCAAGCTACCCACCTTCCTGCTCGCCATCGGCCGGGAAGGCACTCCCGAATACAACGACGCTGACAATGCCGCCTCGGCAATCGGCGCCACCTTCGTGCCCATGACCGCGGACTCTGCCGACATTGACCGGCTCGTCAGCCGAACCGCCCGCGCTCCGGTTTCCGTCGCCGACGCCGGAGAAGGCACTCGCTGGTCGGAGGCCGGCTGGTGGTTGATTCCCCTGCTCGCCCTCTTGATGCTGCTCTCTTTCAGAAAAGAGGAATTCACCACGGGAGAGGAGGCCGCCGCATGAACAAACTTGTGCTCCTCCCCCTGCTCGCCTCGGCATCCTGGACAGGCCTCTGGTTCACTCCCGACCAGCAGGGTCAGCGCCTCATGAACCGTGATCGGCCAGCGGAGGCGGCCGAAGCGTTTCGCGATCCCATGCAACAGGGCACCGCGTGGTATCGGGCCGGCGAATTCAAAAAAGCGGAACAGTCATTCGCCCGGGTCGGTTCAGCCGATGCGGAATTCAACCGGGGCAACTGCCTCATCTTTCTCGGCCAATACGACGCTGCCGTGGCACGCTTCGACCGCGCCCTCGAACTTCGACCCGAGTGGGACGACGCCACCAACAATCGTGCCATTGCCATCGCCCGCGCCGAAGCCACCAAGCGCGAAGGAGGCGACATGGGAGATCAAAAGATCGGCGCCGACGAAATCCGCTTCGACAACGAAAAGAAACCGGGCGGACGGGATACCGAGATCAACCAAGAGCAGGCCGCCTCGGATCAAAATGTCCAGGACCTGTGGCTGCGGCGCATGCAGTCCAACCCCGCCGATTTTCTTCGTGCCAAGTTTTCCTATCAACTCGCCACCGGCGACGAACCCACGGAGGAAGCCCCATGAGATACGGGTTATCCATTCTCCTCGCTGCCCTCGTCGCCTCCGGCCTGATCGCCCAGGAACCGGCGAAGGAGACACCCGTCGTCACCAGCGAACTTCCCAACCAGGAAGTGTGGGTCGGTCAGGGTTCGGACTTTATCATCAAGCTCTGGGCACCCGGGCCGTTCAGCGGCACCGCTAACTTCAACATTCCCCGTATTGAAGGAACCACCATCGTGCGCCAGGGCAATCCTACGGTGAGTTCCGAAACCGTCGACGGAACTGAGTATTTCACCCAGCGTCACCGCTTTGTGATCTACACCCAGAAGGCGGGCAGCGTCACCATCCCGGCCTTCACCGTTCAGTTCGAAGCCAAGAGGTCATTCACCGGCGATCCGGAACCATTCGAGGGCACCACCGATCCTCTCACCTTCGAAGCCAAGCGCCCTCCCGGCACGGAAGAACTCGAGCACGTTGTCAGCGCCAGGTCGATGAGCGTGAAGCAGTCCTGGTCCCCCGATTCTGAAGAACACCCCTTCAGCGCCGGTGACATTCTCACCCGAACCATTGAGCGCAGCGCGACCGGCACATCCGCCATGATGCTGTCCCCTTTTCCCAATGACCCCATCAAGGGAATTCGAATCTACCAGGGGCAACCCATCGTCGAAGACAAAACCGATCGGGGCACCTCCAGCGCCCGGCGCGTCGATGTTATTAAATACCAGTTCGAGCGCGGCGGTTCCTTCAAGATTCCGAGCCTGACCTTTTCCTGGTGGCATCCGGAATCCAGTTCCGTCAAAACCGAATCCTTCGCCGGCACGGAATTAAAAGTGGAAGGCCCGCGCATCGTCGTCAGCCCGAAGCAAAAGCGCCAACTGCAGTGGGCCGTGCCAATCTCCTTCCTTGCCCTGATCGTTGTGACCTCGCTCGCATGGAAACCGGTCACCCAAAGACTTCGGCAACGACGCGAATGGCGAAATCGCCCCGAGGCACTCAACCGCAAAGCATTCCTCAAAGCCTGTCGCGACAACAACGCCCGGGCAGCCCAGGCCGCCTATCTCAACTGGAAAGCCTCCACCCTGACCGACCCGCTTCACGGCCGGGCCTATCAGCGTTGGCTCTCGGAACCGGGCAATGCTACCGGCCTGGAGAAAGCCACCAACCAGCTCGCTGAGCATCTCTACGCCGCCAGCGCACCCGCGGAGAATTGGAACGGCGACGCGCTTCGTGTCACCTTTCTGGGACAACGCAAAAGGTGGCTGAAAGAGCGTGCGGAGAAAGCGCCGGATTCTTCGCTGGCCCGATTGAACCCTGTCTAATGCAAAAGGCCCCGGACCGATACCAGTCCAGGGCCATAGTTGAGGGTTAGTCTTTCTTCACAGCTCCCATCAGTTCCTCAGGCACACCGATGATGAGTTGGTTGCCGTATCCGGCTCCGGCCTCTTTCAGTGTTTCGAGGTAACGCAGACGGAACAGTTCCGGGTTGTTTTCGAAAGCGCGCGCCGCGTTC
>JABSSQ010000100.1 GCA_013213905.1 Verrucomicrobiales bacterium | reverse complement strand
TGGAGGGCCGAGTTCCACCTCGGCCGGAATGGGTCGGCTTTCGGTTTAAACTGGATTTACGTCCACGGGACTGTCACCAAACCGGGCTTGAGCCAGGATCCTTCTCAGGTCTGCGACCTGCATGACAGCAAAACGGCATTGGGTATTTGTCAGTTGAGTCACTCCCTTCTGGGCGATTCCACTGAAAAGCTCCACATCATGAGTTTTGATGGATATCTCGGGGTGAGACCTCAGCGGTTACGCGGAAACACGCGGGGCCCTTTCACCCGCATCGAACCGGTGCTCAGTGATTCGCAGCAGTAGCCGCAGTGGTAATCGGCAGGCACTGACTTGTCCCAGTTCGGTATCGGCTTTCCGGACCAGATCACGCCAATTTTACCGTTTTCAATTCAGGCGGCTCTTGGTAGTTTCCGAGCCTCAGTTTTACCGCCCATGAGCAACAATATTGAATCGCTTCAAAAAGAAGATCGCATCTTCTCTCCTTCTCCCGAGTTTTCCGCCACGGCCCACATCAAGTCGATGGAGGAATACGAAACTCTCCACGCTCAGTCGATCGCCGATCCGGAAGCCTTCTGGGCCGATCAGGCCTCGTCGCTGACCTGGCAGAAGCCTTGGGACACCGTCCTCGACTGGAGCGATGCACCTTTCGCCAGGTGGTTCGACGGTGGCAAGATCAACGCTGCGGAAAACTGTCTCGATCGGCATGTCGCTGCCGGCAAGGGCGATAACATCGCGATTCACTGGGTCGGTGAGCCGGGCGACACCCGCGACGTGACTTTCTCTGAACTCTTGACCGACACCTGCCGTTTCGCCAATGCCCTCAAGGCTCGCGGGATCAAGCCCGGCGATCGTGTCCTCATTTACATGCCCATGGTGCCTGAAGCGGCTGTGGCCATGCTGGCCTGCGCCCGCATCGGCGCAGTCCACTCCGTTGTTTTCGGCGGATTCTCCGCCACTTCGATCAAGGATCGTCTCGAGGACTCTGAAGCGACCGCTATTATCACTGCTGACGGTGGCTGGCGTCGAGGCAGCGTGGTCCCGCTCAAGGCCAACGTCGATGAAGCGCTGGAAAGCTATGATGCGGTTGAAAGCGTGTTCGTTCTGAAGCGTTGTGAGAACGAGATCACTATGACTGACGGCCGCGACGTCTGGTGGCATGAAGTCACTGCCGATGTCTCCGAAGACTGTCCGCCCGAAGGATTCGATGCGGAGCACCCGCTCTTCATTCTCTACACCTCCGGGTCCACCGGGAAACCCAAGGGGATTCTCCACACTACCGGCGGTTACATGACGGGGACGGCGACGACCTTCAAATACATCTTCGACCACCAGCCTGACGATATCTACTGGTGCACCGCGGACGTGGGCTGGATTACCGGCCACAGCTACATCGTCTATGGTCCTATGGCTAACGGAGCCACCCAGGTCATGTATGAAGGCGCCCCGAACCAGCCTGATTGGGATCGCTTCTGGCAGATCGTGGCTGACTACAAGGTGACGATCTTTTACACCGCCCCTACCGCGATCCGTGCATTCATCAAGGCGGGCGATCATCACGTTGAAAAACACGATCTCAGCTCCCTGCGCCTGCTCGGCACGGTTGGTGAACCGATCAATCCCGAGGCCTGGATGTGGTATCACGAGAAGATCGGTGGAGGCCGCTGCCCCATCGTTGACACCTGGTGGCAGACCGAGACCGGCGGCATCATGATCACTCCGCTTCCGGGCGCGACACCACTCAAGCCCGGCACCGCGACCCGTCCTTTCCTCGGTATCGATGCGGCCATCCTCGACGAGACCGGCGAAGAATGCGGTCCCAACGAGGGCGGTAAGCTGGTCATCCGAAAGCCGTGGCCCAGTATGCTGCGCACCATTTACAAGGACCCTGAGCGTTTCAAGGAAACCTACTGGAACGAATACGAGGGGATCTACCTCGCTGGTGACGGCGCCCGCACCGACGATGACGGCTATTTCTGGATCGTGGGTCGTCTCGACGATGTCCTGAATGTTTCCGGACACCGCCTCGGCACGGCTGAGGTCGAAAGTGCTCTCGTTTCCCACGATGCGGTCGCTGAAGCGGCTGTGGTCGGCCGTCCCCATGACATCAAGGGCCAGGCAGTGGTCGCCTTCGTGACTCTGAAGGAAGGCATCGATCACGGCGACGACCTCGCCGCCGAGCTCCGAAACCATGTCGGAACCGAAATCGGTGCAATTGCCAAGCCGGATGACATCCGCTTCGCTCAGGCCCTGCCCAAGACCCGGAGCGGGAAGATCATGCGTCGACTCCTCAAGGAAATCGTCTCTGGCGGCGAAGTTAAGGGTGACACCACCACGCTCGAGGATTTCAATGTGGTGGCGAGCCTGCAGAAAGAAGACTGATTGCTGTAACTCAATGATAATGAGTCTGCATCTCCCCAATGACACACTCCTCGCCGGGGCTGTTTTATTGGGGATTGGCGCCCTATCCATTGGCGGAATGCGGTTTTCCCCGATCGACGGTCACGACCTCATCGACGGTGCGATCCCCATTGCTGCCGGCGCTGTGGTCCGGAAGTGAGAGCTGCCAGAGTGGGAATGGGAACTATTTCGGCAATCTTAACGTTTCCCGCACTTGACGTAGTGGGCTTTCCCACCTAGATTCCCGCCCTTTCCTCGATCTTGGGGAAATAATCCCAGAAATCTGTAACTAAATCCGACCACCTACCATGCCAGAAGTC
>JABSSQ010000010.1:22667-27286 GCA_013213905.1 Verrucomicrobiales bacterium | reverse complement strand
TGGGGGCTGAAGAGGCTCCCGGAGAGAAATGGCCGGTGGGGATGGTGCTTGGGACGTCAAAGAAAGTCGATGCTGACACGCCGAATCCGTATTTCGAAAATCGTCTCAAGACGGCCTCCGAGCTTCTTAAGTCAGGAACTGTGGAGAAGCTGCTCGTCAGTGGCCACCGCGATTCCAAGTATTACGATGAAACGCGGGACATGATTGCCCGTCTTCTCGAGCTAGGTGTGCCTGAAGATAAAATTGTGGCAGATGACCGGGGAGCCCGGACTTTTTATTCCGTCTATCGGGCGAAGGAGGCCTACGGCTTTACGGATCTCGTCATCGTGACGGATGATTTTCACGTCAGCAGGGCCCTGTTCATCGCCGACCGCTTCGGGATCAATGCAGTCGCTCTCGAGAGCGAAAGGGTGGACACTTCGTATTCACGAGGAGTGCGGACACGCGAACTCCTGGCCCGGGTCAGAGCGGTGATTGACCTCTATTGGCTCAAACTGAGCGGGATGGAAGTCGAAGTGGCGGGGCTGGAAGCTCCCGCACCGAAGTCCTAGCGGGCGCCTTAAGCGTTCAGGTCGGCGACAACGGACTCGAGGCCCTCGACGTCGGCAAAGCTCAAGGCTGTGGCGGAGCGATCGATGCGGCGCATGAGACCGGCGAGGACGCGGCCGGGGCCGAGTTCGATGAAAAGCGTTTCGCCTTCGCCGATGAAATGCTGAACGCATGCTGTCCAGCGAACGGATCCACTGACCTGAGCTTCGAGCGTGCGCTTGATTTCGCCGCTTTCACTGACGAGACGGCCTTCCACATTGCAGGTGACCGGAAGGGACGGAGTGTTGAGTTCTGTTTTCGCGAGGACTTCGGCCAGTTTCTCCTGGGCCGGCATCATGAGGCGGGAATGGTAGGCTCCGGCCACGTCGAGCTCCTTGGCGATTTTAATACCGTTTTCTTTAGCTTCGGCGACAGCTTTGGCGATGCCCTCTTTCGAGCCGGAAACGACGATCTGGCCGGGAGCGTTGAAATTGGCGACGTCGATATCGCAGGCGGCGGCGAGTTCCTTCACTTTCTCATCGTCTCCGCCGATCATGGCAGCCATGGAACCTTCGGTCGCATTGGTGGCCTCTTCCATGAAGGAACCGCGCTGGGCGACAAGATCGAGACCGGTGGCGAAGTCAAAAGTGCCGGCGGCGGCGTGGGCGGTAAACTCTCCGAGCGAAAGACCGGCGACACCGGCGATTTCGAGATCGGGGACTTCCTGCTTGAGGATCTCGAGACAGGCGAGGCCGTGCACATAGAGAGCTGGCTGGCAGATGGAGGTGCGGGTCAGCTCGTCGGCCGGGCCGTCGAACATTTTTTCCGTCAGGGCAAAACCCAGCTGGTCGTCAGCCTTCGCGAAAAGCTCGCGGGTGACGTCGTATTTTTCCGCCAGATCGCGGCCCATGCCCACAGTCTGGGCGCCTTGACCGGCAAAGAGTAGAACAGCTTTTTTCCCCATAACAACAGGGGCCTATTCTGTCCTCAATCCCCGTCAGTGCAACGGGTTTTTCTTGTCCTTCCGTGCCACCGTAAAAGCGGCTCAGTTCAGCATCACAGGGCCTTTGGCATTGATCTTGTCAGCTCCGGTCGCAGCACCGGGGAATTCGCGGTGAGGATTGCGCTTTCCTGGGACGGTACCGCGGTCGGGAGTGGGGTTCTCCGGGACGGTGTCTCCGGTCTCTTTTGACCACTGATCGAGGACTTTCTGCATCTTCGCGATCTGTTCAGCGTATTCCGGGTTTTCAGCCAGGTTGGTGAGTTGATCTGGGTCTTCCCCGACATGGTAGAGCTCCCGGGCGGGGCGGGGATTCAGGAAGATGTCGAGCTGGTTGGCCTTGAGTTTGCCTTCCTCATGTTTCTCCCAAAGTTCAGCTCCGGACGGAAAGGTGGGGTCGGCTTCAATACACATGGCCTGGCGGTCAGGGAAGCTGTTCTTGATGTAGAGGAAATCGCCTAAACGAACCATGCGCATGTGAGCCTGGTAGACGTGCCAGTTGTGCTCTGCGAAGGCGACTTCCCGGGTGACGGCTTCGGGATCGTTGAGGATCTTCGCAAAGCTGACCCCTTGCATGCGCTCGTCGGCTTCGACTCCGGCAAGTTCGAGGATCGTGGGGCCCACGTCGATAGAGCTGATGATTGACTCGGTCACACCGACGGAGACTTTACCGGGACAGGCGATCAGGAAGGGGGATTTGATACCGCTGTCGTAGAGGCGGGTTTTGCAACGGGGAAAGGGGCGGCCATTGTCAGTCATGTAGATGACGTAGGTGTTGTCCTCGATGCCCTGTCGTTTCAGCTCTTTGATGAGCTTGCCCATAAAGGTGTCGGTCCGGCTGACCTCGTGGTAGTAGTCGGCGAGGTCGTCGCGGGTGGCGGCGCCGTCATAAAGGTAGGGAGGAACTTCGATCTCGGCGGGGTCGTAGGTGGGACTTTCCTCATCGATAGCCCAGCCACGGTGAGCATCAGAAGACCCGAACCAAGCGAAAAAGGGTTTCTCCGGGGGACGGTCAGCGAGAAGCTTGACCCAATCTTCAGATTTGCTGCGCCCTTTCCCCCTGGAGATGGTTTCGAAGGTTTCCGTAAGGGGGGCGATGTGGTTCTTTCCGGAAAGCATGGTGTAATACCCGGCCTCACGGAGCAGCTTCGGGAAGCGGACTTGATCGTCAGGCAGGGAGGTGTGCAGCTCAGGCGCGCCGGTGTTGTGGGGATATCGGCTGCTGATGATAGAGCATCGCGACGGGCTGCAGCTGCTGATGGTTAGGTAGGCCTGATTGAATCGCATGCCGCGTTCTGCGAGCGCGTCGAGATGAGGCGTCTCTGCAAAAGCATTGCCGTAGCAACCGAGATCTTCGGCACTGATATCGTCGGTGATAAAGAAAACAAAATTAGGGCGATCGTCTGCCGCCACCGGAACGGTAGTAAGGACAAGAGCAATGAGCAATGAGGCGAGTGACTTCATGAAGTCGAGACTATGGCATGTGACATGGAAAGGCAGCAATAGCACGATCCAGTTGAGTTAAGTTGCGCAAACAGGGGCGGAACATGACCTGAAATTTCGAGTGATTTTCTCTTCCAAATGCGACTTTCAGTTGCGGGTCAGCTGAAATGTATTGTTAGATACTGAAATGCTGAATTGGATCTGGATGGGGATGATCGTCGTCGGCGTCGTTGTCGCGGCGTTGCTCGATCAACTTACGGGATCTAACGGGATCGTCGAAGGCATGTTCGACATGATCAAGGTCGGTGTGGTCAAGATCGTGATCCCTCTCAGTGCGGTGATGATGCTGTGGCTCGGCATTATGCGCCTGGCGGAAAAATCAGGTATGATCCAGGCCGTTTCCCGCTTTGTTCGCCCGGTCATGAAGCGGCTCTTTCCCGAGGTCCCGGAGGACCACCCGGCCATGAGCGCCATGGTCATGAATATGGCGGCAAACATGCTCGGGCTGGGAAACGCGGCAACCCCGCTGGGCCTGAAAGCGATGCAGCATCTCGATGAGCTGAATCCTAACAAGGGAACGGCGACGAATTCGATGTGCACCTTCCTCGCGATTAACACGAGTTCGGTGACGCTGATTCCAGCGACAGCGATCGGTTTGCTGGCCGCCCAGGGAATTGCAGAGCCCTACGCTATTGTCGGCACCACGATCGGAGCGACTCTTTGCTCGACCATTGTCGCCATCATTGCGGTGAAGACCTTCGAGCGGATGCCGGTTTTTAACCGGGAAACGGCTTCGCCGGTAGTGACGGAAGAGGAGGCAGTTGAATATAACGTGAAACCGAAAGGGATCTCAACGTTCGGAAAAGTGATTCTCTGGCTCGTTGGCCTGTTCTTCGTCGGGATCATTTTCCTGGAGATGTATCCGGACAAACGAGTCGCTCTGCAGGAGGCTTTGGGGCTACGCGAGATTGCGATTCAGCTCGATGCCGAGGGAGCCAGGCTTGATGAAAGCGAGCCGGAAAAAGACAAGCCGATCTGGCAGCGAGCGGTGTCGGCTATTTCAGTGGCAGCGATTCCTTTTGTCCTCGTTTTCTTTGTCGTCTTTGCCGCTCTGAAAAAGATTCCGGTTTACGAAGAATTTGTTGAAGGGGCCAAGGAAGGGTGGAATGTCGCGGTGCGCATCATGCCGTTTATTGTGGCAATGTTGGCCGCGCTGGCGATGCTGCGAAACTCCGGCGCATTGTTCCTGTTCCAGAACCTGCTCAAGCCTGTCCTGGATTTTGTCCATTTTCCTCCGGAACTCGTTCCCATGGCCCTGATGCGTCCGCTCAGTGGCAGTGGCAGCCAGGGAGTGCTGGTCGAGATCCTGACCAATGAAGGGTTGTCGGAGACGATCAAGTACACCGCCGCGACCATGTTTGGTTCCACGGAAACGACCTTCTACGTTTTACCGGATCAACCGGATCAACCGGATCAACCGGATCAACCGGATCAACCGGATCAACCGGATCAACCGGATCAACCGGATCAACCGAACATGGCTTTGCAAATCACCACCGCAGCGATCACTCCGGCGAGGTCTGCGGTCAACCCGGCAGCTAGGGCATGGCGTGTCTTGCGCACCGCCACCGAGCCAAAGTAAACAGCC
>JABSSQ010000010.1:0-22658 GCA_013213905.1 Verrucomicrobiales bacterium | reverse complement strand
CGGTTGATCCGGTTGATCCGGTTGATCCGGTTGANCCGGTTGANCCGGTTGAGCCGGTTGAGCCGGTTGAGCCGGTTGAGCCGGTTGNGCNGGTTGCGCTGGTGAACCTAAATGAACCGTGCGACACTTGCGCCGATGCGCCGTCTCTNCTCCCGATTTTCTTTCGTCTTCTGCCTGATCTGTGTTCAAGTTGAGCCGATGATGGATGCCGAAGAGGGGCATGTTCGCCTACCCCTGCCAACCCCGGAGGAAATCTCGAAACTCCCTGCCGACGGAGGCGCGGAGTTCAATCGACTGATTTTCGAAAAAAGCCCCTACCTGTTGCAGCATGTGCGCAATCCGGTGGACTGGTGGCCGTGGGGTGATGCGGCTTTCGAGCAGGCCCGCAAGGAGGACAAGCCAGTCCTGCTGAGTATCGGCTACGCCACCTGCCATTGGTGTCATGTTATGGAGCACGAGTCTTTTGAGGACGAGGAAGTGGCGGCCCTGATTAATGAACATTTTATCCCGGTGAAGGTGGATCGCGAAGAGCGCCCTGACATTGATGAGGTCTACATGCAGATCACCCAGGGAATCACCGGCAGTGGCGGATGGCCTATGACGGTAGCGCTGACACCTGACCGGCACGCTTTCTTTGCGGGTACATACTTCCCGAAAGAATCCGTGGCCGGCCGGCCCGGGATCAAGCGGATCGTAACAGAGCTTGGCAAGGCTTGGCGGGAGCGACGCGAGGAGGTCATCGAGTCTTCATTAAGTGTGTCGGCACAGGTCGCCCAGATGATGGGGGCTTCACCCGGAGGGGATCTGGATAAAGGAATTTTTGATGTGGCCTTTGCCCAGTTCTCATCACGTTACGACTCGGAGAAAGGTGGATTTGCGAGAGCTCCCAAGTTTCCCGTGCCGCCCAATTTGTTTTTCCTGCTGCGGTTTCATCAGCGCACCGGCAATGAACAGGCTCTCGAAATGGTCGAGAAGACCCTGACCGAAATGCGACGGGGTGGGATCTGCGATCACGTCGGGTTTGGTATTCACCGTTACGCGACTGATGCCGACTGGCTTTTGCCGCACTTTGAGAAGATGCTTTACGACCAGGCGCTCGTCACGATGGCGAATCTCGAGGCTTACCAGGTGACTGGTAAGGCGCGCTACGCGAGGACGGCTCGTGAGATCCTGACCTATGTGCAGCGCGACATGACCAGCCCGGAAGGTGGGTTTTACTCGGCGGAAGATGCGGACAGCGAAGGCGAGGAAGGGAAGTTCTACGTCTGGAGTAATGCGGAGGTCAAAGAGGTCCTCGGCGAAGAAGACGGGGAGTTTTACATCGAGACTTTCAACTTTGAAGAGGAGGGGAATTTCCTCGAAGAGGCCACTCGGGTGAAAACGGGAATGAATATTCCACACCTGAAGGAAGAACTACTCGATGAAAAACGCGAACGGGTGGAAGCGCTGAGACAGAAGCTGTTCGAGCACCGTGAGAAGCGCATTCATCCCCAGAAGGACGATAAGATCCTCACGGATTGGAACGGTCTCATGATTGCTGCGTTTGCGAGGGCAGCCCAGGCACTCGATGACGAAGGTTATGCCGAAGCGGCGAGTCGGGCGGCCGACTTTGTGTTGGAGGTGCTCACGACGGAGGAAGGACGCTTGCTCAAGCGTTATCGCGAGGGGGAAGCCGGGCTGACCGCTCACCTTGAAGACTACGTTTTCATGATTTGGGGGTTGCTGGACGTCTACGAAACCACCTTTGATCTCAATTACCTGGAGAAGGCGATCGAATTCCAGGCGGTCGTCGATGAGCAATTCTGGGACGAGACTGAAGGTGGCTATTTCACAGTCGCGGACGACGCGGAGCAGATGATCGTTCGAGCGAAGAAGCTCTACGGCGGATCCATCCCCAGCGGAAACTCAGTGGCGATCGGGAACCTGGTTCGTTTGCATCGGATGACGGGCCAGCCTCATTTTGCGACTCGTGGCGATGAATTGATTCGTGCCTTTTCCACTGAACTGGAGCAGAATTCGATGGTTTATCCGCTGGCACTCACTTTTCTCGATTTTCACTTCGGGCCGTCCCACGAGATTGTCATCAGTGGTGGTGACAGCGATGAAATGATCGGAGCTCTCCGTAAGCCTTTTCTGCCTAACAAGGTAATTCTCCGTCGCACGGAGGAAAATGCCGAAGCGTTATCGAAGCTGGCTCCGTTCACCGAAAATCAGGGCAGCCGTGATGGACAAGCCACCGCTTACGTCTGTCAGAGTTTTGCCTGCCAGTTGCCCACTACCGAGGTAGCGAAGATGATGGAGGGCCTGAAGCCCAGGAAAAAAGAGGCGGCCGATCAGTAACGATTGCCGCGATCTCCCCGACCACCACCTTTGCCGCCGCGAGGCTCACGGCGGTCCTGACGATCGTGGCGACGTCCACCGCCACGGCGGTCATCGTCTCGACGGTGATGACCTTTGCCTCCACGATGATCCCGTCGATCACCGCGATCGTTTGAGCGGAAGCTGCCGCTGCCGCCGCCTTGTCCGGGGCCGCGATCGAAGTCGAGCTTGAAGCTCTTTCCGCGCAGCTTGGCTTGCCGGCTTTCATCGATTGCCTGCTGGGCGACTTCTTCTTTCACTTCTACGAATGAAAAATTCGGCATGAGCTTGATGTGGCCCACGCTGCCGCGTTCGAGATGGCATTCGTTGTGGAGCATCCCGACAATGTCGCCAGGATTGATGCGATCCCGTTTTCCGAGACTGAGAAAGAGCTTCACCATTCCCTCTTCGGGGCCACGGTCGTGGCGCTCGCGATACTCGCGCTTCTGAGGGCGTTCACGGCTGGGGTCAAAGTCAGGACGATCATCATTCAGGTTTCGGTCCCCCCGCTTGCGTTGGGCGCCGGGGCGGTCCTCGGCGATCTCTTCGCCTTCGCGGGCGGTCATTTCTTTGACCATCTCCATGAGAGCGCCGGCGATGTCATCCCAGTCATGCCCGAGTTCTTTAAGTGGAGCGAGGGCCTGAATTGTGGCTTCGTCGGGTTCCTCCTGAAGGCGCTCCGCAACCGACTCGAGCAACTGATCGGCCAGGTGAGTGTTCACCATTTCCTGGGTCGGAATTTCAGCCTTGGGGATTTGCTGGCGGGTGAAGCGTTCGATCGTCTTGATGCGATAAGCGTCTCGACCGTAAATGAATGAGACGGCTTTGCCCTCGCGTCCGGCACGACCGGTCCGACCGATGCGGTGGACGTAGTCTTCGGGGTCCTGCGGGAGCTCGTAGTTGATGACAAGGTCGATGTCATCAATGTCGATGCCTCGGGCAGCGACGTCGGTGGCGACGAGGATTTCGACGGTGCCTTCGCGGAAAAGACGAAGGACGCGCTCGCGCATATTCTGCACGATATCGCCGTGGAGACGATCAGCGGAATAGCCCCGGGCGAGGAGTGCCTCGG
Source organism: Verrucomicrobiales bacterium (assembly GCA_013213905.1). Taxonomy (GTDB): domain Bacteria; phylum Verrucomicrobiota; class Verrucomicrobiia; order Verrucomicrobiales; family DEV007; genus Arctic95D-9. The sequence goes on along the minus strand of JABSSQ010000010.1, from coordinate 19,228 downwards.
TGCAATCGTCGACGGATCGTTTGGTGTTACAGAAGATGATGGCGAGCTTGGGCTGCTCGAGATCAACGATCCGGGAGACCAGTTCAATGCGGGAGCGCTGACGAACCTGGAAACAAACCTGTTCGATGGAGTCGACGGTGAGCGACTTGCGTTCGATCTCGATGGTTTCAGGGGTGTTGCCAAAGCTGGCGATGAGTCGCTCGACGGCCGGGTTCATCGTTGCGGAGAAGAAGAGCGTCTGATGATCCTCCGGCAGAGCGCGAAGAATGTCTTCCATATCGTCGACGAAACCCATGTCGAGCATGCGGTCGGCTTCGTCGAGGACGGCTGTTTTGATGCGGGAAAGGTCGAGAGCACCGCGTTTGACCACATCAATGAGACGACCGGGCGTGCCAACGACGACCTGGACTCCGTGGCGGAGCGCGCGCATCTGGCGGTCGATGGGGGCACCACCGTAGATTGCCGTGGCATGAAGGCCATGCAGCTTTTTGCCAAGTCGCTGCAGTTCGCCACAGACCTGCACCGCGAGCTCGCGGGTAGGACAGACGACAAGCATCTGCGGGTCGGCGCTGCTGGTATCGATCTGGGCGAGGGAGGCGAGGCCGAAAGCGGCGGTCTTACCGGACCCGGTCTCGGAGAGTCCAACGAGGTCCTTGCCCTCGAGGGCCGGGGGAATCGCCGCCGCCTGGATGGCGGAGGGTGCTTCAAAGCCAAGCTCCTCGACGGCTTCGACGAGGGGCTGGGGCAGACCTAGTTCTGAAAACTTCTTATCAATCACGGGCACAGGTGGTGAAAGTGGACACCTGTTCCCTGCAGAATCGGAAGGGGACCGGGTGGACGCAGAAACTACGCCCGATTCCGGAAAGCGAAAGGGATTCTTATTCGGAGGGCTTTAGCCCTGCTCCAGTCGCTTCAGCTCTGCATCGAGACGGTTGGTCGGGAGGGCAGCACTTGGAGTGCGACCCATGCCGGGACGTCGGCGGCCTTTGAGCAGGCTCGCCATCTCTTTGCGGAGCGCTCCGAGATCGAAGGGCTTGGTCATGAACTGGTCAGTTCCGGCCGAGACTGCCTGTCGGCGCATCTCCTCGTCCGCATTGCCGGAAGCAGCAATGATAGGAACTCCGGAGAGGGGCGATTCGAGGCAGCGAACCTGTTCGATCAAGTTGATGCCGTCCATGACGGGCATTTCGATGTCCGTCACGATGAGGTCGGGACGCAGATGCTCCTTTCGCATGAGGTCGAGAGCCTCGATACCGTTGGTTGCCTCGTGGACGACGTAGCCGGCCGCCTTGAGGAACTTCCCGAGGAGAATGCGGTTTTGCAGCAGGTCATCAATTACCAGAACCGTGTAACAGTTTGCCGGAGGCAACACGGGTGGAATTGAGTGATGTGGATGAGGGGTCATTCTCTGTTTCATCGTACCTTATCAGGTTATTAAGAAACACAAGTCTTTAAGATATGTGTATTACTTTGACGATTATTGTTCAAAACAATTCTTAAGAGAAATTATGATAATCCGGATTACTTGCGTCAGTTTTTAGGCAAGTAATTGATAAACAAAAGGTTATGACTGCCCTGAAATCAGGGGGATTCAGTGAAGAAAGTTCTGAAATTCTTCAGAACGGGGGAAATCGGGCGTTTTTCCTAGCTCGGAGGGTCAACGAGGAGATGCCTAGAAATTGGGCAATCCGGCAGGACGCTGGGAAAGGCGTCGAAACTCCTGCTGCTCGTAGGGCGTGGTGGCCTCGGCTTCGGTCATGCCTCCAACCACCGCCACATTGCCGTAGGCATTGACATCGAGGCGCGGGCGATCGGTGCCCTTTTCATAATAGGTGGCCTGCTGGACCGGGTCTCCATCGATATTGATGACGGTATATTTGTACATCTGCGGACCAGACATGTGGAGAACATGGAGTTGGTTCTTCGTATCGATCGCCTGGGTCGGGGGACGCAGTGACATGTAATCGCCGATGGGGTAGGTGGCGTGCACCACGCCGGAGTCGCTGTCTCGCATCCGGAAATAGAGCGCTTTGCTCCGGGCTCCGTGATAGAAGGTCATCAGGGAATACTCCCGGTATTGGCCGGCATTGGCGTACCCTTGCGGTACGCCGACAATCTGGCTCCACATGGGTTGTCCGTCGGTGACCTGGATGGTGAGGTTCTGGGAATTGAAGACGCGATTGATCTGGGGGAAGGTCACGTTCGCCTTTACCCGGTAGGTGCCAGTGGTCGACATCGGGTAATAGCGGTTGATCGTCACATCGTGTTCGTAAGTCTGCCCGGCAGACAGAACGATGGGGCGCTCGTTGAGAGCGCGGCGAACTGGACTGATGAGGTGACCTCGACCGTTGGTGACGGTGAAGTCCAGCCAACTCATGCCGTTGGAGTCACCAAAGACAAGGTCGCGACCGGAACGGTTCACGATGGTGAGCTTTCCGGTAATGGGCTCGTGGGCGACATAAAGCGGTCGATCCATCTTAAGCGAAATCTGGATCTGCGCCTGGGCTGTGAGGCCGGACAGCAGGAAGATGGCGAGAAGGAGAAGGGTCCGAAGATGTTTCATGTCTCTGGCCGGATGAATCCGAAAGGGTTGTAAGTGTCCGGGATCGAAGGCCCGAAATCAATTCGAAACTCCCCGGATCGCTCGGAATAGCTGTTCGAGTTTCTTGTGGTGATCTTAATATTTAAGAAAAATAAGATTTTAGTTTTTCTAAATTTACTGCATAATTCATCATAATTCGGGTTTTTAATGATTTTGCGATGAAAGCGAGTTGGCGAGTGGTGATCATAGCGATCTTCCTGGCGGGATTCTTTCTCACGGGGCTGATAGGAACTTCCACGGCCATGACGTTCATCTGGCCGGCTTACTTGATTCTTGGGCTGGCGAGTCTTTTGTCCATCGGGGGATTGTTCAAAGAAGTTTCCTTCAAAATGCCGGTGGCGACGACCGTCTCGATATTTGCGCTGATCGCTTACCTGATGATTCGCGCGGCAGAATCCCCGGTCGCTTACTTCGCTCGTGAAGACGCTGCCTTGGTGGTTTCGGGTTTCATGGTCTATGCCGGATTCCTGATGCTGTGCTCAAACGGTCAGCTTCGTCGCGGGCTGGTCCTGACTCTTGCCGGCTTGGTGGTGGTCAACCTGCTCATGGCGCTGGCCCAGAAGGTGATCAGTCCGAGTATCTGGATTATTCCGGGCTACGAGCGCAGTCATACCGGCGTGGGTGGCCTCTTTAATCAGCCGGATCATTTTGCCAGCTTCATTGCGGCGACAACTCCGCTCTGGTTTGGCTTTGCTGCTTTTGGCCGTCATGAGGGCAACAAGCGCCTGGCCTGGATCGCCCTCGGCATCTTGTGCGTCGGCGTCGTCCTTTTCTCCGACAGTGTGATCGGGAAACTTGCGCTCGGTGCGGGCATGATTGCCTTCTTCGCCCTTTTTCTGGCGGTGCTGTGGAAGCGTCTCAAGCCCGAGGTCCGTCGCAAAGGCCTGATCGGTCTCGGGTTGGTCTCCGTTTTTGGTGCCGGCGCTCTGTTCCTCGCCTCAGGTCAGATTTCGAAAGGACTGGGCACGGGGCTTTTCACCCGGGGTGGTGAATCCAGCCTGCCTCTCGTTTGGGATGCCAGCATCAAGCAGGCGGCAGAGTCGCCCTGGCTGGGAACCGGCAGTCGCAGTTCCTACATCTATGGTCGTGCGTTTCGTTCCGAGGCCCTCGACAGCAAAACTGGCGAACCGGAGTTCGCGCACAATGAGTTTCTACAGGTGTTAGCCGACTACGGGATTATCGGGCTGGCTCTCATGCTCGCTGTGGTGATCGTCCATTTCCGAAACGGTATGACCTTCGTCAAAGCCTACTCCGAAGTGAAGCCGCCTCCGGGAGGATTGCTCCCGAGATCACACCATCTTGCCCTGGCGCTTGGGGCAATGGCTTCCGTGGTGTCGTTGAGCTGTCTCGCCCTTTTTGATTTTGCACTTCACCTGCCTGCCTTTGCCATGGTGGGTGCCGTGCTCCTCGCCGTGATGGCAGCACCGGATCCGATGTCGGCTGTGCTGGATACGAAGAAAACTTCCACGCTTCCGGGCGGCAGTCTCGTGTTCGCGACTCGTGCGATCGCCTTTGGATGTGGCGTGGCAATGGTGGGGATGGGTGCGCTCTTTACCCGTGCGGAATATCACTACGAAATGGCCCGGGTCGCTTTCGAGGTCGACAGTCAGGACTTCAAACCTTTCCGCCATCTCCAGACGGCGAGGGAACTGGATCCGGTCAATCCCTTTGCCTACAGCCTCAGTGCTCATGCCCAGGTCGCCGGGATCACTTCACAAATGTCCCCTCCGGAGCGGCGTCAGGCTCTCGAGAAGGCTGACTTCTATTTTAGCGAAGCCCGGCGCCTATACCCCCAGGATGTTTTTGCCGCGGTGGGTCATGCCGCCGTTCTTGATGAACTCGGGAAGCGCGCCCTCGCCCGCGAGCGTCTCGAGGATGCCCGGGAATGGGCGCCACTTTATGGTAATCTCATGCTGGCCGAGGCAGAGCATTACCTTCGCTACGGCGAAGTTCAGGAGGCGGAACTTGCCTTTGAGGACGCCATGAATGCCGGCGCCTTCCGCGACTACAATGCAGCGCTCGAAGGTCTCAAAACGATTTCCGAGTGGAAGCTGATTGCGGAGCAGGACGGCATCGACTGGAACAACGATCCGCAGAGCCAGCTGGCTTCGAATGAGAGTCGACGAGACATGCGAGATGCCCGTATCGAGCGACGCACCCTGGCCGGTGAAGTGGAGGAAGCTCAGGCTGCTGAAGCGCAGGTCGAAGAAACGGCACCTCCTTCCGGGGTGATCGATCGGCCGATGCCGGTTGAAGAGGACATTCCGGCCCCTCCAACCTGGTAGGATTCTACTGCGTGCGATTCGCCGTGATCACGACCTGTTCGCCTTCGCCCGGAGCGATGACTCGTTCGTCGATACGCTGTTCAGAAACGGCGTTCTTGAGCCGCTGCATCGGCTCTTCGGGATGTTCATTGCTGATCGGGAAGGTGGCGTGATGCATCGGGATCATGCGGTCAGCCTGCAGGTCGATGAAAGCTTTGACCGCTTCCTCGGGATTCATGTGAACCTCGCGCCCACTGGGACAGTCATAGGCTCCGATGGGAAGCAGGGCGGTGTCGATATTGTGTCGTTGCCCGATCTCGGTGAACCCGTCGAAGTAAGCCGAGTCGCCGGAGTGGTAGACCGTGTGGCCGGGAGTATCGATGACGTAGCCACCGAAACCCTTGCGGGTGTCATGGATGTAGCGGGCGCCCCAGTGATGGGCCGGGGTGAAATGAATCTCGCTGCCGCGAAATCCCATCTGGTCCCAGTCTCCCATTTCTTCAATGCGGTCGATGTTGAGCTTTTTCAGGACCTTGGCGACCCCTCGCGGAACGATGACAGTCTGGGAACCGTCGACGATGCGCTTGAGGGTCATACGGCAGAGGTGATCGAAATGAGCGTGGGTAATCAGCACCAGGTCGATCGGCGGCAGATGTTCAATATCGATACCCGGATCGCGATGTCGTTTCAGGGGCCCCATCCACTTCGCCCAGACCGGATCGATGAGGGCATTGAAGTTGGGCGTGCGCACCAGGAAACTGGCGTGACCGATCCAGACGACCTCGATCTGGCCGGGGAAAAGAGTCTTAAAAATGGGCGGGTTGTCAGGCCCGGTAGCCGCCCGCTTCTTGACCATCGAAGGGAACAGGCTGCTGCTCAAATACTGGTAGTTCCGCCGGGCCCAGCCCTTTTCGGGAACAAGACCAACCCGGCGACCGTCTGTGGTGTAACGGGAGAGAATGGACTTGGATCCATTCTCGGGGGTAATGATATGAGAGGAACTCTCCGGCATGGGGAAGAGGGAGTGACTGGTTTAAAATCTAATCAAAGCCGAATCTCCGTGCAACGACATTCAAATGACTTTTCGGGGGACCGTGTTTTGGTGTCTTGCTGCAGCTATGGATATTTCGACAATTGAACGACGCACCAGGGAGGTGATCCCTGAGTGGCGCGATGCTGTTCTGGAGCTTTCCGTGATCGAAAAAGGCGGGTCCGGACGGGGGTTTGTCCGCATCAGTGAGCCTGCGAGCGGACGCGGTGTGGTCGTGGTCAGCTACAATCGGGACCGCCCCGATAATGAGCGATTTGCCCCGGTGACGGCCTTTCTCAACCGCCACGATATTCCCGCTCCGCAGCTGATCGACTGGGATGAAGCAGGTGATACAGTTTGGGTCGAAGACCTCGGTTCGTTGGACCTGGGACACTTGGAAAAGGAGGATTGGGAAACGGTTCGTCGACCCGCGTATGAGGAGACTTTGCGAACGGTAATGCGATTACATTCCATCACTGAAGCGTCACCACCGCCGGATTTGCCTAAATTAGAGCCTGCTTTCGATGATTCGCTCTATCAGTGGGAGCAGGATTATTTCATCGAGCAGTATGTGGCCCGGTTTCATTCGCCTGCGGCGGCCGAAGATCTGAAGAGCGACCGGTCGTTCCGGGAGTTGAAGGATGAACTTTGTTCCTTGCCGCGCGCCCTCGTTCATCGCGATTTCCAAAGCACGAATGTGATGGTGATTGGTGGGCGAACCGTTCTTATCGATTACCAGGGGCTTCGGTGGGGAGTGCCGGAGTATGATCTCGGTTCTCTTCTCTACGATCCCTACATTGAATTTTCCCCGGAGGAACGCCGGAAGTTGGCCGATTTCTATTTCGACCTGAAAGCGGCTGACGGTAGCTCGCAAACCCGTGAAGAGTTTGAGCGGCAGTTTGTCCGGGCAACGACGCAAAGACTGATGCAGGCAATGGGTGCCTACGGGTTTCTTGGGGAAGTGAAGGGGAAGAAAGAGTTTCTCGATCACATTCCGGCCGGTCGCGAGCGACTGGTCCATCTGTCGCAATGTGAGGGCGGCCTTGCCGTGCTGGGTGATCTGCTCGGTTGATCAGAGTTCCTCGACGTGTCCGAGCACTTCGAGGAACGGGACTTCGCCAAGCAGGCCGAAGTCGTCGTGGCGATGCAGCTTGGAGCGTGTGGTCGCCGGGCTGGACAGCCCGCAAAGAAAGCGAGCCAGTTGCCGGGGCTGGCGGAGAGCGATATGTGCCTCTTCATGGATCTGGCGGATGGCTTCGGCATCTTCCAGCGAAATGGAACCTCGGCGGGAGGCAGGAAGATCGCCGCCCTCGTGTCGGCCGGTGCAGACGTTGCAGTGGCCGCACGGTCCGACTTCTTCTCCGAAGTAGCTGACCAGTTGTTGTGGTAGACAGCGGGCGGTTTCGCAGAGTTCGATCACCTGGTGCAAGCGTTCAACTTCCCCCGACTCCCGCGATTCGAACCGGTCCACCAGTGTGGCGGTGAGGGAAGCTATGTCGCGCTCGCCATTCGGAGCAAGTCGATAGGCGTGGCGGAGGCCGGAAGGTTTGGTAATCGCATCACCCATCTCTGCCAGGTATCGAATGGCACGTCGAATACGTTCCTCGTCCTCGCCGATTTCGAACGCTGACGTTGCCACATCGATGGTGTACCAGGTTCGCCCCTTTTCGCCTGATTCGAGCAGTCGCTTGAGAAAGGCCTGGCGTTCCGGGGTATGCCCGGCAAGGACTTGGTCGAGATCGCGAAGGAGTTGGATTCGATAACCACCGTAGAATGGTCCTTTGGGAATGATGACACCATCGAGCTCAAGGTAAGTCAGCGCAGTGGAAACCACCGTTGGGCGAATGTCACGCGACTGGGATAGGTCATAGCGTGAGACGGAAAAATCCTCCCCCTGAAGCAGGACATGCTCGACGAGGGATTTAATCGCCGTGGGAGATGGCGTGTCGCCGTAGATAAAGTTTTCCAGGACCGTAAGGTCGTCCGAGCAGGCAAAGATCTCGCAGGTGGCCGTTTCTCCGTCCCGCCCGGCGCGACCAGATTCCTGGACATAATTCTCGAGCGACTTGGGAAGGTTGTAGTGATAGACATGACGGATATCAGCTTTGTCGACACCCATGCCGAAGGCGATGGTGGCGACGATTATGTCGATTTCATTGTCCATGAACTTTTCCTGCACTTCGGCACGATGATCATCTCTCATTCCGGCGTGGTAGGCGCGTGCATCCAGCCCGGCTTGCTTGAGAGTGCCGGCGACCCTTTCGGCAGTTTGCTGGAGAGTGACGTAGACGACCGAAGGACCGGGTGAGTGTTCTTTGATCCGGTCGATTAGTTTTTGGTCCCGTTCCGATTCAGAACAGGGATGCACTTCAAAGGTAAGGTTGGGGCGGCTGAAACCCGTCTGGACATGATCGGCTTCAGTGATTGAAAAGCGTTCCCGAATCTGCTCAGCCACTCTCGGTGTGGCCGTGGCAGTCAGGGCAAGGATGCGGGGGATCTTGAGATCGTTGGCAAGGGCGGCGAGCTTGAGGTAGTCGGGGCGGAAGTTGTGACCCCATTCCGAGATGCAGTGCGCTTCGTCGACCGCCATCAATTCGATTGGAGTGCGGCGAAGACGGCGCAGGAATCCTTCGTTCGCGAGGCGCTCGGGGGCGACATAGAGCAATTTAAGTGACCCGTCCTCCATGGCGTCGTAGATCCGGTTGATCTCGGATGGTTCCAACGTGGAATCGAGGCGGGCGGCTTTGATTTCTTTTGATTGCAGCGCCTCGACCTGGTCTTTCATCAGGGCAATGAGGGGAGAAACTACGAGGGTAAGCCCGTCGAAAAGCAGGGCGGGGAGCTGGTAGCAAAGGCTTTTGCCTCCGCCCGTGGGGAAGAGGGCCAGGGCATTGCGGCCCCCGAGAAGGACATCAATGACAGCTTCCTGCCCGGGGCGGAATTTGCCGTGTCCGAACCAGCGTTCAAGCATCTCGGTTTTAGAGGTGGTTGCCATTTCTAAAAGTAGACACGACGGGGCGTGCTCCCGTTTCCCTATATACTTGATGGGGTTTTCATTCCACCCTAAGCTCCGAAGCGATGAGAGTTTTTCCGGATATACCAATTTTTGCGACCCTTACACTTGTGGCCCTAACGGCCTCCCTACAGGCAGAAGTTCGTGGATGGACCAACAGCAATGGTAAGACGATTCAGGCGGAACTGGTAGATGTGACCGAAGGAAAAGCGGTTCTTAACATGAACGGTCAGAATTTCCCGGTTCCGATTGCCAGCCTCTCTGCGGTTGACCAGGAATTTATCAAGGAATGGCAGAAGAGCGCTCCCGTCGACACTGCGAAGCCGGCCGTTGTCGAGGGGAACTGGGACAGTCCCTGGCCGAAGCTTGTATCGGTTGATGTGACCCAGGATATTGAAGTGCTGAAGGAAGATGAGTCCACCGGCGAATACATTTACGCCAGCGACCACTATGAGTTTATTTGCGACGTAAAACTCAACACTTCGGTGGTGAAGAAGTTTTCCCGACTCTTTGAAGCGACGAACCAGTTCTGCCGTGAACTGCCTCTCGGCATGACGAAGCCTTTCCGGGAGGAACGCCACAAGATTCACCTCTTCGAGTCCAAGCAGTCCTACATGGAAAAAGGGGGGCCTCCGGGGTCGGCTGGTGTCTACATCAGTCGCGGCGGCGAGGGTGACATTCTTGTCCCCTTGACCAGTCTGGGGGTGAAGAAGGTGGGGAGCAGTTTCAGCGTCGATTACGATAAGGAGAACACGACCCTCTCTCACGAGATAGCCCACCAGATCACCGATTACGAATATTATGCTCCCGGTTCGCGCGGCTGGTTTACCGAGGGAATGGCCGAATACATCGCGCAGAGCGGTTACCGGTCCGGAAAGTTCAACGTGAACGATCTTTCCAAGCTCAAGGAATATGTGACGGCCTATGGTGAAGGGAACACGGGCGGCCGTGCTCTCGGAGAGGAGATCAACGCTCCCAACCTCGAGGATTTCTTCACTCAGAGCTATGGACAGTTTACCGAAAACGGGAACTTCAACTACGGGCTCGCTGCTCTCGTGGTTTATTACTACTTCCACATGGACGGCAACAAGGATGCCACCAACATCAAGGCTTTCCTCAAAGGGCTGAAGGAAGGCAAGAAATCTCCGGAGATGTTTGAACCTCTTCTCGCCGGTCGCAGTTGGGACCAGATGGAGGAGGATATCACCAAGGGCTGGCGCGCCCGGGGCATCAAAATCAATTTCAGATAATCTTGTGGAGACCTGACAGGGTTGAGTCATTGGTCTGACCCTGTTGAGTTATCCTGACACATAACTCTATGAGTAACGAAAAATGTCGATGGGGAATTCTCGGTACTGCCGGGATTGCCCGGAAGAACTGGCAGGCGATTCGCAACAGTGGAAATGGTCAGCTGGTTGCCGTGGGCAGCCGGACTGTGGAGCGGGCCAAGGAATACATCGCCGAAAACCAGTCCCAGATTCCGCATGATCCGCCGCCGCGTCCCATCGCCGACTACGACGCAATGATCGCGTCCGAAGACATTGATGCCCTTTATATTCCGTTACCGACCGGCGTGAGAAAAGACTACGTGCTCAAGGCCGCGGCCGCCGGTAAACATGTCCTCTGTGAGAAGCCCTGCGGCGCGAATGCAGCTCAGGTTCAGGAAATGATCGACGCTTGCGCTGCGGCAGGGGTGCAGTTCATGGACGGCGTCATGTTCATGCACAGCGACCGGATGCCGGCCCTCCGCGCAGAGCTGGATTCCGGTGAGGCCATCGGGGAATTGAAGCGCATTGCGACTCAGTTCAGCTTCCGGGCCCCGGATGATTTCTTTGAGGGGAACATTCGGGTGAATTCGGCACTCGAACCGCTGGGCAGTCTTGGCGACCTCGGTTGGTATTGCATCCGCATCATGTTGTGGACTCTGAACTACGAGATGCCGGTGTCACTTACCGCAAGCATGATTCGTCAGTCTGAACCGGACGATGGCTCTGATCCGGTTCCCATCAGCCTTTCGGCTGAACTGGTGTTTCCGGGTGGTGTAACAGGCAGCTTTTACTGCAGTTTCGAAACAGAGCATCAGCAGTGGGTCAACATCAGCGGATCAAAGGGTCACATTGCGATCCCGGATTTTGTGCTGCCCTATCATGGGCCCGAAGTTGGCTTTGATGTGGAACAGGCCTTCTTCGATGTGGACCTCTGCACGTTTCACATGGAGCGTCACACCCGGCGGGTTGCGGTGAGGGAATATTCGGACTCCCATGCCACCTCTCAGGAGACGAAGTTGTTCCGCAAGTTTGGTGACCTTGTTCTTGGTGGAGCCCCGGATCCGCACTGGCCCGAAATTTCGTTGAAGACCCAGCAGGTCATGGATGCCTGTCTCGAATCGGCCAGGAATGGTGGCCAGCGTGTCACCTTTTAAGTGATGGCCGAAGGAATCCTGCGCGGCATTCTCGGAGTGGCAGTGCTGCTCGGGATCTGCGTGTGGCTGAGTAATCAGCGCAAGGCGATCAACTGGCGTCTCGTCATTGGCGGGATCGGTCTTCAGGTTATCCTGGCTGCCCTCATCCTTGCGACGCCATTCGGAAACCTCGTCGGTTGGATCTCCGGAGGTTTCGTGAAGCTGCTCGGCTTCAGCGATGAGGGGGCGAAGTTCATGTTTGGTGAACTCATTGATGCGAGCCGCTATGGATTTGCCTTCAAGGTGCTGCCTACCATCCTGTTTGTCGCTGCTCTGACATCTCTCCTCTACTACCTCGGTGTGCTGCAGTGGGTGGTTTACGGGTTTGCCTGGGTGATGAAGCGACTGATGCGTTTGTCAGGAGCTGAAAGCCTGGCGACGGCAGCCAATATCTTCGTGGGTCAGACCGAAGCGCCCCTCGTGGTTCGTCCCTATGTGCCGAAGATGACCAAGTCAGAACTGATGGCGCTGATGACGGGGGGCATGGCAACGATTGCGGGCAGTGTTTTTGGTCTCTACGTGGTGACCTTGGGAGGGGATGATCCAGAGTTGAAGGTGGCGGTGGCTCGTCAGTTGCTGACCGCTTCGATGATGAACGCTCCGGCCGCTCTCCTCGTCGCGAAGATGCTGGTGCCCGAGCGCGAGGAGTTCAACGAGGACTTGATGATTCCTCGAGAAAAAGCGGGTCGCAACGCGCTCGATGCCCTTGCCCGCGGAACAACCGAGGGGTTGAAGTTGGCTCTTAATGTCGCGGCCATGCTGATCGTGTTTGTCGCGGTGATTGCCCTGTTCAATGCCATCTTCAGCTGGTTTGGCGGTCTCGGAGCCACGGAGGAGAAGGAAGGTGTCATTGACGCGCTCGTCATGAAGCTGAGCCAGGGAGCTTTCGAAGGGCTTTCGCTCGAGGCTCTGCTTGGATTTATCTTTGCTCCACTGGCGGCGGCAATTGGGGCGGACTGGTCGGATGTGTTGCACCTGGGGCAACTGCTGGGGACGAAGATGGTGGCGAATGAATTTGTGGCCTACCTCCAGCTTGGTGAAATCCAGGCGGCAGGCACCCTGAATCCGAAGTCTGTTTTTCTCGCGACCTTTGCGCTTTGCGGCTTTGCGAATTTTTCATCGATCGGTATTCAGATCGGTGGCATTGGGGCCCTCGCCCCGGAACGACGCAGTGATCTCGCGGCACTGGGTTTTAAAGCTATGATCGGCGGAACGATTGCCAGCCTGCTGACCGCGAGTGTGGCGGGAATGTTTTTCGGATTGAGTTAGAGTGATGAACGATAGACTGGTCCAGAGAACCCGCAAGGTGGCGGCCGACTATTTCTCGATGAACATCGACGGGATCCACGGCCTCAAGCATTGGGACCGGGTGCATGAGAACGGCGTCTATCTGGCGAAGCACAGCGGCGGTGATTTGCTGGTGGTGCAACTCTTTGCCTATCTCCACGACAGCTGCCGGCAGTCAGATGGATGGGATCCTCAGCACGGGGAGCGGGCGGCGTTACTTGCGCGTGCGCTGGCGGAGGACTGGTTGACGCTCGAAGGGAATCAACTGGAGTTGCTCACTTTTGCCTGTGAGTTTCACGAGAAGGGACGGGTGAGTGATGATCCGACCGTGGGCGTGTGCTGGGACTCGGATCGTCTCGATCTTGGACGGGTCGGAATTAAACCCAAGGCCAGGCTGCTTTCGACGGAGCGGGCCAAGCACCCCACGGTGATTGACTGGGGCTGGCAACGAAGTCGCGGGAAGAAAGTATCGCTGAAAGGAAAGTGATTCGAATGTGGTCGCCATGGGTTGCCGTTTCAGGAAATCTTCACACCAAAAGATATGACTGAGTTTTCTGTGACCCGTGCCCACCTCAAAAATGCCTGTGATCAGCGTCAGTGGGACTTGTTGGATAGGTTGCTGGAGATTGATGCGAGCGGGATTGATGATAAATCACTCTTCACCGATACTTGGGGCTCGTGGTGGGGGATGCTGCTGGAGTGCGTGATGCAAAAGCAGATCAAAGGGGTGCAGGTTCTCCTCGCCCGAGGGGCGAATCGTGGGGTTGCGATGTGGGGGGACGGGTTCATGACGACTCCTCGTGAGGCCGCTGAGGAACAGCCAGAGATTCTCGCCTTGCTCGACGCGGAGACGGTTACTTACGAGCGAAAGACAGATCCGGAGCTGCCGGTTGGGGAGACAGAGAAAGACCGGGCCATCAATCGACAGAGCGAAATTCGTGACGGAACCGGGTTGGTGTTTCCGGTTGAAGAGGACTAGGTGGCAAAAAGGTAACTGAATCCGATCAGGAAGATCAGGGCGAACACAAAACGTTTCAGCATCATCTGGGGCAGACGATCGAGTGTGAGCTTTCCGAGCCAGACTGCGAGAGCGGCTGTTGGGACAGTCCAGGCGGTGAGGATAAGCAGGTCGGTCGTGATTTCTCCGGCGCCAAGCATGAAAAGATTTCGGGTCACGCCACCGGCAAGAAAAGCGGTCTGGAGAATGGCAACGACTTCCACCTTGGACCAGTTGCGGGAGTAGGTGTAGACCACGATGGGAGGGCCTCCCACGTTGAAGGCTCCGGCGAGAATGCCTCCGAGCATTCCCATGAAACCTCCGGCTTTTTCAGGAATATGCAGCTTAGCCATGCGGCCCTGGAGAAACTCGGCCGCTGAGATCAACATCAGGGTGACACCGAGTAAGCGGATGACCAGTTTGCCATCGAGACTTCGCAACGCGAAGTATCCGATGGGGATTCCGAGAATGATTCCGATGCAAAGGGGGAGCGCCCGTTTGAAGCAAAGTCCGGCCCGGTTGGCGAAGATGATAAAGGAGTTCACGAGCAAGCTCGCGATCGCAACGTAGGCGATGGCTTCGCTTACGGGGAGGACAAAAGGGACTAGAGCCATGCAGACCAGCGCGAGGCCGAAGCCGGTTGCAGACTGGAGGTAGGCAGCCGCAAAAAGGATGGCCGCCACGTAGACGATGGACATGTCCATAACGAGTCAGGGGGCGGTAGGCGGTCCCTGGTCGACCTGGAGAGGTTTCGCGGGCAGAGGTTCCCCGACCGGTGCGGCTGAGAGTTGGTCATCTTCGCGGCCCCGCCACTTGCGAATGTAGAGCTCTCCTGACAAACGTCCCAGCTTGGTCTCATTGTATCCCGCCCCCACATCGAGAGTGGGGTATCGACGAATCTCAAAATGGAGGTGGGCGAGGTAGCGGCCGTTAGCGGTGCCGATCGTGCCGACCATGTCGCCGCGTCTCATCCGGCGGCCGACGGGAACGTGAATGCTGTCGAGGTGACCGTAGAAGGTTTCGACGAGGTGCCCGTTAGGCAATTCATGGAGGAGAATGACGACGTTGCCCCAACCGTCGGAAGCCCAGCCGGCATAGATCACGAGCCCGTCTGAGACGGCGTAGACCGGATCGCCGAGGTCGGAGTTCCAGCCGCCGATGCCGTTGAGGTCGTCACCGAGGTGACTGTTGGTCATAAAGGGCTGGGCATTGTAGGTGAGTGCGGCGTGGCGACTGCCGACGGGGGAGTCAAAAGTCTTTGCTGTCGGAGTCAGCACCATTTCGATTGGGGAGGCGACGGAGAAGGCGGGATCAAAAATAGCATCAGGTCCCGGCTGAATCAGGCCGATCCGGGCGGGCTCGGCTGCGAGATCCACGAGCTTGGAGGCGTCGCTTCGGGTCTTGATGAAGATGCCGATCATGAGGAGCAGGGCCGCCACAAGAATGCAGATCGGCAGGACGTAGCGATGCCAGTCCTGGAAGTGCTGCTTGAAATCAAAAGTGAGGGGCTTCTCCAAAGTCACCATGGAATAGACGACAAGCGGCGGATTTTGGCAACGCCGCAGGTTCGAAATTGAGCTAGGGTATGATTTGATGGCTTCCCCTGAATCGCAGAAACGTCGCTTCCGCCTCGATATCGCCTATGACGGACGCCCCTTCGCCGGCTGGCAAAGCCAGGTTGGGGGCAATACGGTCCAGGATATACTCCTGTCGGAACTCCAGTCCGTGTGTCCGGAAATCCTGACTGTGCAGGGTTCCGGGCGGACCGATGCGGGAGTTTGCGCAACCGGTCAGGTGGCGCATTTCGACGTTTCCGGGGACTGGCGAATGAACGGAGGGGAATGGCAGAGGGCCTTGAACTCGAAGTTACCACCGGCGATTCGGGTGATGCGCTGCCTGGAGGTGTCGCCAGAGTTTCATGCCCGCTTCTCGGCGGGAGGAAAACTCTATCGTTATGACATCGTCACCGGCGATGTGTTGCCTCCGCTGCTTCACGGGTTGGCCTGGCATCGACGGGGACTGGAGGACCTCGAAAGGTTGGCTGAAGTGCTGGGGCTTTATGTCGGGACGCATGACTTCAGGGCGTTCTCAGCCAACCGCAACGACGGCAAAGACGAGGGGCGAGACACAGTGCGGGACATCACACTCGCGGAGATCGAGCCGGAAGCGGACGGTGTGCCCGGAAGGATGCGCCTGCGTTTCCGCGGCAACGGATTTCTCTACAAGATGGTAAGATTTCTCGTGGGGACGGCCGTCTACAACCTGGAGGGCAAAATCTCGAATGAGGAGATGAGGGTACTTTTGCAAGGTTGCGAGGTGGAGAAAAAGGCACCATTTTGCGCTCCGCCGGATGGTTTAAGTCTCGAGAGGGTCTATTACCCCGAGAGCCTCGAACCATCCTGAGTGGAGCCGGGCTGCCGGCAGATGTCTCCATGGGAATGTTCTTCAAGAGATCGGGTATCGCCGAGAACCGCATCGAAAACTCCGGCCGCTGGCCGGTGCGGTTGACGCATTTCTATCTGGTCGACGATTACGAATTTCCGGCGACCAATTTCCCCGAGATCTTTTTTGTGCAGGAGGGCAACCTGCTTCACGAAACCGAAGTGGGGACCCAGGCGGTTCGTGAAGGCAGCGTGATGATGGTAAACCCCGGCGTCCGCCACACGGTCAAGCAGCCTGAGGAAGTGGTGCTGACACGACTTCGTTACCTGCCCGAGTGGCTGTCGCAGGAATACGAAATCATCGTGAATTCGCCGGATTTGTTTTCTCTCTTTTTCGATCAGTCGTGGTTTCGTTACCCGCGCGAAGAACACTTTCAGGTGTTCTCAACCAGGGGCGAGGGGAATACCCGCGTCCGCGCTGAGCTCGATTTTCTCTGGGAGCTGCTTCGCAATAAAAGGGCTCTCGAACCGATTACTCGCGTCTCTGTCCTCAAGTTGATGATGCTCCTGACCGATGAGCACCAGAGGTTCTGGCGAGGTGTTTCGGAGATTGACATACTCCCCGAGGTGAAGCACGCGCTCGACCACATCGAAGTGACGATTCGCAGGGCGGCACCATTCGAAGCGGCCAAGATAGCGCGGGGCGGCTTTGAAAAGCGGGCCATTGATGAGGCCTTCTATGAAACTATCGGCTTGAGCCTGGAGGAGTATGCCCGGCGCCGACGTGTTTTTCATGCCGCCTGCCGGCTCCTCGCGTCCGATGAGGAGCCGAGAAATATCTCAAAGGACCTGGGCTACCCCGCGATCGCTGATTTTCGAAAAGAGTTTGAGTCAGTCTTTGATATTCAGCCTGCCGTTTACCGTGAAAAGTTTGGAACCGGGCCGGTAAAAGAGATCGTGGAAGCCTAAGAAGTGGCTTGAACATCGGGTCAGCTCCATGTTTCTTGCCGACCCTCCGATCGGAGCATCCATTTGCAAGCCCATCCAGGCCCATGAAATCACCTGCCGAACAACTCGAAATCCTCACCCGTGGGGTCGCCAATATTCTCAGTGAAAAGGAATTGCTGAAGAAGCTGGAACGCGGTGAGCCGCTGCGTGCCAAGCTGGGAGTGGACCCGACGTCCCCGGATCTTCACCTCGGTCACAGTGTTGTCCTGGAAAAACTGCGTCAGTTCCAGGAACTGGGTCACCAGGCTGTGCTGATTATTGGAGACTTTACGGCGCAGATCGGTGACCCGACCGGTCGCTCGAAGACCCGACCGCCGCTTTCCCGTGATGACATTCTTGCGAATGCCAAGACCTACCAGGAGCAGGCATTCCGCATTCTCGACAAGGATAAGACCGAGATCGTTTTCAACGGCGAGTGGTTCAACAAGATGAGCTTTTCCGATGTGATTCAGCTGAATGCTCGGGTGACCATGCAGCAGATGCTTCAGCGTGAGGATTTCAAGAATCGCATCGCCAATGACCAGGAGGTGCGACTTCACGAAATTCAGTATCCCATCGTTCAGGGCTGGGACTCTGTCGAGGTGAAGGCTGATGTCGAGCTCGGCGGAACGGACCAGCTTTTCAACATCCTGGTGGGTCGTGACATGCAGAAGAACGAAGGCATGGACCCCCAGGTCGTCATGTGTCTGCCGATTCTTGAAGGTCTCGACGGCGTTCAGAAGATGAGTAAGAGCCTGAACAACTACGTCGGCATCACAGAGCCAGCTGGCGAGATGTTCGGCAAGATCATGAGTATCTCGGATGACCTGATGGGCCGCTACTCCATCCTCCTCATCGGTGAAGAGATTCCTGCTGGCGCGCATCCTCTCGAAGCCAAGAAGGCACTCGCAGCCAAGATTGTGACCCGTTACCACTCGGCGGAAGCTGCTGAACAGGCGCTCGCCAACTGGAATAACCGGGGCAACCTTGATGAGGTGGAGCTTCCTACTTTCGAGCCTCCGGCTGATCGCAAGGATCTGCTGGGGATTGTCCAGGCGGCTTTTGCCTCCCTTGAGGAACCGAAGTCTGGTGGCGATGTCAGGCGTCTCATCCAGCAGGGGAGTATCCAGCTGGACGGTGAGAAGCTGATGGATCCCAAGGGTGAGCCTGTGCTTGAGTCAGGAAAAGTGCTCAAGCTGAACAAGAAGCGCAGCGTTCGAATCGGCTGAGGGCTACGGCTCCGGAGTCATCGGAGTCAAGCTTTTCAGGGAAATTCATTTCCTACTTTTGCGTTGCTTCGTGGGGGCGTTTTTCGTCCACTTGAAGACAAGAAGTGCGGGCCAATCTCTGTCGCACAGAGTGGCGGAATCGAAAATTCGATTCGCCGGGGGGAAGCTCGCCTCGAGGAAGGTTATTAGGGAAATGAATCGGCTACTGAGAGCGTTCCCACGTGTCATGGGGATCGTGAACCTGAACGATGACTCGTTCTCAGGGGACGGCACGCTCGACGTAAAAGAAGCCCTGCACCAGGCGATCTGCCAGGTTCTCGACGGTGCCGACATCATCGATATCGGGGCAGAGAGTGCGCGGACCAACCGCGATGCCATCAGTATCGGGGAGGAAGTGGATCGTCTCCTTCCGTTCATTGATTCCTTCTCCCTCGCGATCGAAGAACTGCAGCCGCGTGACGAGGCCCAGATCTGGCCTCCCAAACTTTCAGTAAACACCTGGCGACCCGAGGTAGTGGCCGAGGTTCTCAAGACGGAACAGGTGGACATCATCAACGATATCGGCGGTATGGTTGAAGACAGCAATGCCCGGCTTTGCTTCGAATACGAAGCGGCGTTGTTGATCATGCACACCGTTGGGCTTCCGAAGGAACCTCACTTCGATCAGCATTACACTGATGTCTGGGGCGAGTTGGAGCAGTTTTTCGATGATCGAATCGCTCGCGCTCGCCGGGTCGGTTTGAGCGATGACCAGATCATCATTGATCCGGGTATCGACTTTGCCAAGCAGAAGGCGGACAACCTGACTATCTTCCATGAGCTTGAGCGATTGAGCCGCTACGAGCTTCCGATCCTGCTGCCGATATCACGCAAGACAGTCATTGGAGACGTGCTTGGGATCAAGGTGCCTGCTGAGCGTGATGCGGGCACGATCGCCTGCTTGGTTCGAGGAATGGCGGCGCACGCGGATATTTTTC
>JABSSQ010000001.1 GCA_013213905.1 Verrucomicrobiales bacterium | reverse complement strand
TTACTAGCGGCCCCACCAGTTAACTTTCCTCTTCCTGATAAGAAGCCAGGTTCCGAAAGGTGCCGGGCTTTTTTTACTCGTGTCTCAACGCTTCGACCGGATTCATATCCGCAGCGCGGAAAGCCGGATAGATCCCAAAGAGAACCCCGATAGCCACAGAGATTGTGAAAGCCAGTGTCGGAGCCCAGAATTGAATAATCGTAACCATGTCAGCGAAGTGAGTCACCGCCAGTGGAATGGCGAGCCCTACGCCGACGCCTAGCAGTCCTCCTGCTCCTGACAAGAGCACCGTTTCGATCAGGAACTGCATCACAATATCCTTTTTCTTCGCACCGAGCGCACGACGAATACCGATCTCGCGGGTACGTTCCGTCACCGTGGCCAGCATGATATTCATGATACCGATACCACCCACGAGCAATGAGATAGCGGCAATTGATCCGAGCACGATGTTGAAGATCTGCTTGGTGCGCTCAGCACGACGAAGCAGGTCGAGCGGGACCGTCATCTTGTAGTCCACGTCTTTGTGATTCCGCTCAAGGATGTGCTGGATGGCGAGCGCTGCCGGCATGACCTGGTCCGCTTCATTAATGCGGGCAGTCACTTCGTGATACTGCACTTTCTCCGCTTCAAAGCTACCGGAGCGATACTTGAACAAGACTTCACCAAAGTGATCCTCCAGCGTCGTGATTGGAATCATCATCTCCATCCCTTCGCTCGACTCGGCGGAGCCTTCGAGTTCGGACTCCGCCGCCGCCACGGCCGGATCATCTTCAATGATACCGACGACTCGAAAGTAACTCGTCCGCATTCGCACGGTCTGGCCAATCGGCTCGATCAAGGGAAAGAGATTGCGCGCCAGGCTCTCGGTGAGAACGCAGACCGGCGAGCAGTTTTTCATCTCGATCTCGGTAAAGAATCGTCCGCGCACCACATCGCGATTCTTCATCTTGGGAAACCACGGGACCGTTCCAAAAGCGGTACCGTCGACACTCTGGGAAACGTTCCAGAGGAAATCCTTCACCCGCCGCGACGGCACCGTGATCTGCACGCCCGGGACGGTGGCCTGGATCTGGGAAATATCCTGATAGGTCAGCCCGTATTCGAGGATGAGAGATCGCTCCTGCTCACCGGCTGTGGTGGTGTTGGTCGGCTTGACCGATTCGAGAATGATATTCTGGCTGCCCAGTTCCTTGATCTGCTGTTGCGCCTCGTAACTGGCGCCTTCACCGATGGCCAGCATGGCAATCACGGACGCGACCCCGAAAACGATCCCGAGTGCTGTCAGCAAAGAACGCAGCTTGTGCATCCAGAGGCTTTTCACCCCGAGGATGATGGATCGTTTGAGGCGAAACAGAGACATTCCGCGCATGAAGGCAACGGGGGTCATCAGTTTCCAGTGTAGGAGTCGAAGGCAATTTCACCATCCTTGAGACGAATCACTCGCGGAGTCCGGTCCGCCATGCCTTCGTCGTGGGTGATCATTACCAGTGTCTTTCCGTCAGCATTGAGCTGGTCAAAGATTTCGAGAATGTCGCCGCCCGATTTCGAATCGAGGTTACCGGTGGCTTCGTCAGCGAGGATAACGGCCGGATCATTGGAAAGCGCCCGGGCAATCGCAACGCGCTGCTGCTGGCCGCCGGAAAGCTCGGTGGGACGGTGATCGAGTCTCTTTCCGAGACCCACCTTGGTAGCAAGCTCAACTGCGATTTCACGGCTCTCCTTTTCGGAAACGCCCTGGTAGTAGAGCGGCACTTCGATGTTCTCCACCACCGACAGTTGCTGGATGAGATTGTAGCTCTGAAAGATGAACCCCAGTTCCTTTCCTCGAACCTGGGAAAGGTCGTCATCAGAGAGGTTCGACACATCCGTGCCGTTCAAAAGGTAAGTCCCCACACTTGGCTGGTCGAGGCAACCGAGGATGTTCAGCATGGTCGACTTACCGCCTCCGGAAGGACCGAGAATGGAAATGTAATCGCCGGGGAAAATCTTCAGATCGACGCCACGCAGCGCCTTCACCAACACAGATCCCATCTGGTAGTGTTTCTCGACGCCACGCAATTCGATCACGGGCTGGCGCTCATCGCCGGCTGCGGACGAGGAATCAGGCATCGTCAGGGTCGGAAGTTTTCGCGATCACCTGGGACGGCTTGTTGCTTTCCCTGGATTCGATACGTTGCCTCGAAGAAGAAGCTACTTCCAATTCGGCTGGCTCGTAGCCTTCAGGCATCTTGAGAAGCACCTCGTCACCCTCATCCAGTCCGGATATTACTTCGATGAATTCGTTGTTGTGAGAACCTGCCTCGACGAGGTGGCGCTCGTAGCCGCTGCTGGTTTTGAGAAACACAAAGTGTTCCTGGTTCTCAACAAACACGGCCTGCACCGGCACATAAATGACATCGATCAGTTCTTCGACGATGATTTCAACCTTGGCGCTCATGCCCGGCTTGAGGAATTCGTGAGTTCCCTCAATTTCGACCGTGGCGGGATAAACCTTCAGTGAAGGGTTGTAGCGGGAAGCATTCGAATCAGGAAGCACCGCCACCTTGGCAACCTTGCCCACCAGCGTCTGGTCGGGGACCGATTCCGCGGTGATGTAAGCGCGTTGACCGAGCTCGATTTTTTTGATGTGAGACTCGTGAATGTTCACTTCCACACCGAGATCGCTCATATCCGGAATCGTGATAATGGGCTGGCCGGTCTTCAGGGTCGCTCCCTGGGAAATGCCCTCGTAGTAGCGCGACGTGTAGTAGTTTTCCTCGGCACCGCCGTAAGCCACGAGCCCGGGAATTTCTGCCCGGATCGTGCAGCTGGCAATCTGCTCCTCGAGTTTCTGGCGTTTCTTCAACTCCAGCTCATAGCGACGCTTGGCCGAACGAAAGCGAGCATAGATCTGAGACATACGCGCCATTGCTTCACGCTTGGTGCGAATCAATTCCATGAGTTGCTCCTCATAGGTGGAAAGCATCTTTTCGGCTTCCTTCGGAAACTCGTAATCCCGGAACAACTCGAGCTCCGTTTCGGATCGCTGCAGGGCCAACTTGGCTTTGTCGAGGCTGACGAGTTCGTTCTCCAGCGTCTGCTTGGTGATGAAATCACGCTCGTGCAATCTCTTGGCCCCTTCGACTGATTCCTCCACCACTGAGAGCTGGGAAGCCGCCACCAGCGCTTCGTCGACCATCCGTCGAATGGTCTGCTCAGCCTCACCGTCACCGAGCATTTCGTTCTCAAGGAAACTGTCGAAGTTCACGTTGGACGCAAGACTGGATTCTGCTTCGAGTTCGAAAGGATTCATCCCCTCTTCCTCCATCGCACTTTCAGCAAGACGCTCGGAATCGAAGGACTTTACGATCAGGGCAGTCGCCTCCTCTTCGTATCGCTCCAGTGTTTCGTTATTGAAGGGCAGGTTCAGCTTTTTGAGAATGGATTCTGCCGCATCGAGACCAACAAATTTCTGAAAGTCGAGAAGAGAGAATCGGAGCTGCTGGCGCTCGGTCTTGATCTCGCTAAGCGCTTCGCTTTCCTCGATTTCAATATTCTGCTTGGCCTCAGCGTAGGTCGCTTCGGTCTGCTGAAAGGCCACGTCGTGATCCACAATGTCCTCTTCGAGATTGGACTCATCGAGACGCACGAGAATCTTACCGTTCTCCACATCCTCTTCGGTCACCATGTAACCCTCGTCGATAATATCGAGAATCTTGACACCGCCACTGAGCTTCACCTCATTGCGAAACTCCAAAAATTTCAGGGCCTGGATGTTGCCGCCCTCCAGCACATCAATGACGAGGTCTCCCCTCTGGGCCGTTCCCGAAGGCAGAATTTCATCACCCCCGCTGGAGGATGTGGTGTTTTTGAACCCAAAATACACCGACGAGGCGATCGCTACCCCGATCACCATGATTACCCATTTTTTCATACCTTAGCGCGACTCGTCCTCGAGTCGCTCGACCCAGGATCCGTCATCGTTAATATAGAGGATCCCCATATCCCTCCAAAGGCGCAACCGCGCTAAGGTGTGAGCCACCACTGTCGCAGTGCGCTCATTCTGGGCGTTCACAAGGTCATTCTGGGCGTCGACGAGGTCTCTCGCCTCCCCTTTACCCAGTTCAGACAGAAGCAGTTGCTCCTCTAGACGCCGGTCCGCCAGGGCAACCTCCTGCTCGGCGATTCGAAAGTTCAACTTGGCCTGTTCCAGGGTTCGCCAGTCATTGTAGATATCCAGCTTGGCATTGTCGCGCGCCAGGTCGTCCGAACGTTTCGCCCGGTCGAGGAAAACAAGGGTGGCCCGATAGATATTGCGTTCCGCCTTGCGATCGAGAGGCAAATCCAAGTCAAGCGTTCCTTCCCAGCGGCGACGGTCCCAGTTGATGGCCGGTGTGGTATCGCCGGGATCGCTGGTCGGATTGTAATCGAGAGAAACATCGAGACCAGGAAGCAGCCCGTTCTTGGCCACCTCGATCTGGCGCTCCGCATCGTCGACACGGTCCGCTGATGTGGCCAGGTCGGGGCGGGTCACCATGGCAATTTTGACGGCCTGCTCCCTCGTAATCTTGGGATCTTCAATCCGGAGCTTCGCCAGCTCTCCCTGGTCGAGCAGGATCTTTTCATCAACCGGAATCGCGAGGGTGATCTTGAGAGCATCCAACTGGGTCTGGTAGGAGCGGATCGCATTGACCCAGCGACTCTCGGCCTGGAGAGCCGCCTGCTGGAGTTGACCGACCTGGGTGAGGGTGCTTCGTCCTTCGTTCTCGAAGGCCTCTTCGACCTTCACGTTCTTAAGCAGTCCCTGGTAAGCGATGTAGTTGTTCTGAACCCGGTCCCGAGCCTGAAGCACGCCGTAGTACTGACTCACCACCTCAACGACAAAGGAGCGACGGAAATCGGCAAAGTCTCGCAGATCGTAGAGAACATTGCGTTCTTCCTGGGTGAGCGCCTCCATCGTCACCCTGGTTCCCCCGCCCTGGAGGAGAGGCTGAACAATACTGACGGCAAGATCCGAACTGTTGATCGAACGATTGCCCGTGGTGAATCGAAGAAAGTCGCGGGTGAAGTCGGCGGAAATACGGGCCCCCGTCTTGTAGAGCCAGTTGAACCCGACCGATCCGGTGCGGTGGAAAGCGTTGGTCGAAATCAGGTCGTTCAGGGCGGCCCTTCTTGAATCGGAAGCCCATCCCAGCGATCCTTGAGCAAAGGGCATGGGCTCGAGGCGATAGCGGGCCAGGGTGAGATCCAACGCCGAAAGGAAGACGAGTTCCTTCTCGTTCAAATACTCACGACCGTAGGTCACGCCGGTTTCGAGGGCATCAGGAAGAGTCAAAACGCGACTGCCGCGCTCCTCGGCCGCGAATTCACCGAGGTAGTCTCCCCCTCCGTTGCCGGAACGAAACCTTCCGAGGTCTACCGAACCGGGCAAGGCAATATCGACGTCATCGGAATCGACGTTTTCGACCTGGGGAGTTTTCTCAAAAAGGACCGAAAAGGTCTCCTTATCAGCACGCGTGTGGAATCCGTCGGCATACCAGTTGTTCTTGCAGGAGACGAGCCCCAGAAGCAGCAGGACAGGAGCGAGCCGCCATCCGGTCCGGATAGCTGATCTCCAGCCGGCCCCAAGATCGGAGCCGCCAGTCACTGTCTCGCAAAGCTCGGCTAACATTCCACGTCCGCATTTACTCGAATAAGGCGAATCTTTTGGCAAGCGCGATAACGAGCTGATTGCGCACCAAAAAAATCTGGACCCAACAGGGTCAGGTCAAACACCCCACCCTGTTGAGTCCGGAAAGGACTGTTTCACCTTGGTGAAACGGAGTGAAACAGGCCACCGTAAGCCGGATTCTGTTCGCCGGGCCGTAGTCGGCGTCAGCGGACGATCATTTATCTAGTTGAAATTCCCTGAGGAATCCCAAATCTCCGACGAGCGGAGTGCGACTATTACCCGGGCACACCCGACAACCGAAGTCGTCGATCCGGACCGGCTGCCCGTTTGCCCTGTTCTGTCTTGCACCACATGGGGTTTATCGTGCCCCCTCCGTTACCTTCGGGGCGGTGAGCTCTTACCTCGCCTTTTCACCCTTACCCTGCCGGAGCAGGGCGGTTTGTTTTCTGCGACACTTTCCGTCGCCCCGCCATTATAGCAGGGCTCCCCGGCTTTCACCGGGCATGCTGCCGTGCGGTGTCCGGACTTTCCTCTGGGTTCCGAAGAACCCAGCGATCATCTCCGGCCTGTTTCGACGGGACTCTAGGCGAACTTGCCCGATTCCGCCATAGCAAATGCACACCAAAGGCTCAGCGCTGTTCAGCAAAAGTCTTCGAAGCTTCCTGACCGGACTCGACCCGCCAGCTCAACAACTCGTCCCTGAGTTCCTCGCGGATTTCGGAATTGCCGGCATCGTTCCAGAGATTGGTGAGCTCCATGGGATCGTTCTCAAGATCGAAGAGCATGCCCTCGCGACCCCCATCGGCATCATCCGATCCATAGATCTCGACCAGCTTCCACCGCTTCGACCGCACCATGACCTGGTAATCGGCCGTGGTGAAGTTCCCGTCACGGGGGTGCTCGGCGAAAACGTAGTCCCGGCCTTCCCAGTCGGATTTGTCCTCCAGAGCAGGCATGAGAGATTTCGCGGAAAAATGCGCCGGCACTTCACAGCCCGCCATTTCAAGAATAGTGGGGCCAATATCGAAGAGCGATACCATTTCATCGACCTGGCGCCCCTTCCCGAAGCGTCCGTCAGCCGCCCAGACAATCATCGGCACCCGCATGACCTGCTCGTACATGGTCCACTTCTGCGAATGCCCGTGATCGGTGAGGCAGTCACCGTGATCACTCGTAAAAATGATGATGGAATTCTCGAGATATCCCTGTTCATCGAGCTGCTCCATGATTTCACCGACCTTCTGGTCGATCATGGTGACGTTGGCGCAGTAGTGACGCCGCTGGTTGAGCCTCTGCTCCTCCGTCGGCTCCAGTGGCAGGATGACCGAGTCGTGATCGACCTCGTTGTTGTGCACCCGCATGCCCTGGTAAGCCTTGGGCTGCCCTTCGAGGTCATCGTCGGTCAACGGGTCGAGAGGAATGTCTTTCTCAGCGTATCCTTCGAGGGCATCCGGCGTCGGGTCATAGGGCGGATGTGGCCCCGGAAAACCGATTTCGAGAAAGAGCGGCTGGGTGTTTGGATAAGTTCGTGTCCACCACTGCGCCATGTTGCCGACAAAATTGTCCGATTGCATGTCAGGATCGAGATCCCAGGTAAAGCTGCCGATCACCTCGTCGTAGTCGTCTCGCTGCCGGTAGAGTTCGCGCTGCTGCTTAACGAGGCCGCGAGCAGCGAGAGCTTTGTCCCACTCATCGAAAAAGTAGCGCCCTTCGAGATAACGATCCTTGTTCTCCACCACGTAGCGCTCATTAAATCCACAGGGGGTCGTCATCGGCCAGGTGTGCATCTTGCCGACATTGACGCTGTGATAGCCCGAGTCGCTCAGGTTCTCCACCCAGCTGCGCGTCCATTCGTCGGCGTTCTTGAGAATTCCGGTTGTGTGAGGGTATTGCCCGGTGAAAAGGCTGGCTCGAGAAGGAGCACAACTCGGAGCGGTGATGTGACACTGGTTGAAGGTAACACCTTCATTGACCAAACGATCCAGGTTCGGCGTGTCCATGTGAGGATAGCCCAGCGCATTGATGGTATCGAAGCGCTGTTGATCGGTAATTATGAAAATGATATTTGGGCGTGCGTCGCTCATGGTTAAAGGCTATAAGACCTCCTCGCGATTCATCAAACTATGAATTTACTCAGAACCCTCTTTCTTGCCGCTTTTGTCACCGCTACCGCCTTCGTATCTGCTCAGGACGGAGAACCCTCCACGATTCGTGTCACTCACGGCCCTATTCTTGGCCGCCCGGGCACCGATACCATGTCCATCTGGGTGAGAACCAACGAGGCTGGTCCTGTCACCATTTTCTATGGAACAGAGAAGGACAATCTCGACCGTGTCGCACCCCCACTGACGACCAATCTCGATCACGACAACACCGGCATCGTCACTCTGACAGGCCTGGATTCCAATACGCGCTACTACTACCGCATCGAAGATCACCAACTCGGAGGCGATTTCCGCACCATGCCCGATCCGGTAAAATTCCAGAATGACGAAACCAACCCGGACGGTCTCTTCAACTTCAGCTTTGAGTTTGCCTGCGGCAGTAACCAGCGAGGCAACGGTGACAGCGTCGGTCCGACTCTCCCGGTCTTCGACGTGCTCAACCGTGATTGGAAAGACAAAGTTCACTTTGCCATTCTCAACGGCGACTGGCTCTACGAAGACCGCCGCGAATACTCGGCTTCCAAGTGGATGCACCAGGTCGCCATCGACCCGGATCAAGCGCCTGACATCGTGAAAAAGGCGCCGTCCATCGCCGGCGTCTGGGAGAACTACAAAATCTACCTCGAGCGCGGACGCAACCTTAGCAAGTGGCACCGCCATGTGCCCTCCTACTACACCGCTGACGATCACGAACTGCTCAATGACATTTTCGGTACTGCCGAAGCGGGCTACGTGAATCGCCGCGCGGTGTTCCGTGATCAGGCCACCCGGGCCTGGTTCGATTACCTCGCCTGGGCCAATCCGGTCGAGCACGACAAGGTCGCCTGGATGAGTGAAGGCACCTTCAAAGCCGGCAGCGACGTCATTGAAGATCCTAATGCCGACTTCACCAAGCTGCCTCTCGAAGAGATGGCAAACCTCCACGTTCACTGGGGAACGGAAACCGACGGAGTCAAAGACGCTGAGCTCGACTCTCTGCCTGGTGATCCCAACTCTGCCGTTTACGACATCGTGGAAGTCATCAGCCCGACACAGATCCGCGTCTCTCCACCCGCCAAGGCCGACGGCAATGCAATTTACTCCATTGGCCGCCGCTGCTACGGCAAGTTCAGCGTTTCAAACTGCGACTTCTTCCTGGTCGACACCCGAAGCCACCGCGATCTGCACGATGTAGACACCCCTGACAAGCCCGGCCGCTCAATGCTCGGCAAACAGCAGTTGAAGTGGCTCAAAGACGGCATCAGCGAGAGCACAGCTGATTTCATCTTCGTGGTATCTTCCGTGAACTTCATGGTCCCGCACGTCGGGAGCGGCGGAGGTGCGGACAAACAGGCCACCATCAAGAAAGACGATGCCTGGACCGTCTTCCTCGACGAGCGCGAGGAACTCATCGAGTTCTGGGATCAACTTGAGCAGCCCGTTTTTGTTCTTACTGGCGACCTCCATAACTCCTTCGCAATTCGGATTACAGACAATGTCTATGAATTCGCCAGTGGTCCCCATAACTCCATTAACCACATGCCCATGGTTGATGAGGGCGGCCGCCCTGCGAACGGCAAATTTAAGTATGGCCCTCGCGAGTGCGAAATCCGCTGGTCCAGCTACGCGATGGAAGACATTCCTCGCGGCAACAGAACCTTTCCTCACTTCTGCGTGGTCCGCGTAAACAACGTGTTCAACAACCCCGTGGAGAAGGACGGAGAGCGCTGGTTTGCCTTCCCTCACCCGCAAGTGGTGTTCCAGTTCTACGATGCCCTCACCGGCGATTTCGTTTACTCCGAAACGATCATCAAGGGACTTCCCTGATAAGACGTTAATGGCTTGCTGTTCGAGCCGTAAAACCGTTTCATAGCCGCACGTGAACGCCACTCTCAAACGCATCGAATCCGGCGAGGAAATCGACCTTGCCGCGGTTTCCATCATTGGCCGCAGCCCCGAGTGCCAGGTCGTCGTCGCTGATCCCCGGGTTTCGCGTCGTCACGCCATGATTCGAAAGCAGGATGGTGGACTCTACCTCTTCGATCTCGGCAGTTTCAACGGCAGCTACCTCAACGGAGCCCGAGTCACTGCGGCGCGGAAACTGAACACTGGAGACATCCTCACCTTTGCGGAACACGAGTTCCAGTTTGAGCAGGCCGGTGAGTCAGGCGTCGATACCTCTGCCGAGGACATGGGCGGCTCCACCATCGCCCTGATCCGGTCCACCCCGGTGATTATCATCGTGAGCGACATCAAGGGTTTCACCCGTCTCTCCGAGGAAATCGATGCCGACAGCCTCGCCCAAGTCATTGGCCGTTGGTATTCCGACTGCGAAGAAATCATCGCGAACGAGGGTGGCACCGTCGACAAGTTCATCGGTGACAGTGTGCTCGCCTACTGGACGACGGTGGATGAGGAATCCCTCGTCGCCGCGATGCGAACAGCGGAAGCGCTCAAAACCAGCACCGAGAAAATCTACCAGGAACGTCCCGACATTTTTGAGCAGACGAATCAACGTTTCGAGATCGGCGTGGCCCTCCACACCGGCAAGGTCGCCTACGGCGGTATGAGCCAGGGGGAGTTCACTCTCGTTGGCGATCCGGTGAACCTCGCATTCCGGCTCGAGTCTCTCACCCGGGAAGTTTCCCATGATGTCCTCATGAGCGGTGATTTCGCGCGGGCCCTTCCTAACAGCCAGAAGTATTCAACGGGTCTAGGCGTGCACAAAGTCAAAGGCCGGGCTCAGGGCGTGGAAGTCTTCGCAGTCACCTCATTCCCTGAATAAAGAGGAGCCGAATCCACCCGGCTCTTCATCAGGCATCCGGACACAAAAAAACCCGGGGAAAAGCGTCGCTCCTCGCCCGGGTTTCAAAGTCGAGTGGACCGAACTTAACCGAATCGGCCAGATATGTATTCCTCCGTCTTCTGCTGGGAAGGGTTGGTAAAAATCTTGGTCGTTACGTCCATCTCGATGAGCTCACCGAGATAGAAGTAGGCGGTGCGATCGGAAACGCGGGTCGCCTGCTGCATGTTGTGAGTCACGATCACGATGGTGAATTCCTGCTTCAACTGGGTGATGAGTTCCTCAATGATCGTGGTGGAAATCGGATCGAGCGCCGAACAGGGCTCGTCCATCAGGATGATCTTTGGCTGCACCGCAATAGTACGCGCAATACAAAGGCGCTGCTGCTGACCGCCGGAGAGTCCGAGGCCACTTGAGTCGAGTCGGTCCTTCACCTCGTCCCAGAGACCTGCGAGCTTGAGGCTCGATTCGACCGCTTCATCGAGCACCGACTTGCGGTTCACTCCCTGGATACGGAGTCCGTAAGCCACGTTCTCGTAAATGCTCTTCGGGAAAGGATTGTACTTCTGGAAAACCATTCCGACGTGCTTGCGCAACTCGATCACGTCAACCTCGGGATGATAGATGTCCGTTCCGAGAATCCGGATTTCGCCCTGGGTCAACCCGGCCTTCGGAATGAGGTCATTCATCCGGTTCAGGCAGCGCAGAAGCGTGGACTTACCGCAACCGGAGGGCCCGATGAACGCCGTCACCTCGCCCTTGTTGATGTTCATGGAAATATCCTTGAGAACATCCGTCCCCGGAATGTAGGCAAAGTTGACGTGATCTACCTCGATGACTGTTTCCAGAGCGTCGACTGCAGACTGGTCTTGCACTGGCGCATCCTCTCCCTGGGGCTCTAGGGTCATCTGGTCTTCTTGATCCGACATGTAGGTTTTCATCTTGGAGCTAGGGTAAGTTTAGCTGAATCGTATCGGCTACCCCGGTTTCGCTCGCGGGTTTTTCTTATCACCATTTGAGCTTCTTCCGATAGCGAATTCTCAGGAAAATCGACAGGGCTGCGAAAGTCATCACAAGCACCATAAAGACAAAAACGGATCCGTATTGCATCGGCTTGGTGTATTCCGATTGAGGAATCCGGGCAGCCACCGTGTAAATGTGGTAAGGCATGGCCTGAACAGACTGGGACAGGAAACCTGTGCCCCACTCCGCGGCCTGAGCAACAAAATTGGAGCCCGGCGTCGTGGGCACATCCTGCCACGGAAGCTTATCTTTATGAGCCAGTGCCGCGGTAAACATGATCGGTGCTGTCTCACCGGCCACACGGGTGATTCCGAGGATCGAAGCCGTCAACATGCCCGGGAAAGCGTAGGGGAGCACTGCCTTGGAAATCGTCTGCCACTTGGTCGCTCCCAGCGCCAGGGATGCTTCGCGAAATCCCATCGGAATCGCTTTCAGCGATTCCTCACAGGCGGCAATCACCACGGGGAGAATCATCACTGCGAGGGTAAAGCCACCGGCCAGCATGCAGGTCCCCCACCCTTCGAAAGAGAAGTAGCTGCCCCCGCCCAAAGGAATCGCGAGGAAAGAACGCTCGAGCGGTTCGCTCGTCACCACCGGGATAAAGAGACAGAAAAACATGAGACCGAAGAGGCCGAACACGATCGAAGGCACCCCGGCGAGGTTCATGATAGCCAGTCGAATGGAGTCCATGAAGCGACCCTTCGTTGCGTATTCATTCAAAAAGATCGCCGTCGCCAGACCGACAAAAAGAGCCACCGTAATACAGATGATCGTCAGCAGGGCGGTTCCAACGAGAGGGCCGAAAATGCCCCCACCGGAATAAGCGTGGGAGTGCTCCTCCACAATGTTGACGTCCGGACTATCCCGCTTGAACTGCGAATACTCGCTGAAGTTCATCTTGTAGGTTTCCCCGCCTTCGGTCTCGAAAGTCATCAGGGTTTCCGGACTCTTAGTGAAGAATTCGAAATTCACAAAAGGAGCCTCGGTTTTGAAGACCACCGGAATCCCCTTAAAGGTAATATCGGCAAAGATGTAGAGAGTGCAGGCGAGAATGAAATAAGTGGCCGCTCCCAACGCGACGGAAATCGTACGATCCCGGCGCTTCAACTTAACAGCCTTCGTAGCAAAGGGGTTCTGCCCTTTCTTGACCGGCTGATCTTTTGCGATGTCGTGCATGTGCTTCAAAAATTGAGAATGGTGTTCTTAGATTTTCTGCAAACGCTTGAGAGTTCTCTGGGCAGCCCAGTTCACCAGGAGTGAGATGACGAAAAGCACCATTCCCACCATGAACAGCGCGCGCCAGTGGAGAGAGCCGCTGTCCACCTCGCCCAGCTCCTGGGCGATAATTCCCGTCATGGTATGCGCCGGCTGAGCCACCACTCCGAGGCCTTCGGTGAAGTCGGGAATCTTGATCTTATTTCCTGCCACCAACAGCACCACCATCGTCTCACCGATGATGCGCCCAAAACCGAGCAGAATCGCTGCGATAATTCCCGACACTGCCGTTGGTACGATCACTCGGAAAACCGTTTGAAGCTTGGTCGCGCCCAATGCGAGAGAGTTCTCGCTGAACGCGGCAGGCACATTGTTGAGGGCATCCTCCGTCAGGGTGAAAATCGTCGGCACGGCCATGAAGGCCAGGAGCAACCCCGCATTCAGGATCGTGAGACGCTCCGCCATCGGGAAACCGGGAACCCACTGCAGCCATTCCAATTGGCTGATATTTCTCAAGGCTTCCCCGAACACGAGGATTCCGAAGAAACCGAGCACCACTGAAGGAATCGCACCGATGAACTCAATCGCCGGCTTCACGAAACTCTGTTCCTTGAATCGAGCGATCTGGTTCACATAAATCGCCGCAGCGACTGCGAACGGAACCGAAACCGTCAGCGCAATGATCGAAATCAGCAGCGAGCCGGTGAAAAGCGGAAGGAGTCCGTAGAAATCGTGCCAGGAACTGTTGGTGATCCAGTGCTTTCCAAACATAAAGGAAGTGGTGGAAGTCCAAAGTGAAAGTGGAGCGTCGTGCCGCCAATCAAGGATGCGATCCCGGTTGTTCGTGACGGTATTATCGAAGCGCTCATAGTAAACCGCAGCTCGCTTCATGTTCTCGCGAGCACTCTTGGTTTCCACCTCCTGCGGCAGCTGGCGGAAAAGCTTGTTCATCTCATCCTGGAGGGGACCTGCCAGTTCCCCATGCTGAGGCACCAACGCGTAGAGCGGCTCATTAATGGCATCGTAATCAGGCTCAACGATGACGACTTCATCCGCCTGCTTCTGCATGCGCTCCTTCTCCGCCGGATCATCGGTTTGTTCGACGCCGGCGAGCAATGCCGCCCGTCGGGCAGGCGCTGTGGAGAAAGCATCAATTTCGCGCCGGTTTGCGACGGAAATGTCCTTCATCTCTCCGTAGAGGCTCTTCATCGGGCGGATCGAATCCCGAATTCCGTTGAGCGTCTCCTTGAAATCGGCCAGTCGCTCAGCTTCGGCGGCCTTCTTATCCCGGCTCACCTGCTTCAAATTTTGGATGGACTCATGCTCATCCTCGGCATCGGGATACGCTTCGAAAACAACCGCTTCGCGCACCATGGAAAGCTCTTCGTCGCTCAATCCCCTCGCAGCGATGTCGAGGTCCCAGACACGGCTTGTCCCGAGCGCGGTTTGGACCTCCTTCTCAAGTTGTTCACGCTCTTTGGCGATCAAGGGCTCCAACTGCTTCAATCGAGCCTCAATTTCTGCCAGTTCAGCCTGGTCCTTTTTCAGGTCTTCAGCGTCCGCTTCGGCATCTGCAGAAGCCTCTTCAATGTCTTCGCGGAGATCCTCGACATCGTCGTTCAGATCCTCAGCCTCGTCCAGGTAGCGCTCAAGGCGAGCCCAGGTGTACTTGGTCGATTGCTCCACATTGGCGAGTACGGTGCGGTAGGCACGCAGTTGCTTGTCCTCGTGAATCGAAGTGCGCCCGACCTCGGCGAAATAGGCAATATTCGCACTGCTGTAGACTTTCGTGTGAGCGTCAACTTCGTCGGAGACATATCCGACGAGCTCCTGGCCACCCTGGCGATAAGACTTCAGTCCCTGGTGATGATCAGGGAAAAACATGGCCGCCTCACGCAGGAGAAAGAGACAAATCAGGATCAGAACGATGATCGCGAGGCTGGCGTTTCCGCCGAAGAACACGCGAATGTAGTCCTGCAGTCCCATTCCGAGGAACTGGAAGCCCTTGCGGCGAAAGACGACGCGGCCGTCTTTCTCATTCTCTGGGGTCTTTTTCTCGTCGTTCAGGCTCATCTAAGGATGGCGGTGTTTGTGCGTTCGCCGGTATTTCTAAAGGCAAGATTACTAGGAATCAAGATCGAGAAATTTCCTCATGGAATGGGTGACGATTCAGTCACCCCCTTGCACCTCAGTCGATGCCTCCTCAAAACGGCAAAGGCCCGGCGAAAATTCGCCAGGCCAGTCCTTAAACTGTGGGGATGCACCGCTCCTGGAACGGAGCATCCCGAGTGGGAGTCAAATTACTCAGAAGCGGGGATAAAGCCCACACGCTCAACGACCTCAGCGGCCTTCTCGTCAGTGGTTGCCCAGACGAGGAACTTGGTAGCAGCCTCGGAGAGTTTACCGTTCACGGTGTAGTAGTGAAGGCTACGGGCGATCGGGTATTCCTTGGCGTTCTTGGGCTCAAGCTCAACACCGTCAACGGCGATCGGCTTGATTCCGTCTTTCTCGCAGTAGGCAAGACCAACATAGCCAATGCCGTTTGCATTCTTGG
Source organism: Verrucomicrobiales bacterium (assembly GCA_013213905.1). Lineage (GTDB taxonomy): Bacteria > Verrucomicrobiota > Verrucomicrobiia > Verrucomicrobiales > DEV007 > Arctic95D-9. The sequence continues at coordinate 107,756 of JABSSQ010000001.1, read as the reverse complement.
CAACTTCCTCAGCGATCTGCTCGTTACCGGCCATCTTCTGAGTGTCGGCACCGTAGTCACGCTTCTGCATTGCCATTTCCTGGAAGGACTTGTAAGTACCGGAGGAGGTGTTGCGGGTGTAAACGGAAATCGGGCCAGCGTCACCGCCAACTTCGCTCCAGTCGGTGATGTCACCGGTGAAGATACCTTCAACCTGCTCAAGAGTGAGCTCTTCGATGCCGCTCTTCTCGTTCACGACCACGCCGATCATGTCGTAAGCAGCCGTCCAGTCCTTGAGCTCCATGCCCTTAGCGGTGAAAGCCTCGATTTCGGAGTCCTTCACGTTACGGCTGGACATACCCACGTCAGCAGGAGAAGCCTGGAGATGAGTGAAGGCGGTAGAAGAACCTTCAGCAGCGATTTCGAAAGAAATCTCGTTGCCAGCTTCTTTGTAGAGCTCAGCAAGCTGAGGAACCATCTTAGCGCCGAGGGTGTCAGAACCCTTGATCACGATCTTGTCTTCTGCATTAACTCCAGCAGCGAGGGCAGCAAGAGCAAGGATTGCGAGTGATTTTTTCATCAATTGTTTGTTCAGAGTTGGGTTTGTGTTGTGCGCCCAGGACTCTTCAGCCGTTTTGGCCAATCCCTCCCGAGCACACGCGACATTGCGGTCTCAGCCCTAACTCATCAAATCGCTGACGGTATCAATCCTGTCACATTCGAACCGATCAATTCCTCAAAATCAGTACCTCAATCCCCTAAAGATAAGCAATCTACACAAAAATCTGACAGTTTCCGGATCCTGGCAATTTCGTCCAAAACAACCAATTCGTCACATTTCTCAGGGCCTTCCAGAGCTCGCGCCTATTCGACCGCCTTGACGAGGTAGCCGCCTGATTTCTCGTCAGGCTGGAGCTCGAGCAATCCCCGCTCCCTCGCCTCCTCGAGCAGGGAATTGAAGCCGCGAAACCCGAAATAGCTCTCGTTGAAGCCGGGTTTCCGGCGTTTGATCGCCTGTTTGATCATGGAACCCCAGACCAGATCGTCACCCCCTTTGTTCTCCAGGATCGTCTCCAGGGTCTCAAGGACGAGGTCGACGGCTTCATCCTTCTTCTGAGCACCGGCGTCCGCCTTGGCTGTCTTCTTCTGAGGCTGCTTTGACTTCCTCGGTGCTTTTTTGCGAACCAGGTCGTCATAGAAGATGAACTCGTCACAGTTCGCCACGAAGAGCTCAGAGGTGGAGCGCTTCACCCCCACCCCAATGACGATCTTGTTGTTCTCGCGCAACTTGCTGACCAGCGGGGAGAAATCCGAGTCACCACTGATCACCACAAACGTGTCGATGTGCGGCTTCGTGTAACAAAGGTCGAGGGCATCAACCACCATGCGAATATCCGCGGAGTTCTTGCCGGACTGACGCACGTGGGGAATATCGATGAGTTCGAAATTCGCTTCGTGCATGGAACGCTTGAACTTCTCGTATCGGCTCCAGTCGCAATAGGCTTTGCGCACGACGACATTCCCTTTCACGAGGACCCGCTCAATGACCTTGCCAATATCGAACTTGTCGTATTTCGCCTGATCCGCCCCGATCGCCACGTTTTCAAAGTCGGCGAAAATCGCCATGTTGGAATCCCTCTGCTCTGTGGCCATAGATATGTGTCGCTGAAGAATCGGGCTCGCGCAAACAGCGATGCTTTGGGTTGCCCGACCGCGGTGGACTTGTCACTCTCTGGTCATGGACAAATACCGTGTGCCATCCGGTTCCTCGAATTCGCCACATTCCGCCGTCACGAGCAATTCGTCGTACGGCAAAGGAGTCAGCCTGATGGGCTGCGGCTGCCTCATCATGGGCCTCCTTTTTGTGGTTGGCATCGGCAGCTTTATCTATTTCATCTCCAACATGATGAAATCCTCGGATCCCTACCGGGATTCACTCGCGGCAGCGAAGCAGCATCCTGCCGTGATCGAGAGTCTTGGCGAACCTATCAAACCCGGATTCTTTCTCACCGGCAGCTTCAATTCTTCCAACGATTCAGGCAGCGCAGATCTCGAATACTCCATTTCGGGCCCGAGCGGCAAAGCCACCGTCAGCGTGTTCGGTGAAAAATCCGGAGGAGTCTGGACCTACAAAAGCTGCAAAGTCACCCTTCCCGACAGGGACAAGCCGGTTCGACTGAAGCCCTGACCCCGGTTCACGCATTCAGGCTACGGAGGCCTGTGGCTTGCTCCTGTCTCGCCTTCGTGCGACCTTGCTTCAGCATGCAGATCTTTCTGTTCATATTCGCTATCGCCCTCGCTGTCACCATGTGGGGCCGCAGTCGTTTCCAGAAAATCTACGGGCAGGAAGTCGAGAACTCCCTGCCTTCGCGGATCACCGGCGCTCAGCTGGCAGAGCAGATCCTGAAGCAACGCGGCGTTGAGGGAGTGGCGGTAAAGGAGAGCCGCGGGCTCATTGATGATTTCTATTCCCCCGAGAAGCGGGAAATTACCCTCTCCCCCTGGCATTACAGTGGAACCAATTTCCCTTCCCTGGCCCTCGCCGCCCAGCAAGCCGGCAAAGCCATTCAGCATCACGAGGGACACCGGCCTCTCTTCTGGAGGGCCACAGCCATTCGCTGGACAGTTTACCTGAGCATTCCGCTACTCATCATCGGACTCGCCACGCTCGGCATGGGAATGACAAAAACCGTCTTCCCGCTCGTCCTTCTTGCCTGGTCCCTCATCAGTTTCTGGAACCTGGCCACCATCCCCACCGAGTTGGATGCCGGTGAGCGCGCCAAGAAGGAACTCGAAAAACTCAAAATCTTCCGCAATCTCGACGAACGCGTCGGCGTCGAGCGCGTCATGGGAGCGTCCAGCACCGCCTACCTCGACGGCATGTTCACCGTCGGATCGTGGGCAGCCAAGACGCTGCTGCCCTGGGCGAGGAGAAAGATGGAGCCCGAGGAGGAAGCTTAGATTGTCGAACACATCCAACTAGCGGTCGAGGTGGAACTCGACCCTCCATTGGGCTCTGGCGCGACCGTTTGGAGTTGAGTGCGTCTCGCGGTCGAGGTGGAACTCGACCCTCCATTATCCCACACGACGTGGAGGGGCAGGCTCCTGCCTGACCGCTGCGGACGACAGAGAAAGATACTCACTTCAAAGGCGTGATCTTCACATCCTTGAACCACACATACTGTCCGTGGTTCTGCAGCCCGATATAGCCCTTCATCGGCTTATCCTTGATCGCCACCTTGAACTTATTGGCCGTGCCGTCGGGATTCTTGCCCACCTCGGGCCAGTCATTGACATTCACGTCAAACACCTCAACCCCGTTGATGTGACAAACGATGCGAGGACCTTCGGCGCGTAATTTCAACGTGTCCCATTCGCCCACCGGATTGGCCGGATTGGAGGAAGCCGCCTGACCTTCATAAAAGGAGCCGTGGAGTTTCTTATCGTCCTTCGCACCGTGAGTTTTCTGAAACCCCTCGTTGTCCATCAATTGGATCTCGTGTCCTCCGTTCACCGCATTGTCGCGTTCGGCGCGGTAGAAGACACCGCTGTTGGCTCCCTCGGAAAGCTTGTAGGAAAGCGTCAGTTCAAAGTCGCCGAATTCCTGCTTCGTCCAGATATAACCCATTCCCTTGAGCTTCTTTTCTCCCTTCTTATCGACGACCTCCTCCATGTTGCAGGTCAGGGCGCCCTCATTATCAATTTCCCAGGCTCCTTCGCCAAAATCCCACGCGTCCAGGTTGGATCCGTCAAACAAGACCGTGGCGGCTTTGTCCTCTGCGTTGGCGCCGACGAACAAAAAGGCCGACAGGAGAATCGAGAAAATCTTCATGGCCGGAGGTTAGCCACTCCCCGACCCTGCGGCCAAGCTGCAAGAGTTACCGTATCTGCGGAATCGCGCTGAGCAGCGTCTTGGTAATTTCCGATTCCGGAGTCTCGAAAAGCTGCTCCGCTTCCTGCACTTCAACAATCTTGCCCTGCTCCATCACGGCAATGCGATCAGCGATGTATCGGACCACCGACAGATCGTGAGAAATGAAGATCATAGTCAGGTCGAGCTCATCGCGCAGGTCCTTGAGAAGATTAAGAATCTGCGACTGGATCGAAACATCCAGTGCCGACACCGGCTCATCCGCGAGGACCAGCTTCGGCTCAGGCCCGAGCGCGCGAGCGATGGCAATGCGCTGGCGCTGACCACCGGAAAATTCGTGAGGATATTTTCTCACATACCGGGAATCGAGACCGACACGTTCCATCAATTCAGACACGGCTTTTTCCAAACCGCTTCGATTCGAAGCCAGGTCTGGATGACGTGTCAGGATAGCTTCCGCCAGCGTGCTGAAAACTGTCATGCGCGGATTCAGCGAAGCGTAGGGATCCTGGAAGATCATCTGGAAGTCACGACGACGCTTTCGGATCTCGTGATGGGGCAGGTCCGCAAGGCGCTCTCCTTCGAGAACCACGCTGCCGGAAGTGGGGTCCAGCAGTTGCATGATAAGTCGCGACAAGGTCGACTTGCCGCATCCACTCTCGCCGACCAGCCCAAGGATCTCCCCTTTCTTCAAAGTCAGGCTGACACCGTCGACTGCTTTCACTGTCGTCGTCCCACCGCCGAACAGGCCCTCACGTTTCGTGAAATGCTTGGTCAGTTCCTGTAACTCGAGATAAGACACCTGGATCGTCGGTTAAAATTCCACATCGAGGCAGCCGGAACAGTCCTGGACCCAGTGTCCCGCCTCGATTTCAACAAGCTCCGGCCGGGTCTGGCCATGGCCGGGAGATTTCTTGGCCACTTCGCAACGGGGCGCGAAAGCACATCCGGGGATATCCTCGGCGAGGTTGGGCGGGAGACCCGGAATCGTGTATAGACGCTCGCCCTTGGCTTGCATCGCCGGAATCGATTTTTGCAGGGCGCGCGTGTAGGGGTGCTTCGGTGCGGAAAAAATCGTCCGGACATTCGAACGTTCCACGAAGCGCCCCGCATACATCACGTTGACGTAGTCACAGACTTCCGAAACGACCGCAAGATCATGGGTAATAAAGATGACCGCTGTGCCCAGTTCCTCCTGCCGCTGCTTGATCAATTCCAGCACCTGACGCTGGATCGTCACGTCGAGTGCCGTGGTCGGCTCGTCCGCAATCAGGATCTCCGGACGTGTGATCAGGGCCATTGCGATCATGACGCGCTGACGCATGCCGCCGGAGAACTCGTGGGGGTAACTGTGAATGCGCTGGTGAGGATCAGGAATCCCCACCGCATCCAACTCAGCGATGGCCCGCTCCAGCGCTTCAGCTTTTGAAAGTTCCTCGTGGATTTGCAGCGGTTCGATCAACTGAGTCGAAATCTTCAGATAGGGATTCAGCGACGTCATCGGGTCCTGGAAAATCAGGCCGACTCGTTTGCCGCGAACCTTTCGCATCTCAGCTTCATCCAGGGAAAGAAGATCCAGGTCTCCGAACCTGGCCGTGCCACTTTCAATACGACCGGGAGGCTGGGGAATCAGGTTCAGCAATGAGTAGCAGGTCACTGATTTCCCGGATCCGGACTCACCGACGATTCCCACGGTTTGGCCCGCCTCCACATCGAAGGAGACGCCGTCGACGGCTTTCACCACCCCGTCACGGGTGTGAAAGTAAGTACGCAGGTCTTTAACTTCGAGAAGAGCCATCGATTCAATCAGTCTGCCACGGGAGTCATCCACTCCACAATCTTGCAGCGTGACATATCAAAGGGAGAGTACTCTGTCACTACCTCACATTCCGCAGGGGCCACTTCTTTCGGCGGGCGCGGCCCCTTGCGCTCGAGGATTGCATAAGCGGTGTAGCCGCTGGACATGGTCACTTCGAAGAGGTGCTCTTCTTTATGAACTTTAGTGATCCGGCCAACGGCCCTGATGGGAGGTCGCTCTGACATCGGAGACAGTCTGTCAGAGAATCACGGCTTGGCAATGATAGAGCGAATCATTTCCATGATCTCGTTCTCCCGCCCCGTCTGAACGGGAAGCGTGGTGCTCGCCTGGACAAAATAGACTCGATCCCCCACATCGAAGACCAGGAGGTAGAACCGCATTTCGTATTCGAAGTCATCCTTTCTCACGACCCCTTCCGCCTGGGAGTAAATTGCCGGCCACTTCTTTTCCTGCCCGTCCTTGATGCCTCCTACCTGGCCCGTTTTGTAGTCATCAACCTTTTTCAGATAAAAGCGCTCGTCCGCATCGAAGTTCGCGATCGTCAGATCCATCAGGTCCTGCATCGATCCGTTCCCCCCGTCGAAAGAGCGGAAGAAGATCGACGAACGACTGTCCTTCGTCGCAAAGCCTGCCTCCACATCGTCGGCATTGAGCTCGGATTCATACCACCCCAGCGGCAGGGTCATCGCGATTTTTTCTCCAGCGAAAATGATCTCTTTTCCGGCGCCGCGGGCACGTTCGACAGCAAAAACAGCCAACCAGGCTACTGCCAGAAAAACCGCTCTTGTGAGAAAAAACCGTTGCCCCGCGTCCATCTTCAACCTCTATATCCGCAGACTAACTACTTTTTCAGACCATGGCACGCATTAACGACAACTTCCTCAAGCTTAAGGCCGGCTACCTTTTCCCGGAGATCGCCCGCCGCGTCAACGCCTACACCGACGCCAATCCCGATGGCGCCGCCAAGCTGATTCGCTGCGGAATCGGCGACGTCACAGAGCCCCTCCCCGAGGCCTGCCGTCAGGCCATGCACGACGCCGTCGACGAGCAGGGCAAGTCCGAGACCTTTCGAGGCTACGGCCCCGAACAGGGCTACGACTTCCTTCGCGAAGCGATCGTTGAAAACCAGTTCGCCGGCCTCGGCATCAGCGCTGACGAAGTCTTCGTCTCTGACGGTTCCAAGTGTGACACCGGCAACATCCTCGACATCTTTGGCCCCGGTAACAAGATCGCGATCACCGATCCGGTTTACCCCGTTTACGTCGACACCAACGTCATGATCGGCAACACCGGCGAAGCTGACGAGAACGGCGCCTACGACGGCCTCGTCTATCTTCCCTGCACGGCAGAAAACGATTTCGTCCCGGCCATCCCGGACGAGAAGGTCGACCTCATTTACCTCTGCTACCCCAACAACCCGACTGGCGGCACCGCCACCCGTGCCCAGCTCGAAGCCTGGGTGGCCTACGCCAAGGAGAACCAGGCGATCATCCTCTACGATGCCGCCTACGAAGCTTTCATCCAGGAAGACGACGTACCTCACTCCATCTTTGAAATCGAGGGAGCCAAGGACTGCGCCATCGAATTCCGCAGCTTTTCCAAGAACGGCGGATTTACCGGCACCCGCTGCGCCTACACCGTGATTCCAAAGCAACTTGTCGGCTACACCGAGGGCGGCGACGAGCAATCCGTTCACGCCCTGTGGTCACGTCGTCACAGCACCAAGTTCAATGGAGCCAGCTACCCCGTCCAGCGCGGCGCTGCCGCCGTCTTCTCCGAGGAGGGCAAAAAGCAGGTCGCTGCACTCATCGAAGGATACATGGGTAATGCCAAGCTGCTCCGTGAAGCCTGCCAGAAGATCGGGCTTCCGGTCTACGGTGGCATCAATGCGCCTTACGTCTGGGTTGGCTGCCCCGAGGGCGTCAGCTCCTGGGACATGTTTGACCGCATGCTCGAAGGCGCCCAGGTCGTCATCACTCCCGGTGCCGGATTCGGCGCTGCCGGTGAAGGCTACTTCCGAATTTCCGCGTTCAACAGCCGCGAGAACGTCGAGGAAGTCTGCCGCCGGATTGAGGAGAACCTCGGCTAGACGAGATTCTCAGTGAGTAGTTATTGGTAATAAGTTTTTAGTGGCGGCTCAGATGCCTGACATAACACGAGTCACTATTCACTGCCAACCAATCACTAATCCCCCGAGTTCCTCTCAATGAACTCGGCAACGTCCTTATTCCACTCCTCGTTCGACTTCTCGATCGTGTACATCATGTGCCCACCTTCATAGAAAGTGTATTCGATGTTATCGAGAAATGAGGGATCCATATCGAGGTGATCGATACTGTGACGGATCGCTGAGTAAGGAGTCGCGAGATCCTGGTAGCCGACATTCACCATAACCTTCAGTTCAGGATTTTCGGACATCGCCGCAGCCAGCTTCGGCGTCACCGTGATAGTTTCGCCAACGAACTCGTCTTTGTAATTCCAGGGGTGAACGCGGCGACTCAGGATCTCGTAGATCAGGTCGCTCTCGTATTTCAACTCACGGCGAATGTAGTCATTCAAGGTGGCAGAGTAAGGCCCGTAAACCACTGAGTAGCTTGGATCAAAGCCCGGATAGTCCGAAGCGAGATCCCCGTCCTTGCCGGTGACTCGTGCGTCGAATCGGCCCAGCATGACTCCCTCTTCTTTGAGCAGCTCCTCGCGAAAGTAGCTGGGTGGCACGCGCAGGTTGAAGCTCTTCACGGTTTCCACATCGAGCCCGATGTAGCGCGAGATCTGGGTCGCAATCGCTTCGCGATCCACTTCGCTTAGGCGTCTGCCCTGCAGGAGAGCGGCCGCGTAGTCGCCCTTAGCGAAGGCCTCGACCTCCTCGCGACGTGCCCCGGGGTCCTGAAGCAGTTTCTGATCGAGCTTCTTGTGGTAAGCAGCGACTTCGCTCATGGCCTCGAGAAAGGTGATGTAGGAAAGGTCTGTTCCCCACATCGTATCGAAGCTCAGCACACCGGACACGAGGACGACCCCGTTCAGGTAAAAACCAAAATCCTTGTGCAAGGTATGGGCTAGACCGGCTGCCCGGAAAGCACCGTAGCTCTCTCCTGCCAGGAATTTGGGCGAAAGCCAACGCTCATTTCGAGTGGTGTAAAGGCGAATGAATTCGGCCATGGAATCGAGGTCACCCCGAAAACCGTGGAACTCGTTCACCTTGTCTTTATCCTGAGAACGGCTGAATCCGGTGCTGACTGGGTCGATGAAAACCAGGTCCGCAACTTTCAAGATGGAATGTGGATTGTCAGCCAGTCGGAAGGGCGGCTTCGGCATCATGCCGTCTTCGGTCATTTGCACCCGCTTCGGACCAAATCCACCCAGGTGAAGCCACACCGCCGAGGAACCGGGCCCGCCGTTGAAGCAATACGCGATCGGGCGGTCGGCCGGGTCCTTTACCCCATCCTTCACATAGGCCACGTAGAACATCGAGGCCGCCGGATCCTTTTCTTTCTTAGATACCGTCATGGTCCCCGCCGTGACGGTGTAGGAGAGCTCTTCCCCTCCAAAAGTGCCGGTGTGCTTGGTTTCGGAGGTTTCTTCTTCGGCATCAGCCTTCTCACTTGGGCCGTCCTTGTTGCCCTCTTCAGCTACCTTTTTCTCCCCTTTGGCCGGCTTTTCATCGTCTGCCATGACGGGCACGACAAACAGGATCAGGAGAAGGAGGACGCGGGCAGGGATTTTCATGGCCAGAAGCTAAACTCGCCCCGTTCCCTCTGGCAAGCCCCGTCCTCGACATACTTGGGCTCAGAAACCCTTTTTGCCCCGAAAGCTGAGCTTGTGAAATTTTTCACAAAGTGTTTGCCCGGCGCTCTGGGGGACGTAACCTCTCCTGAATTCCGGCCTTTTTACGATGTCTGAAGAAACCACGCAGCACGCCGCCTACGACTCCAAAATCGAAGGCAATGTCATTTTCACCAAGGCGGACGCCGCCATCAACTGGATGCGCTCCAACTCGCTCTGGCCCATGCCCATGGGACTGGCCTGCTGCGGGATTGAGCTGATGGCATCCGGTGCCTCCCGTTTCGATATCGCGCGCTTTGGCGCTGAGGTGATGCGATTTTCGCCCCGCCAGGCCGACGTCATGATCGTGGCCGGCACGGTCACCTACAAAATGGCCCTCGCCGTGAAGCGGATCTGGGACCAGATGCCCGAACCCAAGTGGTGCATCGCGATGGGCGCCTGCGCCTCCTCTGGCGGCATGTATCGCAGCTACGCGACCCTCCAGGGCATCGACAATCTCATTCCGGTCGACGTTTACGTTTCCGGCTGTCCTCCGCGCCCCGAGGCTCTTCTCGAAGGCCTCATGAAGCTGCAACAGAAAGTGACCGAAGAAGAGTCCGCCAAGGCCCACTTCCAGGCCGACAGCGCCCGCACCCTCGAAGCTGCTGACGCGTAATCCACGCCATCGAAACGAAGCATGAGCACCACGCTTTCCTCCATTAGGGACAAATTCGGCGAAGCCATCCTCGACGTAATCGAGTTTCGCGGCGAAGACACCGTGATCGTTGAAAAGGCCCAGGCCCACGACATTCTCAAATACTGCTGCGATGACCTCGGTTTCGACTACCTCGTCGACATCAGCAGCATCGACTTCCTCGGCGAAGAACCCCGCTTCGAAATGGTCTATGAACTCTACGCCCTCGGCAACGGAGCCAACCACCATCTCCGCATCAAGTTCAAGGTCGCCGAAGACGAGAAAGTCGACTCCGTCACCAATATCTGGAAGACGGCCGTCTGGCACGAGCGCGAAGTCTACGACATGATGGGAATCGAGTTCAACGGGCTCGCCGATCACCGTCGCATTCTCATGTGGGAGGGTTACCCCTATCACCCGCTGCGCAAAGACTTCCCCCTCGCCGGTCGCCCGACCGAACTGCCCGAGGTCGCCTTCACCGAAAAGGCCCCGCTTGCCGGCGGTCCTTTCGTGACCTCCCCGACCAGCGAAAGCACCACGCACCGCGAGCCACGCTCACGGGATTTCGATTGATCCTCTCGCCGCTGCGCCCCACCGTAGCTAATGGAGTGGTTTCCAGAAACGTGGTCCACCGTCTGGGAGTGGATCAAGCAGCGTGACACTCTCTTCGCCTGGATTGGGAGCCTGTCTCTGATCATCCTGATCATCAGCGCTATTGCTGTGCCGGTAATCATTCGCCGCCTCCCCAGCGACTATTTTCTCGAAAACAGCGAAGGAGCAGAGGCCATCCGCGACGAACACCCGGTTCTACGTATTCTCTTTCTGATCCTGAAGAATCTCATCGGAGGCATCCTCGTCATCGGCGGCATCATTATGTTGGTGACTCCCGGACAAGGACTGCTCACCGTGGTGATCGGCCTACTCCTGATGGACTTCCCGGGCAAGCGCCGCCTCGAGATTCGCCTCGTCTGCTTCGGCCCACTCAACAAGGCCGTTAACTGGATTCGTCGCCGCGCCAATCAACCTCCCTTCGAGCTCCCTGAATCTCCGGGAAAGAATGCGTCGTAATAACCGAAGCACAGGCGATTTTCGGATTGTGATTTCGCCAAGCTCGTCCTTATTGCGCCAACTATGAGCGATCACATCAGACTGCACATCCCGGGCCCTGTGGAGATTTCCCAGGGAACCTACGAAGCCATGGCGACCCCGATGATCGGGCACCGCTCCAAGGACTTCGTAGCCCTCTACGATGACATCCATCCTCGCCTCCAGGAAATGATGGGCACCAAGCAGCCCGTTTTCCTTTCCACCTCGTCCGCATGGGGTGTCATGGAAGGCGCCCTTCGCAACCTCGCCGCGAAGAAAGTGCTCTGTTGTTGTTCCGGTGCTTTCTCGGACAAGTGGGTCGACGTGGCCCTACGCTGCGGCAAAGAGGCCGAAGCGCTTCAGTATGAGTGGGGTGTTCCGGTCGATCCCGCTGACGTGGATGCCAAGCTCGCCACCGGCGAATTCGACGTCGTAACTTTCATTCACAACGAGACCTCCACCGGCGTGATGAACCCGCTCGAGGAAGTGGCCGCTGTCGTGAACAAATACGATGACGTCCTTCTCGTGACCGATACGGTTTCCAGTTTCTCCGTCGTTCCGATCGAGTTCGACAAGCTCGGCATCGACGTGCTGCTCACCGGCAGCCAGAAGGCCCTCGCCCTGCCTCCGGGTCTCGGCATCTTCACCGTGTCCGACGCCGCCTTTGAGCGCGCCGCCACGATTGAAGACCGCGGCTACTACTTCGACTTTCACGAGTTCAAGAAGAACCAGGAAAAGTCCATGACCCCGAGCACTCCCTGCATTTCCACCATCTACGGACTGCGCCACCAGCTCGACGTCATCTTCGAAGAGGGCCTCGAAAACCGTTTCGCCCGCCACGAGAAGCTCAACAATATCGTGGCCGAGTGGGTTGTTGCCAACGGCTTCGAGTTCTTTGCTCCTGAAGGTTTTCGTTCCAAATCGCTCACTGCGGTGAAGAACAACAAGGACATCGACGTGGCCAAGCTACAGAAAATCATGCGCGACGATCACAAGAAGCAGCTCGACGGCGGCTATGGCAAGATCAAGGGCAAGACCTTCCGTCTGTCCAACATGGGAGACGAGACCGAGGAAACCATCGCCGGCCTTCTTGCCGCACTCGACGACTCCCTCGCCAAACTCTAATTTTTGACCATGAGCAACCGACCCGTGTTCCCAACGAACCCGGGTCGTGTTGCGGTCAAAATTTGCGGCATCCGTACCGGTGAGCAAGCCGAAGCGATCATCGATGCCGGCGCTGATGCCCTCGGCATCAACTTTTACCCGAAGTCGAAGCGCTTCATCGCGCTCGGCGAAGCCCTCCCCTGGCTCCAGGATCTGGGCAACAACGTCTCCCGCGTTGCCGTGACGGTCAACGCCAGTGACGACGAATTGAAAAGCATTGCCGACTCCGGAGGGATCGACTGGATCCAGTTGCACGGCGACGAGTCACCCAACAGGGTTGAGTCCCTCATTCAACAGGGTTTGCCCGTCTTCCGCGCTCTCGGCGTTAAAGACGATACCATGCTCGAGAGCGCCGCTGCCTACCCCGGCTCCACGCTTCTCCTCGATGCCTATGCCCCCACTGAATACGGCGGCAGCGGCGAAACCATGGACTGGACGCTCGGTGCCCGAGCAGTCGAACAATGGCCGAACCGACAAATCGTTCTCGCCGGCGGCCTCGTCCCTGACAACGTCGCCGCAGCAGTGGCTCAGGTACGACCGGCAGGGGTTGATGTTGCCAGCGGGGTGGAGTCAGAGCCCGGGATGAAAGATCTGGGCTTGGTAAGGGCGTTTATCGAAGCGGCTCGATCCTGAATTTCGAAACAAACACAGCCACTCACGACTCGTGGGCAATCATTTGATGATTTCGATTTCGCCGGGTCGCCACGTCTTATCGAACCAGGGTTCGAGGGGCCCATACAACCGGAGGATCGCAAACCAGCCTTTACCGGGGACCGTTTGAATCCAGTTATTCTCTTTCCCTTCAGGCGCATCAGGGCCAATAAAAAGGGTCACGGAACCATCGTCATTTTCGACGAATTCGTCTCTCTTGTTGTTTCTGCTAGGCAAGGGCTGATCCGTCTGGAGCTCGGAACGCGTCTGGGGGTCGTAAACCACCACCGACCAAAAATCCTTGGCCGGAGGATCAGCCGGAATAGTGAGTGTGTAGTTTTTGTCTCCTTCAAGATAGTCTCCGGCACTGTCGCTATCGATCCAGGCATATTGAGACCCCGCGCCGATAATTTCCGCTGCCATCGCGGGAGTGTTGACGGTGGCGAGATAGAAAAACAGCGTTCTGGCGTCGAGATTTCGGCCACCAAGCCCTCCATCGCGGAGCCAGCGATAGTCACCTCCGACAAAGGCAGTTTTCCATTGGCTTCCCTCGTAGAGATAAGCTTGCTCATCACGGCTATCAAAGGCAATGGAACGCGATGTCGCATTTCCAACCGCAGCGGAGTCTTTCAGGATTGCCCGCATCCGCTGGTCAGGTTGAAATGCCTGGCCTTTTTCGATACCTATCCCCGCAACGAGTCCCCGCAGTTCCGGATCAAGAAAGCCGACGGGCTCCTTCTGAATAACATGATTCAATTCCGCATAAAATTGATCATTGTTGGCGTGAATGGTGTTTAGCTCCATTTCCGAAAGGTCGGTGAAGACCATTTCGGGGGGACTCAACACCTTCTCCAATGGATAGACCCTGAGCCCCTCGCGGAACATCTTGACGGCAGCATCAGTTTTTCCATCAACGAGAAACCCTCTCAAAATCAGCCAATTGGTATAGGATGGAGACTGGACAACGTAGAAATCGTCGGTCGTGCCTTGCGCTGTGACACGTTGCATTGAATTATCCCTCGGAAACTCAACTCCGAGGCCGTTGTAATCCGGTGGCAAGATGAGATACTTGCCACCCTTGCCTCGATCCGGACCGGGGGCTCCCATGTCGACGACAAATCTGAAGAAAGCATCATTGACCGTGCCCGGCCCGCAGTTGGCAGGGATCTCCACCACAGTTGGTCCGTCACGCTCCAGGTCCAGGATCGCCGAACAATAGACGGTGTCCGTGTTTCCGGTCAAAAAGAGCGGATTTGAGTCAAGCAAGCTCTCGGCCAGCAGGGCATGATTCGCTTCCGTCACCCCGGCACGGACATGGGCCATCCGCATCGCCTCAATCGAACATGCCGGCATCAAGTTCAGAAACACTTCAACCCCACGAATGTAGGCAAGGTGATCGTGAATTCTGTTGGCAGTCTCGTGAGTCGGCCGACCATCAATGAACTCCAGCTCCCCCAGGTAATTGGTTTCAACGGAGTCCGGAGTCATGATCTCGGGAGGAATCGCAGTTTTGTATCCCGGAGGGGCCTGAGCAAACACCGAAGAACTGACCATAAGTATTAACGGCACCAGAGTGTGGAATTTCATGGATTAACTGGGGTTGAAGTTGAGACAGTTTCCCATCAATTTTCGAAGCTAAGGCGGTTGGTTTTAGATGAGCAGTAACCGAAATAGCAATCTGTCTACCCGATAGGAAAACACCTCGGATGAAAGGTTCCCACCCCTCATTTGGGTGGGGTATTGCAACGGACCACTCGCCGACGGCTCCGTGCCTGACAGACCTTCGTCAGCTTGCGTCCAACGTTCCTTCAACCACCCCGAGACGCGAATCGACTTTGAGTCGCGCCCACAGAGCCGCGCCAGCGTCTTCACCGCTCACCAGCCCCTGATAGACTCGAATTATTTCTCGGGATTCCCCGGCATCCTCTCTCAAGAATTCGATCCGATAATTCCTCAAGCCAGCTTCCCGCAACGGCTCAAAAAAGCGGGCACCGGATTGAGCCCGACCGTTGAACAAGGTATTGCGACAGCCCACATCGGCACTGAGCGGATGCAACTGCCCGACCCGGTCGCGCAATTGCACTTCATAGTTATCACAGGGGCGACCACAGTTGGTGAAGTCTGTGCCTTCGGAAAGAAAGGTACAGAACACACAGTGCTCCATGTGAAACATGGGCATGTGCTGATGCAAGGTCAGCTCGAACCATTCGGGCGGAGTGAGTTTCAGCAAATCCATAACCTGCTCGATATTGAGATCGTAGGACACGGTCAGTTTCTCAAAGTGTTGAGCCATCAAGCGCTGCGCGCTGATGGGATTGGCCACGTTCAGCGAAAAGTCCCCCACCATCTTCAAATCGGGATGGTTTCGGAAGTGGCGCACTCCGCCCAGGTTGCGTACCAGCACGCCATCAGGTTTCGCTTTTTCCACCACGCGAAAGAGACCGCTCTCCCCGGCCTTTTGAATCCGCGGCGTGGCGAGGAAGAGCTTCGTCTCCGGGCTTTCACTTTTCACCCTGGCGACGAGATCACGGTAACGCCTCACATCCTCAAGATCGGCGTAGACCGTTTCGATGCCCGACTCGATCGCCGCATCGACTTGCTCCTCGGTTCGGCACAGCACGCGCAACTCACAGCCTTCCGTCCCCACCTCGCCCCGCTCCGGCAGCATCTCTTTCACGGTCACGCCGGTGACGCGGCGATTCCGGAACGGTTCGTCACGAGAGACATCCAGCTTTTCAACGAGCGCACGGCGCATCCGGTTGAGCTCGCTCATGGGAAGCATGCAATCACCATCCAGATCAACGGACAGATCACTCAACTCATAAACCGTGTTCCCGAGGCGGCTGAGTTGTTTCTCGAGCACCTCTCGCGAAAGCGGACGGTTCTGCGCCCGCTCCATCGGTCCTGACGAAGCCACCTCAACATCAAACTCATCATCCACCAATCGCAACACCTCACCGACCCGACCGCTCACTGACCACCGAACACCAACCTTCCTGGACGGGAGCGCTTCGCGCTTCCAGGTGCTCTGCAGCTCGGAATTCAGGGCAGGGTCATCGGTCTTCCAGATTCGATCGCCAGGCTTCAGTTGTCTCGTATCCACCTTGCCACGCTTCAGCAGAAGCCGCGAACCCTTCACTTCGTAAACTCGGCTTCCCTGCTCGTGTTCCGTGTTACCACCCGTATCAAAGACAATTCCGTCGCCGTTCTTGACGTTCGATTCTCCGTCTACCTCGACCCAGTCCTTGCCCACCTGCTTCACCTTGCCAACGAACGCTCCCCGCTTTTTGCCAAACCGGGCGTGAACCAACTTCTTATTATTGATCCCATTGAGCCAACCGGACGAGAGCCCACGCGAGAATGCCATCTCGAGTTCGTATCGCTCCTCTTCGCCCGCAACCTGGTCATGCCCTGACAGAGCTGCATCAATAGCCTGACGATAAGCCCGTGTCACCGCGGCGACGTATTCGGGCGTCTTCAATCGTCCCTCGATTTTGAAACTGACCACGCCAAGACGAATCAATTCCGGCACCTGATCAATCCCGGCGAGATCCTGCGGAGAAAGCAGGTATTTCTTATCGCCCATGTCTTGGGTCACCCCGTCGACGACCAACTCATAAGGCATCCGGCAGGCCTGGGCGCACTCGCCACGGTTGGCACTGCGCTGCCCCAGCGATTCACTGGTGAGGCACTGCCCCGAATACGCGACGCAAAGGGCTCCGTGGACGAAGGTCTCCAGTTCAGTCGCCCCGGGTTCCGTGGCGTGAAACAGTCGGATCTCTTTGAGTGAGTTTTCCCGGGCGATCACTGCCCGGTCGAGTTCGAACAATTCGTCCGCAAAGGCCAATGCTTCAGGCGAAGTGATCGTCATCTGGGTCGACGCATGCACGTGCAAGTCCGGCACCATGGCCCGCGCCATTGTGGCCAGTCCGAGGTCCTGAACAATGATGGCGTCGACCCCTGCCTTGCTGAGCACATGGAGCTGATTCGCCGCTGCCTCCAACTCCGCAGGAAAAATCAGGGTATTGAAGGCCACAAATCCGCGGACACCGTGGTCATGGAGAAAGTGCATCAGCTCCGACAAGTCGGCAGGCGTGAAGTTATCGGCCCGGATCCGCGCGTTGAACTGCGGCATCCCGAAATAGATCGCGTCGGCACCGTTAGCCACTGCTGCGCGGGCACACTCCCAGTTACCCGCCGGAGCGAGCAGTTCGGTGTTGGGAATGGACGGGGCGTGAACCATCTCGCGAACGTAACACAGCCCGATCGCTTCTCCTCTTGAAACTTCTCATCGGAAACTCAAAACTCCTCCATGCCCAATCTCCTTGTCGCCACCCACAACGCCCACAAAACCGGCGAATTCCGCGCCATGCTGGCCGACTTCTTTGATGAGGTCAGCGACCTGACCACCCTTCCCGACATGGAGGAACCCGAGGAAAACGGCTCCACGTTTGCCGAGAATTCCGCCATCAAGGCGCTCGCTGCCAGCAACGCTCTGCCGGACGCCTTTGTCATTGCCGATGACTCCGGACTCGAAGTCGACGCTCTCGAAGGAGCGCCCGGGATCTACTCCGCCCGCTACTCGGGCGCAGAGGCGACCGACGCCACCAATCGCGACAAGTTGATGGAAGAACTGGCAAAACCGGAGCACGAAGGAAAAGCAAGGAGCGCACGCTTCCGCTGTGTCATCACCGTAGCCAGGGGCGGAGAAGTGCTCGCTGTATTCGATGGTGCTGTCGAAGGACGTATCGCTGACAGCATGACGGGAGAAGGCGGCTTCGGCTACGATCCCCTTTTCATTCCCGAAGGCTACGAAGATTCGTTCGGGGTGTTGCCCGAAGAAGTCAAAAACGGCATGAGCCACCGCGGTCGAGCGCTGGAAAAGTTTCGGTTGTGGTTGTCGGAGCAGTCCTAGCTGATCTCCAACAACACAGGACAGTGATCCGATCCCATCACATCACTCAGGATCTTCGCTGACTTCACCTGGCCCATCAGGCTGTCAGTCACGCAGAAGTAATCCAGTCGCCACCCCACGTTCTTGGCCCGGGCACCTCCCCGGTAACTCCACCAGGAATAGTGATCCCGCTCATCGGGATGAAAGTGGCGAAAGGTATCGACGAAACCGGCCGCTAGAATGTCATCAAAGCCGGCACGCTCTTCATCGGAGAACCCGGCATTCTTTCGGTTCGCCTTGGGCCGGGCCAGGTCGATCTCGGTATGGGATACGTTGAGGTCGCCGGCAAAAATAACCGGCTTCGTTTTCTCGAGTTCTTTGACGTAAGCGAGGAAGTCGGCATTCCACTTCATTCGATAATCGAGACGCCTGAGTTCATTCTGAGCATTCGGCGTGTAGACCCCCACGACGTAGAAGCCGTCATACTCCAGGGTAATGACCCGACCCTCCTGATCATGCTCCTCGATTCCGATACCGTTGGTCGCACAAATCACGGGCGTACGGCTCAGGGCGGCCACTCCGGAATACCCCTTCTTCACCGCCGGATTCCAGTAAACTTCCCAGCCCGCACCTTCGAAATCTTCATCCACCTGCTCCCGTTCAGCCTTTACTTCCTGCAGCAACAGCACGTCCGGCTGATGCTCCTCAAGAAACTCGAGGAAGTTCTTTTTCAAGACGGCGCGGATGCCGTTTACGTTCCAGCTGATCAATTTCATAGGGTTAGGCCGGGTTGCGGACTCAAATACGGGATTTACTATGTAAACTTTTTCCTTGCGATTAGTCGTTCTGAGAGGACATACAATGGGGAAATCCCCCTCTGAATCCAGAGTTTAATTGAACTCTGAAACATTCGGTATTTTTTCAAACGAACCAGCGGAGCCCCTCCGCTAAAAACCCTAGATCAACCTGTTAATCAGCGATGATAGAAGTCGAAGATCTGCACAAGCATTTCGGAAGCAAGGTAGCCGTGGACGGCGTGTCCTTCACGGTGAAAAAAGGAGAAGTCCTCGGATTTCTCGGTCCCAACGGAGCCGGCAAATCGACCACCATGCGAATGGTCACCGGCTACATTCCCCCGACCCAGGGCAAAGTCAGCATCGACGGAGCCGATATCGAGGACAATGAGATCGCCGCCAAGGCTAAGATCGGGTATCTCCCGGAAGCCGCTCCACTCTACTCGGATATGACCGTGGAGGGTTTTCTTCGCTTCGCCGGCGAAATGAGAGGCATCCCTTCCGGAGACCTCGACGCCGCTGTCGACCAGGCCATCGAAACCACTTTTCTCGAGCCGGTTCGCCACCAGAGCGTGGACACCCTCTCGAAGGGTTACCGTCACCGGACCTGCTTTGCTCAGTCCATCATCCACGACCCGGAAATTCTCATCCTCGACGAACCTACCGACGGTCTGGACCCCAACCAGAAACACGAAGTCCGCCAGCTCATCAGTCGCATGGGTGAGGACAAGGCCATTCTCTTCTCGACCCACATCCTCGAAGAGGTGGAAGCCGCCTGCACCCGCGCCATTATCATCGACCGCGGAAAGGTCATCGCTGACGGCACCCCGGACGAGCTCAAGGCAAGGTCTTCAAATGCTGGATCCGTTCGCCTCAAAGCCTCCGGCCTCGCCGGTTCCGGCATCCAGGCGGAACTGGAAAAACTGAGTGCCTCACGCGAGGTCGAAGTCATCAGCTCCGACGACGACGGAATCGAAGCCCGCATTCTTCCTGCCAAGGGCAAAGGAGGCGAGCTCGGCAAGCAGGTGTCCGGCCTCTGCCAGGACAAGAAACTCAGCATTGAAGAGCTGCACGTCGAAGAAGGTCGCCTCGACGAACTCTTCCGCGAAATCACCAAAACCGACTCTGACGACTGATCGGCCCAGGTTCGATTCCATTACTTTAAAACATCATGGATGCTTTTATCACTCTTTTGACCGACTTCGCGATTCCGACGGCCGTCGTTGCGGCGATCTTTATCGCCATCGTCAAGTTTGCCCTTCCCCGCGAAGTCCGCACTATCTTCAAGCGCGAGCTTACGAGCTATTTCACGTCACCGATCGCCTACGTGCTCTTTGTCGTGTTTCTCGGAATCTCCAACGCTCTATCCTTCTTCTTCACGGGAGTTCTCGAAGGGGGCGAAGCGGATCTTTTCCTTCCCTACTTCCAATACCTCCCCTGGTATCTTGTCCTGATCGCCCCGGCGGTCGGCATGCGCCTCTGGTCGGAGGAGCAACGCCTTGGAACCATGGAGCTGATCCTGACCATGCCGCTCGCTCCCTGGCACGCTATTCTCGGGAAATTCCTCGCCGCAGCCGTCGTGCTCTTCGGCATGCTCGTGCTATCGTTCCCCATCGTCTGGACAATCAATTACCTTGGCGATCCGGACAACGGAGTCATCATGGCCGGCTTTGTTTCCACCTACCTGGTGGCTCTCTGCTTCCTTGCCGTGACCTGCGTGGTATCAGCCATGACTCGTAGCCAGCTTGTCGCGTTGCTCGTTTCAGTGGCGCTCTGCATGATGCTTTGGCTCAGTGGTCTCCCCCAAATCAGCGAGTTCCTCACCAACATGAAAGGCGGCTGGCTCATTCTCTGGCCCTTCATCAAGCTGGCCAATGTGCTCGGCGTGATGCCTCACTTTACTGAACTTGCCAAAGGCGTTCTCGGTTTCCGGGACCTGGCTTTCTTCATCACCTTTATCGCGTTCTGCCTGTTTGCGACTTCCGTCGTGATCCGCCTCAAGCGTGCCTAACTTTCACCCTTTTTTTCATTCACGACCGATACCATCATGAGTGACACACCTTCCCCATCCCACCAAAAGAGCCGCAGTGCCGTCGCGCTGACCTCCCTGCTCGTGGTCTTCGCCATTGCCGTCCTGATCAACATCCTGATCGGTGCCTTTGGCTGGCGATTCGACCTGACGGAATACAAGACCTACACCCTCTCAGAGGGAACCAAGAACATCCTCCAGGAACTGGAAACGCCGGTCACGATTCGCTACTACGTGACCGACGACAACAAGGTTATGGGCCCCAGTGAACGCGCCCGTGCCCGTCGGGTTGAGGACCTGCTTCGTGAACTCTCACATGCAGCTCCGACTCGCGAACTGGAGCTTGTCAACGAAGCCGGCGAATTCGAAAAGCAGAAGGTTCGCATGCTGAAGGTTGAGAAACTCAACCCTGAGCCCAACACCGACGCAGAAGATGCTGCTATTCTCGACGGCCTTCAGCCCGGGGTTTCCGGGGAAACCAACTACGAGCTCTTCTTCGGGCTTGCGATCGAGTGCATCGATGCCAAAGAGACAATTCCCTTCATCCCGGCACGTCCTGAAACGACCCTGGAATACGATCTCATTCGCGCTATCTCCAACGTGCATGGCGGGAAGGATAAGAAGATTGGCATCATGACCAGCCTCTCTGTCTCCGGTGGCTTCTCCGGCAACTTCCAGGCTCCGCCTCAGACCGCGTGGATGTTCTACGAGCAGCTCAGTCGGGACTACGAAGTTGAGTTCCTTCCTGTCTCTGCCAAGGAGGTCGCGGAAGACATTACGACTTTGATCGTCCTGCACCCTCACGATATCAGCGTCGAAGGTCAGTTCGCAATCGACCAATATCTTCTCAAAGGCGGCAACGTGCTTGCCTTCGTTGATCCAAACTTCTTCTACGCCCGCGCCCTTGCCCAGGGACAGCCGCAAATGCCCGGCATGCCTCCCCAGGGAGGCCCTAATCCGACTTCCAATCTCGCGGAGCTATTCCGTGCTTGGGGCGTTAACTATGATTCAACCCGCGTGCTCGCCGACCTTGATTTCGGCTCCGAAATTATTCGTCGCGGCAACTTTTCGCCGACGTTCCTGACACTCGATCGCAGTGCACTCGGCAGCGGTGACGATCCCGGTCTGACCGATCCGATGACGCAGATGTTGAATCACCTCAACATGCTGACACCGGGAGCCTTTGAAGTGAACGCACCGGAGGGTATCCAGGTCGACAACCTGCTGTTGTCCTCACCGAACAACCAACTTGTTGGTTCCTTCGATGCCGATCCAACTCAGGAAGGCGGCGGAGATCGCATTCGCGAAAACTTCGAGGCTCACGGCACTCCACGTGCCCTCGTCACTCGCCTCAGCGGCACCTTCCCGACCGCATTTCCAGACGGCGATCCTGCTGCACCGTCGGCGGATGAAGCTGCCAATGAGGAAGGCGAAGAGGCTGCCGAAGAATCAAAAGAGGAACCGGCTCCTGAAGCTCTTAAGGAGTCCATCGCTCCGGGACGGGTCGTTCTCATTGCAGACACCGATTTCATCTACGATGCCAATGTGGTTCGCAGAAACCAGATTCCCGGCCTCGGCATCGTCATTCCGGAGCTACTCAACGAAAACCTCGTTCTCGTTCAGAACGCAGTCGAGCAGCTCTCAGGCGATCCTGATCTCATCAATGTCCGCAGCCGCGCATCGATCCGTCGTCCCTTCACCCGCCAGAGCGAATGGTATCGAGAGGCTGAACAGAAATATGCCGATGCATTGGCCAGCTTCGCCAGCCAACGCGAAGAAGTCGGGGCCCGCCTCGGGGTCATCCTTTCACAAACTCCAGACAACCTCGACGAGGCACTGCTCTCACCCGAGGTTCAAGCAGAAATGAAAACTCTGCAGGAACAGGAAGCTGAATTCCGCAAAAAGGAGCGGGACCTTCAGAAGGAAGTGACCCGGGAGTTCCGTCGCAAACTCGCCACTTACAAGTTTGGCAACACTCTGTTGATGCCCATCCTCATCATCGCGTTTGGTATTGGCCTGGCGATCTTCCGTCGGGCAAAAGTCGCAGCCCGTTAATCCACCGAACGAACTGAAAACATCCACATTTGCTCAAGCACTATGGGAACCAAAACACTCATTCGTCTAGTGATCGCCCTCGCCGTGATCGGCGGGATTGCAGCCATCCTTCACTTCACCAACTCCGGTGGCGTATCAGAAGTCGCATCGTCCACTTCCAAGAAAAAGGTATTCGGTGATTTCCCCCTTAACGATGTCGCTACCGTGCACATCCTAGGAAAAGACGCGGGCCTGACTCTCTCCAAAGGCGACGCTACCTGGGAAGTTGCTGAGCGGGATAATTATCCTGCTGACGCCGAACCCATCATCAAGTTGCTTCGCGGCATCTGGGCACTCGAGGCAGTCCAACCTGTCACCATTGGCCGCGCCCAGTTTGGTCGGGTCAGCCTGGTAGATCCTGCGGAGGCGGCAGACGAAGAGGAAGCCGCCACGATTCTCACCTTTAAGGACGCTTCCGGTGAAGATCTCGCGACTCTCTGGCTTGGCAAAGTCTACGAGCGATCAGAAAATCGCCCCAACCCTATGGGCACAGGTACAGCCATGAGCGATGCCGGCCGCTATGTGAAGACAGGCGACAGCAATGCTGTGTTCCTCGTTGCCCAGACCTTCACCGATGCCACCACCGATGCCTCGGACTGGATCGACAAGAGCTTCTTCAAGGTGGCGCGCATCAAGTCCATCGAGATCATCACCGGCGAGAAAGAAAACGACTGGAAACTGACCCGTGACGATCCCGACGGCGACTACACCCTCCTCGGCGCCAAAGAAGACGAAGTTCTCGACCAGGCGAAGGTCACCAACATGAAGGGTGCCTTTGCCAATCCCGCCATGGAGGATGTCCTCTCCAAAGCTGATGCTGATTCCGATGAGAACAAAGCGGTCAAGGCCACATTCAAAATCTCCACCTTCGACGGTTTTAATTACGTCATCACAACGGGCGAGAAGAATGAGATCAACCAGGTCCCGGTTTCAATCAAGGTCTCCGCGAAGCTCAACGAGAAGCGCGAAGCCGGTGAAGATGAGAGCGAGGAAGACGCGGAGCGCCTCGACAAGGAATTCGAGGACAATCTCAATGAGTTGAAGACCAAACTCGCCAATGAGAAGAAGCTCGAGGGCAACACTTACATTGTTCGAAGTTACCTGACCGACAACATTTCCACGCCCCGGTCTGAGTTGATGGTGTCTGAGGACGCCGAAGCCGGCGCCGCGCCCGGAGCTCCGGGTATGCCGCAAGGATTGCCCCCGGGGCTGAACCTCCAGGGAATTCCTGGACTCGGTGGCCAGTAACCCCAATTCACTTCTTTAAATATTCAGAAATCGTGGCCGGGGAGCTCCTCCCCGGCCTTTTTTGTTGCGTTTAAGAGCGAAGCTCATACGTAACGCTTTAATTTTTAGATGCTTGTATAAAAACTTGTTTCCAGTCTTGCACTGAAATTAATACACGTTATAATTACAATAAATATTAGACATCTACTCGTCTTGAGTAATCGCTCCACAACTAAGCTCAATCGCTCCCCTGTTTCCTCCGGAGATGACGGCCTCGTGCTCTCACGGGAAGAAATGGACAATGAGTGCCTTTCTCCCCCCCCCAACGATGACGGGGCTTTGGAGCAAGCAGGCAAACTCGTGGAGATCGCCGAGAACTGGATCAACCGGGCAGGATGGCACTCTTTCGTCAACCAGGTCCGGAATGCTCTCGATGCGGAAGCCTTCCTTCTCGTTGAACTGGTCGCCGGCGAAGGTCCGAAGCGCGTCGTGGCGCAGTCGCTCTCCGAAGCCTGCAGCATCCAGTATCCCTCAGTAGAGATCCCCGATTTCCTGCTCGCCAACGAACTGCTTTCACAAGCGATCCCGAAAAAGATCAGGTTCAACGAAGCGATGGATAAGACGTTCCTCGCATTTCGCCATCTCCACGGACGGATTCTTTGTGACCGCAAAGGAAAACCGATTGCCGCTCTCGCCGTTGGATTTCACGACGAAGACGTGGCAGACGACCCTTCATTTGAGGCGATTGTCAGTCTGGTTGCTTCGCTCGTAGCCACCCAGGTCGACTTCGATCGCGAGGTAGCTTCGCGCAAGGAAATCGAGAGCATGCTGCGCCAGTCCCAGAAGCTGACCAGCGTCGGTCGCCTTGCCACTGGAATCGCTCACGACTTCAACAACCTTCTCACGGTGATCCAGGGACACACATCCCTGCTGGAAATGATTGTCGAGGACGCCGGCAACGAGAAGGCGATGGAGTCCCTCGGGCTGATTCGCAGTGCTTCTCTCCAGGCCGTTGAACTTTCCAAGCAACTTCTGCTTTTCAGCCGTCAGCAGTCCGTGAACCTCGAGCGATGCGAGCTGAACCAGGTCGTTAGTGAGTTCGTCAAGATGATGCGCCGCATGGTCGAGGAAACGATTGACCTCGATATCAAATTCGGTGCAGGACTCGACCAGATCGAAGCGGATCGATCCATGCTGGGCCAGGTCATAATGAACCTCATCGTGAATGCGAGGGATGCCATGCCGGATGGAGGAAGGATCACGATCGAAACTTCTGTTCATTCCCTCAGTGCCGAAGACAGCAGCATGGCGCCCGGCAACTATGCCTGCCTCTCGATTCGCGATAACGGCTCAGGCATTCCTGCTGAGAAACTGCCGAAGATTTTCGACCCCTTCTTCACCACAAAAGAAAAAGGGAAAGGCACGGGCCTGGGCCTCGCCAATGTTGCAGCGATCATCCGCGAGCACGGCGGACAAATTGATGTTTCCAGTGAAGTCGATGTGGGCACCACTTTTGAGATTCTCCTGCCGATGGTTATGGGTCGCGTCGCCGCACCCACCCCTGAAAAGGAAAATACGAATGACCAGGAGAGCCTCAAGGGCAGTACGATTCTTCTGGTCGAAGACGAAGATGCAGTTCGCAAGCTGGTTCGCAAACTGTTGGAGATGTTAGGATGCGAAGTCATCGAAGCAGCATCCGGTCGCCAGGCTCTCGATCTCTGGCCTGAAATCTCCGAAAAAGTTTCCCTCGTCGTTACCGACATCGTCATGCCGGAAGGCGTCTCCGGTTGGGATCTTGCCCGGGAACTTCACTCCACCCACTCCGAACTCGGCATCCTTCTCACCAGCGGCTACAACGAGCGCCCTGAAGACCACGGTCTCGGTGACGAGAAGCAGATCGCTTTCCTTCAAAAGCCCTACGAGGCAAAAATGTTGAAGCGCACGCTCTACCAGTTGCTCATGGGTGAGCCTGTCCAATCAGACGCTTAAACACCCTACCCTTCGACATCTTTGGAAGGATTCCTCCCGATCATGGGATGCTGCTCAATGTCGAGAACTGACCCGCTGACCGGGCCCGACTCATCGCTGAGGAAATAGATTACCGCTGCTGCGATTTCCTCAGATTTAAAAATCCTGCCGCTGGGAGCGAACTGACCACTGAGGCGGGACGGCCAGTCTTCCGGCAATCCCTGTTCCTGCTTTCTTGCCTGTTCATTCTCAGTCAGAATCCAACCAGGATTCACCTGGTTTACCCTGACAGAGTACTCGCGATGCAGCACATCACCGAGGTTGCGAGTCAGGGTCATCAGCGCCCCTTTCGAGATCGAATAGGGAAGCAGGTCAGGCTCCCCGCAATAGGCATTGACCGAACCAATATTTACGACAGAACCGCGAGCCACCTGCAAGTCATCGAGCAGCGCCTGGATGAGGAAAAACGGAGCTTTCGTGTTCACCTCAATAAAGCCGTCGAAAGAGTCTCGATTCGTCGAAACAATATTCCCCGTGCCGATCCTGGCGGCGTTGTTCACAAGACCGTCGATCTTTCCGAATCGTTTCAAGGTCACCTCGCGAATCAAGCGCGGCGCATCGGGATCAGCTAAATCAGCAACGATCATTTCGCTGCGACTTCGTTCAGGATCAAGGTCGATCCAGGCCTGCTCAGCCAGATCCGGCTCGAGTCCGTGAATGACGACTGAGGCTCCCTCCTCGAGGCAACGTCTCGCAATCGCCTTTCCGATTCCAGTGGTGGAACCGGTCACCACAATGACTTTGTCCTGCAGTCTCAAGCTGGTTCCGGATCAGAACAGTTCGAAGTTGATCAGGTCATCACCGGCCGCCGGCTTCTCAGCCGTGTCGATGTTCTTGTTCCGGGTAACCAGAACTGCAATGGAAGAAGTGGCCTGAACTTCGTCGACCTTGACCCAGCCGAGAATGATATCGCCACGGCGAACGGCGAACCTTTGATCTTTCTTCACGCCCTGCCCGGCTCCGGCATTGAAAGTTACGATTCCCCAGTCCCGGTCATAACCTGTGACCCGCGCCAGTGAAGGAGCTGCCCTAACCTTGTCCCGCATCTTCTCCATGTTGGCCTGCACCGAGGGGTTGCCGCCCGGAGGATCCGCGACGGCTTCTCGTAGGAAATCTGGGAGCTCCGAAGTGATCGGCTCATTGGCTGCGGCAACCGCCTGGTTCACCCTGGCATCCACACCGCTGACGAGATCATTGTATTGCTGCTCCGTCCTCTCAGACTGCTCGCGAATCTGCTGGAGAGAACTGCTGATTGCCTGGATCTCCGGATCGGCAGCTTGGGGCAGTGAATGCTCAACCCCCATGTTCGCCGCCTGCTGAGCAATCATGGCGTTGTTCACACCGGGATTTACCTGGTTCTGCTGCACCGGCATCTGCTGACCCGGCTGCCCCGGTTGTGCGGGTACGTAATTGTTCTGGAACTGGACATCTGCCTGCTGCTGCGGAGGAACCTGCTGACCCGGTGTCGGTTGAACCGCATAACCATGACGAGCCATCATCATGCGCTCTTTCTCGGCATACTCTTTCTCGAGACTGTTGCGAACGTAGTCCCGATAACTCAAAGCGCCCACGATCAGCAACAGCACCGCTGCGACGGTCAGCGCAATCGTCGGAGTGTGGTTTACCGACTTCTTTTCTCCAATTTCCTCAGGGGCCATCATAGTCTGCTCAATCATTATACAGCAGTGTGACGATTCGGCCAATCATCCTATTTGACCGACTTTGCAGGTATTTTCTCTTCCCGGTCAAAAGGTCAGTAAAAATAAAGACGCGGACGGCGATACTCCAGGTTCCCCCCAGTCAGCCATATCGGACGGGGAACCAGCCGGGAAGGATAGAGGAAATCCTGAACGGCCCAGTTTCGAAAGTAGGGATTCACGAGCGCATGAGCCGGATGATACCTCGACCAATAGGGGCGCCAAGTCGGTACCCAGACACCGGCCCAGGGATTGATGACAGGTCCCGCATTCCAACCACTTCGGGGCAAGTTGACTCGAGTCTGGACCGTGACGAAGAGCGGCGGGATACCGGATGACTCCTCTTCGACCTTGAACCCTGCGGGTTTGTCAGTGCCTCCTGCGGGCGCCACGGGACGGAATTTCTCCTCCACTTCGCGGGGCAACCACTCATACAGCACTTTGGCAGCACCGTTCTGATGCCGGAAAGTCAGCCCGTATTCGTCGGCACTGACGACCTTAACGTCGAAATACACTTCTCCCCAACCGACCGGGAGCGACTCCATGGTGTCGACGTAGTGCTCTGCTTCCGCCAGCGTGGAGAAACCAAACGTGACCAAAAAAGCAGCGAAATTGAGAAATTTCATACCGATGCCATTCATAGATGAGATTTCTCCCCGCGAAAAGTAAAAACTGGAGTCCTCACCGCCACTGGCTTACGCTCCAATCCAGCCATGTCAGAATCCGACGAAGACCTCCGCGAACGCCTCTCCGAAACCCAATACCGGGTCACCTGCCAATGCGGCACTGAGCCTCCGTTCGACAATGAATACTGGGATCACAAGGAGCCCGGTATCTACGTGGATATCATCTCCGGCAAACCCCTTTTCTCCTCGGAAGCCAAGTTCGACAGCGGAACGGGATGGCCCAGCTTTTTCGAAGCGATTGATCCCGAGGAAATCGTCGAGGTTGAAGACACCAGTCACGGCATGAGCCGAGTCGAAGTGCGCTCCAAAACCGGCAATGCTCACCTCGGTCACGTTTTTCCCGATGGTCCCCCTCCCAGCGGACTGCGTTATTGCATCAATTCCGCAGCCCTGAAGTTTGTGCCCGCTTCAGAAGTGGACTCGTAAATCCGGGTCGGGATCGTTCCCCTTTTGAGGGCATCCTGATCAGCGTTCGCCATCTCTTCGGCTCTCCTGGATGGCCTTGCGGTAAGCGACCATCAAGCGTGGCGTTGTAATCACGCCCACGAGTTTTTGGCTGTCTTCCGATTCGATCACTGGCGCGACCTGGTTTGCATGGTGCTCCATCTTCTCGAAGCCATACCACTGGGTATCAGTCTCGCAAAGCATCACCTTCGGCTTCACTGCCAGATCACCCATGCGGGTTTCCTCATTGAGTTCGCTCCAGTTCACATCCGGCAACTGCCCGATCAAGTCGCCCTCCGAATCGATAACAAAGATGACGCGCCCTCGATGTTTATCGAGCGTCTCCCGGGATTCCTCATAGCTGGCGCCACTGGATACGGTTGCGGCATCCCGACGAACCAGTTCGCTCAGGAAGCGCCGGGAAAGCAAGCGCTGCTCACCCGGTCGGTTGATCTCGATTCCCCAGACACGAATCTGACGATGAAAGAGCGACCGGGCAAAATAGCGGGTCACCAGCGCATTCGCCACCACCACCGCAACCATCACACCGGTTGCGGCCTGGTAGTTCTCGGTCAATTCGAAGACGATCAAAATGACTGAAAGTGGCGCTCCGACGACAGCCCCCACCATGGCCCCCATTCCCACGAGCACGCTGATCTGGTAGTCCAGGGTCGGCACGAGAATCCCGAAGACACCGCCGATCATGGCTCCGATGAACATCGCGGGAGTAAACGCTCCACCGGGATAACGCAGCCCCAGGCAACAGACACTGCCGATCAGTTTGCCAAGCCCAAGAGCGGCCAAAGCCATCACCCCGAACTGGGGGCTGTCGAGATTCTGCTCCAGCACCGCGAGGAAAGTGCGATCCCCCAATCCCAGGGCACCGGGTAACCACAAACCAACGACACCGGCAATCGCTCCACCAATCATGGGCTGAATCCATTTCGGCAGGCGCGCCTTTCGAGCTACCCAGGACGCGCGCATGATTCCTGACATATACATCATCGCAACAAGCGCAGAGATCAAACCGAGCAGCATGTAGAGCGGGTAATCTTCCAGGGTTACGGGATGAGGTGCCTGCCACAGCTTCAAACCGACGTACTCGACCTGGTGGAAACGTGTTAAAGCAACCGCAGCGACCGATGACAGGGTAATCGGCGCAAAGGCCTTCAACTTGAAGTGCCCGATAATGACCTCGTGAGCAAAGATAACCCCGGCGATGGGCGCATTGAACGAAGCTGATATCGCCCCGGCGACTCCACACCCCAGCAAGATCTTGATGCTCGTTTCACCAAGCTTCATCCACTGGGCAAAGACCGAACCAATCATCGCGCCCAGGCTGACGGCCGGGCCATACCGTCCCACCGGAGCCGCCAGTGCCAGTGCGATCGCATCCGCGACAGCGGTAATGGATCCGTCGCGTAGCCGAAGTTTTCCCCCGTTCTCTGAGGCTGCCACGATGACATGCGCCGGAGTTCGGAAGCGCTCCCACCTCAGGAAATGCAGAACGAGGCCGAAAATCAAACCTCCAACTGAAAGCTGAATCATCTGCAGCATTCCCCCGGAGATTTCCATATCTCCCCGAAGCCAGTCGCCCGCGATCCGAAAGACGCGTCGAAAACCCCAGGCACCGTACCCGGTCAGAATGCCCACCGGAATGGCAAGCAGGCAGAGCCCAAACACCGAATAGCTCAGATGACGGTGAATATGATCCACGAGGCGAACCCGCTCCACGAACGAACCGGAGGGAACTTCCTCCTCGTTCGCATCACCGACGGACTTGTCTTCCCCGGAACTCATGCACCCCTATCAGGATGACGGGGCCGCGTCGGGAATCAAGCGCGAGGATGAGCTTTCTCATAAACCTTCTTCATACGTTCGATCGATACATGTGTATAGATCTGCGTCGTCGAGAGGCTCGCGTGCCCTAACAAAGTCTGAACACTTCGCAAATCGGCACCGTGATCCAGCAGGTGAGTCGCAAAGCTGTGGCGCAATTTGTGCGGGCTGATGTTCACGGGAATATTCGAAAGCGCGTGGTATTTCTTAAAGATATCCGAGATCGCACGGCTCGTCATTCGCTTGCGCAGCTTGCTGATGAAGAGCGGCCCTTCCATGACCCGCGCCTCGTTGCGATAGGCGTGCAGGGCATCTGCCGCCGGCGTTCCCACAGGACAGATCCGTTCCTTATTCCCCTTACCGAAGACGCGAACACACTCGTTAGGCAGATCAAAGTCTTCGACATTCAGAGCAGTGAGTTCGGCGAGGCGGATGCCCGAACTGTAAAACAATTCGAGGATGGCGGCATCCCGATGAGCCGTCCAGGGAGCAGCCTGTTTCGGCTGCTCGACCTTGAACGGCATCTCCAGCAATTCGTTGACCTGGGCCTGGTTCAGTACCACGGGCAGCTTCTTCTCCGCCTTGGGCAACTCCACGTCGAGCAACGGGTTCATCGCCAGTCCGTGTCGACGTGTCAGGAATTTGTAGAAACTGCGAAGGGCGGAGAAGTGAAGGCGAATCGTCGAGCGCGCCCAGCCGCTCTTCATGCAATCGTAGAGGTAGTCCCGAAAATCATCCGCATCGAGTTTGCCCCACCCGGGGAACTTCAAAACAGAATCGCGAAACACGTCAATAGCGTGTTCGTAATTGCTCAGTGTTCGATGAGAGCAATTTTTCTCGACTGACAGGTATTCGAGAAACGCTTCAACTTCAGCGTTCTCCTGGTCAATCTCGGCCACAATGTCAGTTCGAAGTTAGGGGCGGAAGCGCTCAGTTGACTGAAGTTCCGTAACCCTTGGGCCAGAAGTGAGCACCGCGAAAACTCAGCGAACTGCTCATGGCGCCGACGGACGCTTTGGGAAACTCAGGCAGTTTGACCGATTGCTCGAAGATCGAACGGAAGCCATTCACGTCAGACCAGCCGAGCGCGATGGTGTATTCGCGATCATCAGCGAGGAGTGGGACAATGAAGTGTCCGGACTCGCGATGGAGAATAATCATTTCCTCCGCATCCGTCTCCAACCCGTTGATCTGCAGGCACAAGCGGGACTTGCAATGCATCGGCTGACGTTCACTCGTCAGGTTCCAGTAAACCACTGCGGTATCGCAGTTGCGCGGGATGACCGCAAATGAGTCATCAAAAAACAGCTCAGACTGGGTGGATGAGGCGTGGGAAACGGCTTCCATGGGATTTGTGGAAATTATCTAAGAAAAGTTAAACATTAATCGTTCCTAATTACCAGAACTTTTATAGAGAATATTTAAATTTTTTTCGTTCGGCCCCAGCAAGCCGCTAGAAAGCTCCAAACCACCTGCTATGGTGGCGCCATGCTGACCAAGCGAATTATCCCCTGCCTCGACGTCACAGACGGCCGAGTCGTCAAAGGCACAAATTTTGTAAATCTTCGCGATGCCGGTGATCCGGTCGATTGCGCGGTGGAATACAATCGCCAGGGGGCTGACGAACTTGTCTTTCTCGATATCACCGCCTCTTCCGATGAGCGGAAAACCATGGTCGACGTGGTTCGCAAAACCGCTGAACGTTGCTTTATGCCGGTGACGGTGGGAGGTGGCATCCGCACCGTCGACGACATGCGTGAGATGCTCATGGCCGGGGCCGACAAGGTGGGCATCAATACCGCCGCCGTGAACAATCCGGATCTTGTCTCTGCAGGTTCGAAGGCTTTCGGGGCCCAGTGCATCGTGGTGGCGATCGACGCTAAGCGGCGGACCGGTGATCCCGCCGACGGATGGGAAGTCTTTACCCACGGAGGTCGCACCCCGACCGGCCGCGACGCAATTGAATGGGCCACGGAAGTTTACGAACGGGGAGCTGGAGAAATTCTTCTCACCTCCATGGACGCCGACGGAACTAAAGCCGGTTACGATCTGGAACTGACCGCAGCGATCAGCGATGCCGTTCCCATTCCGGTCATTGCCAGCGGCGGAGCCGGCAACATCGACCACATGGTTGATGTGTTAGATCAAGGCAAAGCTGACGCCGTCCTCGCCGCAAGTATCTTTCACTTTGGTGACTACACCGTCAGCGATGTTAAGGAATACCTCGGCGACCACGGGGTGCCGGTGCGGCCGGCGCGCGAGCAGGAAGCCTAGTTCCTTCGATAGCAAAATAGACCGAACGGCCGTGCAGGAGCACGGCCCTCCACGCCTGCGGTGACGGTTGAAGAATGGCGTAGCCATGGAGGGTCGCAGTCCCCTGCGACCGTGCGCTCGCGTCGTAGAGCGACTCCACTCAAACGCTGAACGAGCATGGCAGACCGAACGGCCGTGCAGGAGCACAGCCCTCCACGCCTGCGGCGACGGTTGAAGAATGGCGCAGCCATGGAGGGTCGCAGTCCCCTGCGACCGTGCGTTCGCGTCGTAGAGCGGATCCACTCAAACGCTGAACGAGCATGGCAGACCGGAACGGCCGTGCAGGAGCACGGCCCTCCACGCCTGCGGTGACGGTTGAAGAATGGCGTAGCCATGGAGGGTCGCAGTCCCCCGCGACCGTGCGTTCGCGTCGTAGAGCGGATCCACTCAAACGCTGAACGAGCATGGCAGACCGAACGGCCGTGCAGGAGCACGGCCCTCCACGCCTGCGGCGACTTCTCAAAGTTCGCAAAGCCTCGTTTGGCAGCTTAGCAGGCAAATCTGTCCGACGCAGGATTCTCCCCGTCGGTGCGCTCACAGGCTCCGGCAGCGGCGAGGTGATTGAGGCAGTGATAGACCGCCTCGACGTCGCTCTCACCCAGGTTGGAAGCCATCGATTCAGCCGTAACGCCTCCGGAACCCGTCTCGGCGAGGTGACTCTTCACCCGGGCAAGCAGGTCGAGGAAATCCCCGGCGGCTTTCTTGCCGGCCTCAACACCGGGTTGGTGGTAGGCGTTGATGTTTACCAGGCTGGCGTAGAACGAAACCGCTCGCTCATAGAGGGCAATGAGCGATCCCAGCGAAAAGGCATTAAGTGAATCAAGAGTGATCGTGATTGACTGTCTTCCGCTTTCGTAAAGGGCCTTGCGAGTGCCGCGAAGGAAACCCTGGAGATAGTCACCGGTCGTCGAACCCAACTCGTCGACTTGCATGGAGTCGCCGCTGCGAGTGGAACGCACCTCGATGAAGGTCGC
This sequence comes from Verrucomicrobiales bacterium, assembly GCA_013213905.1. Taxonomy (GTDB): domain Bacteria; phylum Verrucomicrobiota; class Verrucomicrobiia; order Verrucomicrobiales; family DEV007; genus Arctic95D-9. Next base: position 73,711 of record JABSSQ010000001.1, on the reverse strand, counting down.
GAAGAAATTGAGAAGCCCGTCGCGCAGTTGCTGCACGTAGGCGTGCTGATCAGTCGAGCCCTTGTTGCCGTAGACGGCAATGCCCTGGTTCACCTGCTGGCCATCCAGGTCGAGTTCCTTACCAAGCGACTCCATTACGAGTTGCTGGAGATACTTGCTCATCAGGTCGAGGCGGTCGCAGTAGGGAAGAATCACCATGTCCTTTTTGCCAACTCCGTCGCCGGCGTGATGCCACATCAGGGCGAGAGTCATCGCAGCGTTGGTGGCAGCATCGTCGACGCGGGTCTTTTCATCCATCGCCGCGGCGCCGGCGAGAAACTGTTCAATGTCGAGCCCGAGCAAGGCAGCCGGAAGCAGTCCTACAGCGCTCATCACCGAGGTCCTGCCACCGATCCAGTCGGACATCGGCAGTCGGGTGATCCAGCCCTGTGACTCTGCATGCTGGTCGAGCTTGCTGCCTTCACCAGTCACGGCAACGGCATACTTGGGAAAGTCGAGTCCGCGAGCGGTGAATGCTTTCTCTGCCTCCAGCATTCCGTTGCGGGTCTCGGCAGTGCCTCCTGATTTTGAAATCACAACGACCAGGGTTTCAGCCAGTCCGTCACCAAGCTCCTCGAACACCAGGTCCATTCCACCGGGATCGGTATTGTCGAGGTAGTGAATGTCGACGGGGGCGTTCGCAGGAAGCAACGCCTTACCGACAAGTTGAGGTCCGAGAGCGGAACCTCCGATTCCCACGAGAAGCACATGACGGAAAGTGCGATCGTTCGGCGCCTTGATATCACCATCGAGCACTTGCTTGGCAAAGGTCTGAACTCCGTTGAGCACATCCTTGATCCACTGACCTTCCTCAGCCGGAGCGAGGTCTGCGTTGCGCAGCCAGTAGTGGCCGACCGCACGACCTTCGTCAGGATTCATGAGCTCACCGGCTTCGATCGCCGCGCGATCCTTGAAAGCACGGGCAATCTTATCCTGCATTTCGGAGGACCACTCCGCTGGAGCGTCCATGCGGCTGGTGTCGATGGTGAATCCGATTTCAGGATATCGGATGATGGATTTCTGGTAAGTGTCCCAAGAGCTCATGTTTCGAAAGTGGAGTTTATGTTCGACAGATCAGATCGTTTCGCAAAGAGTTTCCCCATGAAATTCCCTCATTTCCTTGCGTTGTTCTTTGCATTAACAATGACCGTCTCCGCAGCCCAAGCCGACAACCACGAAGAGCCAAAGTTTCGTCACGCTGTCTTCTTTAAGTTCAAGGACTCCGCCGCCGACAACGACATTCAGCGAATCGTCGATGAGTTCATGGCCCTCAAAGGCAAGATCGACGGTATCAAGGCCATCGAGTGGGGATTCTCCGAGAGTGTTGAAGGGTTAAACGACGAATTCACTCACTGCTTTTTCCTCACCTTCACGGACAAGGCAGCTCTCGAGGCTTACGTCCCCCACCCCGATCACAAGGCTTTCGTGGAAATCCTGAAACCGCACCTCGATAAGGTGTTCGTGTTTGATTACACGCCGAAGGATTAGCGTTTTAGCCCTTAGCTATTTTGCCGTTTAGCTTTTCAAAACAAAGGCTAAAGAGCCAAATCGCTACCAGCTCAACAGCTGATCAAATCATCCAGTCCGAGTCATCGTCAGCTGTCGCAACGAGCTCGGACAATTTGATTTCGCGGCAGTTCTCGAGGAGCGCCTCGTTCACACGCACCCACGCGGCGTGAACATTTCCGGATGACATGCCTTCATTGCCGGGGCTGCTCTCGATGATCGATCCGCCCTCCATAGCGAGAGCGATGTCGGCCAGCGAGATCTCATCGGGGTGCTTGGCGAGCAGATATCCGCCATTCTTTCCCCGGCGACTGATGACCAATCCGGCCTGCCGCAGCGTCGTCAGAATTTGGACCGAATAGTTCGGGGAAAGGTTCTCCGCCGCCGCCAGATCCTCCACCTGGCGAACGCCCTCCTCAGAATACGTCAACGCCAGTTGCGCGAGCATCTGGCAGGCATATTCTGTCTTTAAGGGGAGACGCATCGGGAGTAAGGTAGCGCTAAAGGTTCTACAATACCTTAGTAAATGACGCAACTTTAAAACTTTTCCCAAAAACCCCTTGCGAAAAGCCTTCGTCAATACCTTAGTAAACGACTTAACTTTAAAATCTTTACCCTTTCCTCCTCGGAAACACACATGAAAGTGGGAAAAACAGCCAACGAAGGCATCAAGGATGCCAGTAACTACCTGCGCGGAACCATTCTCGAAGGATTGGCCAACACCAGCACAGGTTCTTTGTCTGCCGATGACCAGCAGCTCACGAAGTTCCACGGGATCTACCAGCAGGACGATCGCGACATTCGCAAGGAACGCCGCAAGAAGAAGCTGGAGCCCGCCTACTCATTCATGATTCGCGTGCGCGTGCCCGGTGGTGTTTCGACTCCGGAGCAGTGGCTCGACATGGACCGCATTGCCCAGGAGCACGCCAACGGAGCGATCAAGCTGACGACCCGCCAGGCGTTCCAGTTCCACGGCGTGATTAAAAGCAATCTCAAGAAGTCCATCGCCGAGATCAACGAGGCTCTCTTCGACACCCTCGCAGCCTGCGGTGATGTGAACCGCAACGTGATGTGCAACCCCAACCCGAACCAATCCAAGGTTCACGGGGAAGTACTGCAGCTCGCGACGGAGATTTCTGATCACCTCAGCCCGCGTACCGGAGCCTACCACGACATCTGGATTGACGACGGCACCGGCGAAAAGGTGAAGGTCACCTACGACCCGCCCAAGATCGACGACATCGCCGATGAAGAAGAACCGATCTACGGAAAGCTCTACCTGCCTCGTAAGTTCAAGACAGTGATCGCCGTGCCTCCGAGCAACGACGTCGACATCTACGCTCACGACCTGGGCTACATCGCCATCCTTGAAGGCGACGACAAGATCGTCGGCTACAACGTCACCGTCGGCGGTGGCATGGGCATGACCCACGGCAATGAAGAAACCTTTCCCCGCCTTGCAGACCAGCTTGGCTTCTGCACCCCGGAGCAGGCTGTCCTCGTCGGCGAGGCTGTGGTCCGCGTTCAGCGCGACTTCGGAAACCGCGATGTCCGCACGAATGCCCGACTCAAGTACACCGTCGAGCGCATGGGCATCGATGCCTTCCGTGAAGAAGTGGAGAAGCTCTGCGGCTTCAAGCTGGGTGAGCCTCGCGAATTCAAGTTCGAGCACAACGGAGACCGCTACGGCTGGATCGAAGATCACAGCGGTAACTTCCACTACACCATGTTCATTGAGAACGGTCGCATCTACGACACCGATGACTACCCTCTCATGACCGGTCTTCGTGAAATCGCCAAGATCCACGACGGCGACTTCCGCCTTACTGCGAACCAGAATCTTATCATCGCGAACATTTCCCCGGCCAAGAAAGCTGAGATTGAGAAAATCCTCGAGGCTCACAAGATGGTCGACTCCTACGAGCGAAGCGCCCTGCGCCTCAACTCCATGGCCTGCGTGGCCCTGCCGACTTGCGGCCTGGCTCTCGCGGAGTCACAGCGCTACCTTCCTGACCTCATCACCGAAATTGATGAAGTGATCGAAAGTGTCGGTCTCCGTCACGATGCGATTACCATCCGCATGACGGGTTGCCCCAACGGTTGCGCCCGCCCCTACATCTCCGAGATCGGTTTTGTTGGTCGTGCCCCCGGGAAATACAACCTCTACCTCGGTGGCGGTTTCCACGGTGAGCGTCTCAGTAAGCTCTACGCTCCGTCAGTGAAGAGCACGGACGCCGCCAAGATTCTCAAACCCATCATCGAAGATTATGCCAAGAACCGTGAAGAAGGAGAGCACTTCGGTGACTTCACCATTCGCGCCGGCTACATCAAGGCCACCGAAAACGGACGCGATTTCCACAAGGACTTCGTAGAGCCTGAGTTAGCTGTTTAATCATTGAGCCATCTTCATTCGAACCCTTTCATTACAACCAAGCTAAACGGCCAAATCAGCTGCTAGCTAAATTGCTTTCACAATGAGTTCCTCAAATTCTCCGTTGCCGCCCGAGAAGCTGCTTCAAGCGCAGAACCTTGCCGCCGGGCTCACACCGGATCAGGCCAACTGGCTTGCAGGTTTTTATTCAGGCATTGGTTTCGCCACTGGCGGGGCGGTTGCTCCCGCGGCAGGCGGTGCCAAGACTCCCCTGACCGTCCTCTACGGTTCTGAATCCGGAAACGCCGAAAAGCTTTCCGGCACCATCCAGAAGACTGCCGATAAGGCCGGCTTCAAAACGAAGGTAGTCAACATGGGCGACTCCAAGCCTGCCGACTTGAAGAAGGCCGAGAACCTTCTCGTCGTTGTCAGCACCTGGGGCGAAGGCGATCCGCCTGATGCTGCCGTCGATTACTACGAAGAGTTCATGGGTGACGGCATGCCCAAGCTCAATGGAGTGAAGTTCTCCGTCTGTGGTCTGGGCGACACCAGCTACGAGCACTTCTGCAAGATGGGTAAAGACTTCGATTCCCGCCTCGCTGCGCTCGGCGGTGAACGCGTCTTTGATCGCGTTGACTGCGATGTTGATTTCCAGGCCGCTTTCGACAAGTGGCTGGACGGTGCCATCGGCGCCCTTCCCTCTGCTGCTGCGGCAGTGCCCGCTGAAGCTGTCATGGCTGCCGCTCCAACTGCTGCCTACGACAAGGCCAATCCCTACGAAGCCGAGATTCTCGAAAAGGTCGTTCTCAACGGCACAGGCTCCATCAAGGAGACGCTCCACGTTGAGCTTTCGCTCGAAGGGTCCGGACTGACTTACCAGCCCGGTGATGCACTCGGCATCTACCCGGTCAACCGCGCGGCTGACGTTGAGGCTGTTCTCGCCGCTACCGGCCTCAAAGCTAACGCCAAACTCGGTGACAAGACTCTCGTCGAGGCGCTCGAGGTTGATTTCGACATCACCTCATTGAGTGCCGCTATCGCCATGAAATACAATGGCGTGGTCGGCAGCAAGGATCTCGAAGCGGCCATCGCTGACAAGGCGACTTTTAAAGATTGGATTTGGGGCCGCCAACTCGTGGACCTCATCGAAGCCTACCCATTCAAGGAATGGACAGCCGAAAGCTTCACCGAAATTCTCCGCCCCCTTGCCGCGCGCCTCTACTCGATCGCGTCCAGCCTCAAGGCGCACGAAGACGAAGTCCACCTCACGATCGCAGCAGTGCGCTACAACAGCCATGGACGCGACCGCGTCGGTGTCTGCTCCACATTCGTCGCTGACGAGGTGGCCGTGGGCGACAAGGTTAGGGTCTACTTCCACGGGAACAACAATTTCCGCCTGCCTGAAAGTGGTGACACCGACGTCATCATGGTGGGCCCCGGAACCGGCATTGCTCCCTTCCGTGCCTTTGTTGAAGAACGCGCCGCGACCGAGGCCAAAGGCAAGAACTGGCTCTTTTTCGGAGACCAGCACTTCTCCTACGATTTCCTCTACCAGCTGGAATGGCTCGACTACCTCGAGGACGGCATCCTGACCGAGCTCACCACCGCATTCTCCCGCGACCAGAAGGAAAAGATCTACGTTCAGCATCGTCTCATGGAACACGGTGCCGAGATCTGGAAGCAGCTCGAAGGTGGCGCCCATTTCTACGTCTGCGGCGATGCCTCCCGCATGGCCAAGGACGTCCACCAGGCGCTCATGGATATCGCGCAGGAGCACGGCGGCAAAGACGCCAAAGAAGCCAAGGACTGGCTCTCAGCTCTCCGCAAAGAGAAGCGCTACCAGCGTGACGTCTATTGATCAGTAATCGGTAATCAGTTTTCAGTAATCCGTTCAGAATCTGAATACTGAGCTACCGTTTACTGAATACTGAACACCGGAACCAACAGGGTTAGGTCACTCACTTAACCCTGTTTACTTTCAGCAGATCACTCGGCCCGCTCGAACCACTCGCCGTAGGGCTGGTAGTTGTGATAGGGCACGGCCTTCTCTTTCCAGGCGTCGAGCTCACCGTCATATTTCTGGCGCAGCTCCTTAAGCATTTCGTGATGCTCGGGATTTGAAATCAGGTTGGTCAGCTCATGAGGGTCTTTCCCGAGGTGATACATTTCCTCGGTTTTCTCGAAGCCATCCTTCTCATCATAGGGCCAATAGATGTATTTCCAGTCCTTGGTCACCACCCCGAGACTCTGGACGGCTTTGGGACCCCACACGTTAATGAGTGGCAACTGAGTGTGCGTTTCAGCGGCCGGATCGTCATAGAGCGGAAGCAGGCTCTTTCCGTCAATGCCTTCAGGCACCTCAAGGCCGGCCAGCTCGAGCATAGTCGGATAGAAATCCGTATTCCCGGTCAGGGCACTGCTACGAAATTGTTTGCCGGAATTCTCGTGTCCGGGGATGTACATGATCATTGGAGCCCGCGAAGATTCCTCGTAGGGAATCACCTTGGAACCGTAACCGTGAGACCCACAAAGGAATCCGTTGTCTGAAGTGAAAATGATAGCGGTGTTATCCGCCACTCCGGCCTCCTCGAGCGCTTCACGAATCATTCCGATCGCGACATCCACCCCGTAGATCTGCTGATGATAGGTCGCCATGACCTGATCGTAATTGTCTTTGTAGCCCCAGCTTTCGAAGCGTTCATACTGGCGTCCCTGGCGACTCTGTAGAGAGAAGTGCTCACCATTCTCGCGACCGTAGTTGACCGGCTTCTTGAATGTCTTGCCTTCGTAAATGTGATCGAACTGCGGATCGGGAGTCGCCGGCATGTGAGGTGCCTTGAAGCTGATCGAGAGGCAGAAGGGCGCCTCCTCCTTGGCTGACTCCATGATAAAATCCCTGCCAAAGGCTCCGTAAGAAACACTCGCGTGAGGGTACTCCTCGGCATACATCACCATCGATTTGTTTTTCTTGGTGTCGTAGCTCGTCTGGCCCGGACCGGCTCCCCAGACATCGAAATCGTCTTCAGGCAGGTAGCCTCCCTTTTTGTCGTCCGGCTTGTCGGATACCTCGATGCCAATCTTGCCGCCCATGGCAGTGCGGTATCCGGCGTCTCGAAGCACGAGCGGGTAGCTCTTGTCCCAATGCTCTCTGACGAGATGCCCGTGCTCGAAGTTGCAACCGTTCCGATACTCGAAGAGACCGGTGAAGATCGTCGCCCGGCTCGCCATGCAGATCGCCGTGGTATCGTAATGACGATCAAAGGCCATCCCGTCCTTCGCCAGCGAATCCATGTGAGGGGTCTGGACATCATCATTCCCGTAGCATCCCAGCGAATAAATCGTCTGGTCGTCAGTCAGCAGGAACACAATATTCATCGGCTCGGCAGCGCGAGAGGCCGCCGAAGCAAGGAAAACCAGAGCAAGAATCAGAAAAGTAAGAGCTTTCATTTTTAGATGAGGCAGGATGGATAACACGCTCCCACCAAAAACAGCAATGGCGGATATCCGATCCTGTCTTGCGTGAGATAATCTCACGCTTTACGTTATAGCCGAATCCCATGTCTCACTCCCACGATACTGAAGCCCACAGTCTTGATGGTCTCCTTGCCGCATGCAGCAAGGCCGGCCTCAGGAAAACCAAGGCACTGGTCTCGGCATTGAAGGTGCTGGCATCGGCGGAGCAGCCGCTGACCCTGCATCAGATTGCCGATTCCCCGGATTTTGACGTGGATTGCGATCCGGCCACCATTTACCGGCTCATTACCAAGCTGGAGGAACACCGTATCGTGAGGCGTATCGGTTTTCACAGTCGAGCCGCTCACTACTGCCTTCGCGAAGGTCATCACCAGGACTACCTGATCTGTCGCGACTGCGGCTCCATCGAAGTCCTGGATATCGCCTGCCCTGTCGAACATCTCGAAGATCAGATCGCATCAGACTGCGGTTATTCCGATCTCGAGCACGAACTCGAATTCTACGGTCGCTGCGGCACCTGCAAGTGATCAGGCAGCAGCCCTGACACACCCGCTGAGTAACGGCCACACGTGAGCCTCTGTCTGCTCGCGTACCCTGATTCCACGGGCTTTCTCATTCTTGAGAAAGTGAATATACCCCCTTGAAAATGGAATTTACAGTTGTTCGAATCCGCAGATTTGATATACTTCGCGAAGCCGAATCGCAAACCTGCGAATCGGACCATTCCGTGCCATGAAATTTTCAGCGAATCGCCTTGCCTTCATTTTCGGCGCCTTCATCCTCGGCCTGATGGCCATCGACGGACTGCTCCAACTCAATCGGGAGGCACATGCCGGTTTCGGAATGGGAACCAGCCAATGGGTAAACGCGGACAGCGCCATGGCCCTTTTCCTGGTTGGTCTCGTTGTCGGTCTTGTCGCCGGAATCGGTATTTTCTTTGGCTACCTCATCTGGCGCGAGAAGCGCTGCACAGAAACTCCTGACGGTCTTGACGCTTTGCTCGAAGAGATTGCCCGCGAAGAAGCAGAGGAGGAAGAGAATCCTCTTTTCGTGGAAGACAACTCTTTCGAGGAACCGATCGAATCCCCCGATCCCTGGGAGCGCCCCGCCGACTGGTGGAAGCGCGACGAGGACTAAACGCCACGTCGGACGTCGGACGTCGGTGTCCTCCGGCCCGCTCACTCACCCTCTCGGGTGAAACTTCCGATGCACATCGCGAAGCTGTTTTTGATCCACGTGCGTGTAGACCTGCGTCGTTGAAATGTCGGCGTGACCCAATAATTCCTGAATCACTCGCAAGTCGGCACCATTGCCAAGCAGGTGCGTCGCAAAGGAATGCCGCAGCAGGTGAGGATAAACATTCTGTTCGATACCGGCGAGCTTGGCTCGCTGCTTCACAATCTGCCAGATGCGTGTCGTGGTGAGTCTCTTACCCCACTTCGAGAGGAAGATCTCGCTTCCCGTCTGCCGACTGACAAGTGAGGGACGCTCTCCCTCGAGATAGCGATTGAGGGCCTCCAATGCCGCAGAGCCCACGGGAACCACACGCGTCTTATTCCCCTTGCCCGTTACCCGGATGGCACCGTCCTCGAGGTAGAGGTTTTCGAGTCGGGCATTCACGAGCTCGGAAACGCGCAGCCCGCTGGAATAAAGAAGCTCGAGAATGGCAGTATCGCGACGAGCGAGGGGGCGGCTGTCCTCACGAGACGCTTCGAGCAGCTTCTTCACCGACGGCTCGTTCAGTGTCTCCGGCAAATATTTCTCAACCTTGGGCGAGTCGATACCTTCGGCCACATCTTCACTTAACTTGCCCTTGCCGGCTAGGTGGCGGAAGAAGATCTTGATAGCGATCAGGTTGACTCGAAGGCTTGAACTCGCGAGACGATCATCCAGCCGGCGATGGGCCAGGTAAGCTGTTAGATGGTCAAGAGTAACCTGCCCCGGCTCCGTCACATCCCGTTCATTCTCGAGCCACTCCGCCAGGTGATCGAGTGCTCGGCGCACGGACAACTGATAGTTGTCCGACAGCCCCTTTTCGACGGCCAGGTAGCGCATGAAGCGTTCAATGTCCCGCTCCATTCGAGATTAACGAAACCAACCCTCGGTGATGTAGTCAGTGACGACGTAATGATTGATTCCATGAGGGAAGGCCTTCTCCTCCATCGTAATAATCACAGCCAGCGCATCCTCGTTGAGCGAAACCACCTCTTCAAACCGCGCCGCAATCGGGCTGTCTTTCTTCACAAAGGCATAGGTGGAGAACTCATTGAGACCTCCATAAGGCGGATTCACCTGGTAGACGAAGTAGTCATCGAGATTGGTAAATCCATCGCGATCCGGACCGTAGTAATCGGAGACACGGTTAATCACTACCCTCAGGGTGTGCGGGCTGGGAATATCCCCGGCGAGAAACTTCACGAAGTGCTCATCCTGGAACTCGGAAAACACTTCCCAGTCGACTTTGAGAAGTCCGTCCTCCTCACGAATGATCATTGGAAAGCCGGAATCGTTGTCGCTGGTTGAAATCAGGTAAACCCAGTAAGGACCGCCGATCTCTTTGTTCGGCTCCATCTGGAACAGTACCTTGGAGAAAGTACCAAGCTGCTTAAAAGGCCACTTCTGATAATACTCCTCAATCGAGGGGCGGAGGCTGTCTCCGCGGTAAACGTATTTCATTCGAGTCTCCCAGTCAGGAGCCCGCAGGTAGGCATCGAGGAGATCGTGGGTCCGCCCTAACAGATCATCAGGAGATGTTGGAGCCGGGAAGCTGTCCTCGGGATTGTAGTTCGAAACACTCCTCGCCGCGGGAGATGCAGCACCTTCCGCAACCGCCGTCGGCAATTGATCGTCAGGCACACCGACCAAAGGAGCGACTCCCGGAGCGTTGTCGCCAACGGCCGTCACAAACTCGCTCGCAGCAGAATTCGCCATTTCCGTTGGAGACAGGCTTGTCGGCCCGGCGTTTCCAACCCCTTCCGGAGAAAAATCACCGTTCACGATACTGAGGACCCTCTCATCAAAAGACATGGCCGGGGCGTCACCCTCTTCACCAGTCACGGTTGCATCAGCCGCTCCATTATTGACCGGAATCGGTTCCACCGGCGGATTCTCAACCGGGGGTGCCGGTGGGACAGTCGCGATAGGATTCTCTGTCGTCGCTGGCGGCTCCGTGAGCTCCGTCGCCATTGTCGGGGGAACTGGAGAACTAATGCTGGTCGGAGCTTCGCCACCGGGAGAATCAAAACCCGGGGTCATACCGGGGTTGGAGGAGGCCAGGGACTCAGGCCCGTTAGCGATTGCCGGAGGCGGAGGCTCTACCTCAGGTTCAGGAGTCGCCACGTCAATTCCGCCCAAGGCATTGATAAGGAGAACCACCACCACAACAGCGATGATGGCAACCGCACCGATGGCAGAAAGCATAACGACTGCGGTCCGACTGGGACCTCCACTCTTACCACTGCCGGAACTGCTACAGAACATCTCGTCCAGTTCATTGGTTGCCGCGATCTTTTCGGGAACCTCCTCGCTTTCTGCTACCTCTGCCTCGGGAGCTCTGGGTGCCTTCAGCGGAATGACCAACTTGCGAGGCTTCGGGATTCCCTGCTGTTCTGGCTCAGCCTGTTCAGAGAGAAGCGACTCAAAAGAGCCTTCACTGAGAGAAGCTTTCGGCTGCTCTTCTTCCTCAGATTCCGCGAAGATATCGAGGATAGGATCACTCTCTTCAGCACCACTCGATGAGAGTTCGTCGAGGTCAAGCCTCGCTTTTACGTCCGAGGAACCATCGCCTGGCGAATCGACTCCGCTGATAAACTGGTCAAAATCGTCTCCCAACTCAGAATCATCTTCGGCGGGAGGCCCTTCGACCACTTCCACTTCAACAACCGGTTCGAGTCCCAGCTCCGATGTCAGATCATTCTGGGCTGTTTCAAGCGGCCCGGTTTTTGGCTCGAGGGGCTCGACTTCGAGTTCATCCATCGAAATCGATGGCTCCTCTTCCGAAACCTCGAGTTCGTCGATGGAAACAGCCAACTCGCCCCGCACCAACGATGCGGGAACCACTGGCTCGGGCACTTCGATCGTTTCCTCCACCAAAGGCTCTCCGGCCTCGACAGGCTCTTCGATGACTTCGTCGAGCGGGGCGACCACCTCGCCGATTGGAGCAGGAAATCGCGGAGCGGGTTCCGGCGCCAGTTCCTCAGCCGCCGGCGGCGCCGTAGTCACAGGAATGATCGGAGTGATCGGCTCAATGGCCTCAACGGGTTCTTCCAGGTCCGAAAAATCCGGCAATTCGTTGATCTCTTCTTCAATCTCAGCGAGCCCCTCATCAGAGGTATGCGTCGGAACAATGAAGTCACCGGGAGTGAATTGCTCCGTCGTGTCACCAGGCATCGGCAACACCAACTTAGTTGGCTCCGGTTCCTCCTCGGGAGTCAGAGTATCGGCCGCATTGTCGCCTTGTCCCGCGAGGGAAGTGTCAAGGCGAGGAAGCTCACCCGGTACTGAGGTGTCCGCCTCACGAACGGGTGGCAAACTGCTGGGCCGCGGATTGATCTTGATAGGTTGCGTCTTGGCAACCGCTGGTGGCTCTTCAGCCGGCTCCGGCGGAATCGGAGTAATCACGTCGTGCTGAATCGCAGCTGGAATGTTGTCAGGAATAACGGGAGCAGGAGGAGCAACCACGCCACCAGTGGACACCGGAGCTTTCGGAGGTTGTGGCACCGGGATCGGAGCCGTCGTCTCGGCATCAACCGTTTCGACCGGAGGTGTCATCGGTTCGGGAAGAACCACACGCGGCAAAGAATCAGGAGCGATGACCGGCTCAGGCTCGGGAGCGGAAATCGATTTGGACTCCACGATAATTTCTTCAGTGGAGTAATTGGAGTCTGCAACGGACTCGGGAGTCACGGGCGCTACGGCGGCAGGAACCATCGGCTCCGGACTCGGTAATTCGGCCACTTGTTGAGTAGCAGAGGAAGCGCCAACCAGGGTGGTGGCAGGTTCCGGTGTCACCGCCTTCTGACGTAGGGCAGCAGCGGGCTTTCTCGCAGGGGAGCTCGACCGAGGTTCCTCTTCAATGAAGTTTTCGAAATCCGCAGGCGCCGTAATCTTCGCCCCACACTTAGGGCACGGAGCAGTCACTCCGGCAAGATGGGTCGGTACGCGGAGCTTCGCCTGGCAGTTCGAACAGGTGAATTTTATCTTTTTCACTTTGCTATGCCTCTTGAGGGTTCAACACACAAGTGGGCTCCGCTGCCGCCTGTTCATTACAAAACAAACGAGCGACCGAGTTAGGTGATTAGACACAATTGAGAGGTGGAACGGGAAATGCCGAGCAATCCCCTCATAATCTTATCATTGAAACTCAAGTTCGCAAATTTTTGTTAAGAACCTTTTAAAATAAAGGATTCATTACTCTCAATTTTGCGAAAACACCTCTGATATGCCGCAGGAATTATAAAAATTATCCCGGGCGCGCCCAAAAATCAGGCTTCGAGTCGGCACGGAACGAGGATCGCATCGCTCATTCCATGAAGAATCTTCTTATCGCTGGGGCAAATGGTAGCCAGAACGCCCCCGAGACGCACCTTCTTATCCCGGGCGCTCACGAAGTAGTAGGGGCAGAGTCGAACCCGGCCCTCCATCATTTCAATTTCACCCGTCTCTGGATTCAGCCATGGGTGCTCGACCAGTCGCCCACTGTGGAACCGCTGCAGGACAAAGGGAGCCGTATCGAAATTCGCCAGTGCTTCATCGACGGCTTCACCCCATTCTGCCTGGGATGCGTCGCTTCCGATCGTAACACTGCGACTGCCCCAGGCGCGTTCGTTGAATCCGCTCAACTTGAGAACCAGATCGCGCTCGGTTTGAGAGAACTGCTTCATCTCCGAAAAGTGCTGAATTCCCAAATCAGGGATAACGGCGTGGTGAGGCACTTCCGCTGGATCAACGATCCAACTCATCGGAAAGATCTCCCGCAGTCGCCGCCAGTTCCCGTCACGCAATTCGCGGCGCCAGACTTCCTTCAGTGGGTGAGACCAGAAAAGCGCTGACCACATTTTCTCCTCAAGCCATGGCTTAAACGGACTGGTAAGATCAATCGTGCCAGCAGCAGCAGCCTCACCAGCAGCTGCGCCACCGGGAACATTGGCAAGGTCAAAGAGCTCAAAGAAGCGATACACATCCCGGCTTCCCGGTTTGTAAGTCTCCGCATCTGATACCTGGAAATCCCCTTCCAAACGTCCCGAAAACCATTCCATTTCAGGCCGATAATCGCCTGCTTCTTCAGACACCAAAATGTCAGCTGCATCCGTTTTGAAGATGGAGGAAAAACCCGAGGACATTCCGTCCGCTCCTCCTACGATCTCTGCTTCGGGACTAATCGTTGAATACACTTCGCCCAGCCACGCGGTGAGACCAATCCCTCCCGGAACAGAATCCAGTTCACTGGCAGTGAAACCGGTTTCGGTCAAAATGAGGTCCGGACGAATCACCCGCGGAACGGCTTCTGCCACCGGCGACGCCAGGCCTGTCTCTAACAACGACTCCGGCTTACCGCGATTGAGATAGTCCGCCACCCAGCCCGGCAGTGAGCCTTTCCGGCTGCGCCGGTAAATTAGATCCGCAGCCTGTTGAAACTTGAGCAGAATCGGCCCCAGTCGCTCCAGGGTTTTGACCTCTTTTTTCGAAAGCGGAAATGCCTCAGGAGAAATTCGCCATGCCTTCTCTGCAAACAGCCCGCCCTCGGGTAAAGAGTCGCGGACTCGCCCGGCTCTTTCGACCGGATTCGCATAAGAAGTAGTGGAGGATTCGGGAATCATCCCTGTAGTAGTCGCAGCGCGGCTCTCAACATTTCATCTGACTGCACCGTTTCTGCAGGAAGCTTGTCGATTGCCTTCTGGGCTTCCGTTTGCTTGAAGCCCAGGGAGATAAGTGCGAGAAGCACGTCGTTCTTGGCCGCTGCGTCCGGAGACAGAGAAGTCCCCGCTGCCTGGTTTTCCCAGGCTTCCTTAACCCCGACTTTATCGCTGAGCTCCAGGACAATTCGTTCCGCCGTCTTCTTACCCAGTCCCTTGACCTTGGCAATCGTGGTGATATCACCGGATACCACCGCCTGCTTGAAGTCGGGCGTCGACAATCCACTCAGAACTGACATGGCGACCTTGGGTCCGACCCCGGTTACCCGGTTAATCAGGAGACGAAAAACATCACGGGATTCTTCATCTGCGAAACCATAGAGAGTCTGTTCCTGCTCACGAATGTGATGATGCGTGAGCACCTTGGTCTCCTCACCCATATTGCCAAAGTCCCCCTCCCCGAGGAGAGGTACCACGACTTCGTATCCGACTCCGCCGGCATTTATGACCAGGCGACCGGGCCAGCTTTCTTCGAGCGTTCCTTGTAGAAATGTAATCATCGGCGATAAGTTCTTTCAACCCAACCTATTCCCGTGCGGATGGCAAACGGATTTCAACCTCATCGAACTTTCTCTCTTGCGGTGGCTTTTGCGGCAGCCCTGTTGGCTCAACCCGGATGGGCCCAGGAAGACGCTCCGGCCAAGCGTGTCGGAATCATCTTTGAGGGCACGTTCGAGAAACACGTCAACTCCAAGAAGCCGGCCGACAGTGAACTGACCCAGATGGTTCCCTATTACGAATGGGACTACGGCGTGCGGGCTTTCGATGAAAGTTACTGGACCGATAATCGATTCACCTGGGAGCGAATCACGTCTATCGCAGAGCGCGTCGGCGACAATCTCATGGAGGTCGTAGAGCCGATGGTTGTCCGGGATGATCGGGGCGTTATCAAATACGCTTACATCAAAGACAAGGACCCCTTCCTCAGCAGCATCATTCTTTCAAAAAAGTTGGTCGAAAAATTTCGCGATTCGATGGGCGATTCTCTGCACGTCATGCTGATCGACCGGCACATCGTCTACATTTTCCCGGCGAACGGCATGCCAATAACCGACTATGGCTCCGCCCTCGTCGATGAATACCGCAAGGCCAGACTGCCAATCAGCCTTGAGGTATTTCTCGTCGACGATTACGGCTTTCGGGTGATCGGAGAGCTGGAGCGATAATCGGAGTTACTCCCAGGTCTCGAGCACTTTGCGGTCTTCGACCGTCCACCAATTCCGGATTTCCGTCGCGAGTTCCTTCACGACGTCAGGGTTCTCGGAAGCCAGGTTGGTGTTTTCGTGAGGATCTTCGAGAAGATCAAAAAGCTGAGGGCGCTTCTCAGTTCGCGGGTGCGTACTGGCATAGCGATTAACCTTGCCATCGTAGGTAAGGAGAAGCTTCCACTGATCCTTCACAATCCACCGGTAAATTAGTGAGTCCTCGGGGCGGTCCACATTGGCGATGTCGTGAGCAAACGTCTCACCCAGCACCTCCTTGCGAGGAGTCGGCTCTCCACTCTTCAGGATCGGCATCAGGTTCATACCGGGAAGTCCCTCCGGAGCTTCGATGCCGGCTGCCGCCAACATCGTGGGAACGATATCAATACTGGAAGCCAGCTGGTTGCCGCGATCACCCGGCTCGATGACTCCCGGCCAACAGTACATCGTCGGCTGTCGGGTGCCGCCCTCATTCGCAGACTGCTTGGAACGAGGGGCATACTTTCCGCTGTCGACGCTTTGAATCCAACCATTGTCACAGATGTAAACGAACATCGTATTTTCAGAAAGACCCTTCTCATCAATGAAGTCGATCAGCTGCCCGCAAGTAATATCGAACCACTCGCACATGGCGTAGTAACGAGCGACGAAGTTGGAGTCCACTTTACCACGGTACTTGTCAAAGAGTTCCTTGGGCGGGTTGTGAGGCGTGTGCGGAAGGAACGGCGCATACCAGAGGTAAAATGGTTTCTCCTCCTCCATGGCATGCTCAACAAAATTGAAAATCGGCTCCATGCCTTCGCGACCAATCTTGAGACCATCATCTCCGTGGCGACCGCCCGGCTCAGGGAATCCTCGGGTCATCCCGTGAGTGAACCCTCCGCGGGAGTAGCTTCCTTCCCACCATTTTCCTGACTGGTGAGTCAGGTAGCCAGCTTCGGAAAGCAGGCGCATAATGGTCGGCACACGGTCCACATTGGAGATCAGTTTTTCACGGAGAGCATCATATTCGGGCCCGTCCTTCTTTCCTTCGGTCAATTCCGGAGACGGGTCGTTACCGCTGATCATATGCTGGTGGGTGTAAAGGCCGGTAGCGAGAGTCATCAACGACGGTCGGCACAACGCCGTGGGGACGTAGCCCCGACGGAAAACGGTGCTGCGCTCGGACAGCTTATCAAGATGAGGGGTTTTGATATGTTCGTGCCCCATGAAGCTATAGTCGGTCCATGCCTGATCGTCGGACAGGATCAACACAATATTGGGACGTTCATCAGCTCCGGTAGCAATACCGGCAGCCAGCAGCAGACTGAGGAAAGGGAGTTTAAGACGCATAGGATGAGCAAACACTGCAGTCCCTTGCGATGTCAAATCGAGCCAAACCGCGATGATGGCGCTTTGTGTCTGCTGGTGACGATGCTGTGACCAATCCTGCAATTTGGCACCCATTCCTACCTTGACCTTTCCCCCGCTTCCCCCAACTTTATTGCAAGTCAATTGCAGAACTTGCGCTATGAAACCCAGACTCCCCATCCTCCTATTAACATTGGCCTGCTCTCTCGGATTCGGCAGCGCAGTCACTTCGTTCGCAGACGAAAAGCCAGTGATTTACGTTCCAGTCCCTCCCTATGCAGGGCTCGTCGAATCCCTGGTCGGAGATCTGGCAGAGGTGAGATCGATCGCATCAGAAAATGACGACCCTCACATTTTCTCCCCGACTCCCAAGGAACTCGCCAAGCTTTCAGTTGGAACGATCTACTTTGCTGCTGATCTTCCTTTCGAAGAGACACTTGTCACCAAGCTCAACGAGAGCAAAAGCAAGGTGAAGATCGTCAGCCTTGTTGAAGGCCTCGATCGTCGCACCTTCGGCGAGGGTGAACACGACTGTGACCATGAACATGGGCACGATCACGACGACCACGGGCACGACCACGCTGAGCACAAGCACGATCACGACGATCACGGACATGACCATGCGGAGCTCAAACACGATCACGACGACCACAGACATGACCACGCTGAGCACAAGCACGATCATGACGACCACGGACACGACCACGCTGAGCATGACCATGGGCATCACGGTCATGACCACGGCGATGGAGAACTTGACCCGCATGTCTGGCTTTCCCCCGCACACCTGGTTGAGCAGATCCGTACCATCCAGGCTGAGGTTGAGCCGCTTTTCGAAACCGAAGAAGCCAAGTCAACGATCCAGGAAAATTCCCGCAAGCTCGTCCAACAGCTTCGGGACACCGATCGCGAACTCGCTGAGAAACTCGCTCCTTTCCGCGATCAGTCGTTTTATGTTTATCACGGAGCCTTTGGCTATTTCGCCGACGCATACGGCCTGAGCCAAGTCCCGGTAGAGCTCAGCGGCCGAACCCCTGAGCCCCGTCAAATCGCTGCGATGATCGACAAGGCCAAGGAGGAGGGCGTTTCTGTAATCTTCGTGCAGCCGCAATTTGACCAGAGCAGCGCCAAGGCGATCGCAGAGTCCATTGGAGGTATCGTTGTCCCCATTGATCCGCTGAAAAAGGACGTCATCTCCAACCTGAAACACATTGCCAGCGAAATTACGGCTTCCAAGTCCAGCTCATGAGGCTACAGGGCAGACCTAAACTTTCTTTCAAACTGACCCTTGCTTATTTATGGATATTATGGTAATTATTAATTACCTATGATGTCCGATGGGAACCCTCCAACCGTTGACTCCTCATCATCGGTAACACCCGTTGTGCCCGCGATGGTGGTCCACGAAGTGTTGTCAGATGATGTGGCTGCTCCGGCCGCTGTGCGCGTGCATCCGGTTTCTGACGCCGCCAACACACTCCAGCAGCTGGAGAAGGTGGTGTCGGAGTTCATGATCAAATATCCTACGCACACTCAGAAGATACCTTCGGTGCGCCCGGGTGAGCATCCACTCATCGCATTTGTCCGCTCGATGGCCGCTTCCATGGCGGCCAAGCAGGAAGACCTGGAACGCCTCAACAACGAGGTCCTGGAGGCGGCCAAGGAGAAAGAGCGCTTCCTCGCCAACATGAGCCACGAGGTCCGAACCCCGATGAATGGAATTTTCGGGATGGTAAACCTGCTTCTTGAAATGGAATTGTTGCCCGATCAGAGGGAACACCTCGAGACCATCCAAAGTTCGAGTGAATCGCTGCTCAACATTCTCGATGACATCCTCGACTACGCGAAGCTCAATTCCAACCAGATGCAGCTCCGTCCGCGAGCATTCGATCTTAACAAATTGATTCGCGACGTACTTTGGGTCTATAAACCCACCACCGACAGTAAAGGCATCACCCTTTCAGCCACGATCTGCGAGTCTCTCCCCTACCACTACGTGGCTGATGACCTCCGACTGAAGCAGATCATCTCTAACATCGTCAGCAACGCGATCAAGTTCACCGACCGGGGCGGGGTCAGCGTCACGATCCAAGGCATCGAAAAATCAGGACGCCATCAACTTCTAATGTCCATCCAGGACTCAGGAATCGGGATCGACCCGGAGAAGGGCAAAGCCCTCTTCTCCCCTTTCCGCCAAATCGATTCGGCCGACGAGCGACGCTATGAAGGCACCGGCCTCGGGCTAGCCATTTCAAAGAATCTCGTCGAGCTCATGGGCGGTCGGGTCTGGTTTGAGAGTGAAATCGGAAAAGGAACCACTTTCTTCTTCACCATCGACTACGACCTGCCGGAATCCGATATCAGCGATGACACTGAGATTGTTCAAAGGGGCAAACTCGATTCCGTTTCCGACTCAGTAGCCAAAGACAATAAGTTCCGCGTGCTCCTCGTCGAAGACAACAAGGTGAACCAGAAAGTTGCCAGCCTGACGCTTCAACAGCTGGGCTGCGAAGTGAACATCGCCAATAACGGCAAGGAAGCCGTCGACCTAGCAGACGGCCCTATCAATTTTGACCTCATCTGCATGGATGTGAACATGCCGGTGATGGACGGACTCGAGGCCACTCGACAGATCCGACAACTCTCACACGAGAATGCCTCCACCCGCATTCTAGCCATGACCGGGATGGCATTCGAAGAGGACAAAGAGAACTGCCGCGAAGCCGGAATGGATGACGTGGTGACTAAGCCTTTCGACCTCCAGGACCTCCGTTCGCGCATCGAAACCATGAAAGCCGAGCGCGGAAATTCAGTGGCACTGACGTCCTGATAACATTTTTGCGAGGCAAGCCGGGATAAACTTCGATTGTCGCCATATTTGACTGGCGTTTTGTGACGTTTTCGCGAGGATGGAAACGGCATGGAACCCGATATTCGAATCATCAGCGGAACAGCGCATCCCGAGCTTGCAGAAAAGATTTGTGAGTATCTCGGAGTGCGCAAAGCTGACACCACAGTGACCCAATTCCCGGACGGAGAAACCTTCGTCAAAATTAACGAGAATATCCGTAACCGGGATGTGTTCATCGTGCAGCCGACGTGTCCGCCAACCAATGAGAGCCTCATGGAGCTCCTCATCATGGTTGATGCGGCGAAGCGCGCCAGTGCCTCCCGAATCACTGCCGTGATTCCGTTTTTCGGATATGCCCGCCAGGACCGAAAAGACCAGCCTCGTGTTCCCATTACCGCCAAGCTCGTTGCGAACCTGCTCACGGCAGCGGGTGTCGACCGGGTTTTGACGATGGATCTCCACGCGGGTCAGATTCAAGGCTTCTTTGATATCCCGGTCGATCACCTCTACGCCAAGCCGGTCCTGATTCGCTACATGCGGGAAAAAGGGCTGACCGACAATATTGTCGTGGTTTCCCCTGATGTGGGCGGCATGAAAATGGCCCATTCCTACTCCAAGGCTCTCGAATGCCCCCTTGCCATCGTGGCAAAGAACCGGGTCAGCGCGACCGAAGTCGAGGCCATCAGCCTGATCGGCGAGGTGGAAGGATGCAATGTCCTCCTGGTCGATGATATTTCCGAGACAGCAGGTACACTTACCTCAGCCGCCAGATTGCTCCAGAGTCATGGCGCCAAACGTATATTTGCCGGGGTTTCGCACGCCGTCCTGAATGATCAGGGCAAGCAACGAATTGCCGAATCAGATATCGAAGAGCTCATTTCCACGAACAGCACCCCTTACGCTGTCGGAGAGAAAGTCACCGTGGTCAGCGTGGCCGAACTTCTCGGAGAAGCGATCCGCCGAATTCATTCTTCGGAGTCGGTCACATCTCTCTTTGACATCTCCTAGGGTATAACGTAGATTTCGCGCCCTCTCTCGGGAGAGAATTGGAAAATCAACGAATTTACCCGAAACAGACTGATATCATGGCTAAACAAGAAACTCTTCAGGCCGAGAAGCGCGAAGTAAAAGGAACGACCGCTTCCAAGCGTCTTCGCCGCGAAGGAACCGTGCCCGCTGTTATTTACGGCTCCAGCCAGCGCGAATACATGATTCAGCTCAACTCCAAGGAGTTCGGCGATCTTGCCCGCCGCCAGAGCAGTCAGAACTTCATCGTGACTCTTGAAATCGAAGGTGCCCAGGAGAAGTCCAAAATGGCGATCGTCCAAGACGTTCAAAAAGACCCCCTCACCGGCAACCTGATCCACGTAGACTTCCGCGCTGTCAGCGAGAACGAGACCATTCACGCTGTCGTTCCGATCGAACTCACCGGAGAACCTGCCGGCGTTAAAGGTGGCGGCCTCATGGAGCAACTTCTCCGCGACATCGAGGTTCACTGTCGTCCGACCGACCTTCCTGAATTTATCACTAACGACGTCAGCAGTCTCGACATTGGTGACTCCCTCAAAGTTAGCGAGCTCAACCTTCCCGACGGTGTTACCACCAAGATGGAAGGTGAAGTTCTTGTCGCACTCGTTGCCCAGACCCGTGCCGCGGTATCCGCCGGCGGCCAGGGCGAAGGTGGTGAAGATGGCGCAGCCGCTGAAGGCGAAGCTTCTGCCGAAGGTGAAGGCGGCGAAGAGGCAGCCAGCGAGTAATCGAACTGCATTATTGCTTTAATTTGAAAAGCTCCGGGGTAACCCGGGGCTTTTTTTCTGCCATGAATTCACTGCTGGTCTCAGTCGTCATGCCCCTGAGGAATGCGGAAGCAACCGTGGCGGAAGCGGTGACCAGCCTGCAACGGCAGACCTGGCCGAATCTGGAAATTGTTTTGGTGGATCACGCTTCGGAGGACAATTCCCCGGCCATTCTCGAGGAGATGGCCGCAAGAGACGAAAGGATCCACTATGTCCGCCACGACGGAACTTTTGTGGAGGCCGCCAATCTGGCCTGGCAGTCAGCACAGGGTGACCTCATCGCCCGTATGGACAGCGACGACGTCGCCCATGCGGAACGAATCGAAAAGCAGGTTCGGATGATGGAGACGAATCCCGAGCTTTCCGCCTGTGGCACTCTGGTCAACATCGTCAAACGGGGGCGGAACGGATCCGCTCTCCCCCCTGACGGCGGCTACAAGCGGTACGAAGACTGGGTAAATTCCGTGGTCACTCACGAGGAAATTTTCGTGCAGCGCTATGTCGACAGCCCAGTGCCCAACCCGACGGCCATGGTGAGGCGCTCTGTGATGGAATCACTCGGCGGGTATCAGGATCCGGTCTGGGCGGAGGACTATGATTTCTGGCTCAGGCTCCTTGAAAACGGCTATCGCATCGCCAAGGTCAACGAAAAGCTCCTCGACTGGTATGATAGTGACTCCCGGGCGACTCGAAACTTAAGCCGCTACGATTTGTCCCGTTTCCAGGCCGCCAAAGTCCATTTTCTGGAACGCCTGCCGGCCGTCGTTCAACTCGGGGTGGTCATTTGTGGCGCCGGTCCTGTTGGCAAAGAAATGGCCCGTCTGCTCCGAGCCGCGGGAGTCACCATTCACGCCTTCTTCGAAGTCAACGAACGCCAAATCGGAAATCGAATCGCCGGCATTCCGGTTCTCGGATCCGCAGAGTTGCCGAACTTTGCCGGCCATGCCGTCGCCCTCGGAGCCGTTGGACAGGAGGGCGCCCGCGACCGGATCCGCGAACTGGTCTCAAATTGCTCTTTCACGGAAGGAAAAGACTTTTTCTGCGTCGCATAATGATGACTTTGAGGTAATTTTCCGCCTCCCCTTTTATGCGCCGAGGAACACGATTTCGCCCCTGCATTGATCTTCACGATGGCAAAGTGAAACAGATTGTTGGTGGCACCCTCGATTCTTCCTCCGAAGAACTGAAAACCAATTTCACCAGTGACCAGAGCCCGGCCTGGTTTGCTTCGAAATACGCCGAGGACAAACTCACCGGTGGTCATGTCATCAAGCTCGGTCCCGGCAACGACGAATCGGCTCGCGCTGCGCTCTCCGCCTATCCCGGCGGCCTCCAGCTGGGCGGCGGGATTACGAATGAAAATGCAGCCGAATGGCTCGAGGCCGGAGCCTCTCATCTCATTGCCACTTCCTTCCTCTTCGATGAAAGCGCCAGGTTCCGGGAAGACCGCCTTCAGGCCCTGTTGGCTGAAACCGGCCCTGATCGCCTCGTCATTGATCTGAGCTGTCGGCGCAGAGACAACGGCTGGGTCGTAGCGATGAATCGCTGGCAGACGATCACCGATATGCCGGTGACCCTGGAAACCCTCGATCAACTCGCCGCTTCCTGTGATGAATTCCTTATCCACGCAGCAGATGTCGAGGGAAAGTGCGAAGGGATCGACGAAGAGCTCGTCGCCCTGCTCGGAAAATGGGGCAGAAAACCTGTCACCTACGCCGGAGGAGCTTCTTCCCTCGAAGACCTGAAGCGGGTCGACCAAATCAGCGGCGGAGCGGTCGACCTCACCATTGGCAGCGCCCTCGACATTTTCGGCGGCAGCGGCGTAAGCTACTCCGATTGCGTGACCTTCAACCAGTTGCCTGAAAGCCTTTGATTCATTTCACTTCCCTTCAAACAAACATCCTCCCCCTGTATCGCTTCCTTATTATGATCCCCCGAATCCACACCTGTCTGATTGCCGTGCTTGCAGCACTGGTTGCCCTGCCCGTCCTGGCCCAGAACGACCCGATTCCACTTCCCCAGGAAGATAGCGACATCCAACCCGACTCCGCTGTGACCTGGGGAGTTCTCGATAACGGACTTCGCTACGCCATTCTTCCGAATGCCGAGCCGCCGAACCGGGTCAGCATGCGACTCTACGTCGATACCGGGTCCCTCATGGAAAACGAAGATCAGCAGGGTTTGGCTCACTTTCTCGAGCACATGGCCTTCAACGGAACCACCAACTTCCCGGCCGGAGAGATGGTGGAGTATTTCCAGCGCCTCGGAATGGGATTCGGAAACCACACCAATGCGCACACCTCATTTAACGAAACCGTTTACAAGCTGGAGCTTCCTAACACCGAGGCAGAAATGATCGATGAAGGCATGGGCCTGCTTCGCGACTATGCGGACGGCATGCTGCTCCTTCCGGACGAAATTGAAGATGAGCGAGGCATCATCCTCAGTGAAAAACGCACTCGCGACTCGGTCAGCTGGCGCACCTTCGTTGAGCAGATCAAGTTTGCGCTTCCGGAGCATCGAGTCAGCACCCGCCTTCCCATCGGCACAGAAGAAGTCATCATGAACGCTCCCCGCGAGCGCTTCGTCGAGTTCTATGAGAATTGGTACACGGCCAACCGCATGGCGATCATCGTGGTCGGCGACATCGACGCCGCGGAAACCGAGAAGGTTATTCGCGAGCATTTCGAGTCAATGGAGGCCCGCGAAAAGCGCCCGGATCCAAAAATGGGGAACATCGCCAAGCGCGAGTTTGACGTTCACCATTATTACGAGAACGAAGCCGGTGAGACCTCCGTATCGATCGAAGCACTCAAGACTCGAATCTCACCGCCGGACAACAAACAACGTCGCCTAGAAGACCTCCAGCGCATGGTGGCTGCCCGCATGGTTAACCGCCGACTCGAGCGCCTCGCCAAGGAAGAAGGTTCCCCTATCAGTTCCGCGACGATGCATGCGGGAGACTTTTACGACCTTGGCTTTGCTCTCTACTCCTCCATCGACGCCGATTGCAAACCGGAGGACTGGAAAGAAGCACTCACTTTGATCGAGCAGGAACTGCGACGTGCCCTCGAGCACGGATTCACTGATTCCGAGCTCGCCGAAACCAAAGCCGTAATTGGTCGCCTCTACGAGGAAGCCGCCAAGCAGATGGGAACCCGAAAGTCGCGAGACCTCGCCAACGAGATCGCACGCCGAATCGGTTCACGCCGGATCTTCACCAGCCCGGCTGACGATCTCCCCCGCGTCAAAGAAGCGCTCGATTCCGTCACTACGGAATCCACCCGTGACTCACTGCGCGAGCTTTGGGAAAATGCCGAAGACACCATGCTCATGCTCTCGGGCAATGCCGAAGTCGAAGACGCCATCGCCGCGATTCGAGGCGTTTACGAAGAGAGCGGTCAAGTTGCTGTGACAGCGCCTAAGGACAAGGAAGTCGCCGCCTTCGCCTACAGCGAACTTCCCGATGGCGGCGAAATCGCCGAACGCATCGATATCGAGGACGTTGCCGTCACCCAGATCAAATTCGCCAATAACGTGCGCGCCAATTTCAAGGTGACTGATTTCGAAGACGAAACGGTTTACGTGAAAGCCCGTATAGGATCCGGTCGCATCACTGAACCAAGCCCCGGTCTCAGCTTCTTTGCCTCCAGCGTTTTCAACAAGGGCGGCCTCGAGGCTCACAGCCATGACGAACTGAAACAGATTTTTGCGGGAGAGTCGGTGAGCTCCTCATTTGGAATCGACGACGATGCCTTCACCCTTTCCGGGCAGACAACCCCGAAAGATCTCGGAGCTCAACTGACCCTCATGCGCGCCTACCTGACCAACGCAGGCTATCGCGAGGAAGCTGCCCTGGAGTTTCGGAAAGCGCTCGACTACATCTACCAGCAGCTCAACCACACTCCGGGCGGGTTTGCCCAGAACGAAGTGGCAAAGTATCTTCATTCCGGGGACACCCGTTTTGGCTTTCCTGCCAGGGCCGACCTCGAAGCGCTGACGACTTCACAGGCAAGAGAGTGGCTGACACCGGAGCTCGCAACCGCCTACCTCGAGATCTCCATCGTGGGCAGCTTTGATCTCGACGAAGCCATCGACCTGGTGGCTTCCACCTTCGGCAATCTCCCCGAGCGGAACGCGAAAAAACCAGACTACTCTGAAGAGCGTCTGGTTTCCTTCCCCGAAGCGGGGTCGAAAGTGTTTACGTTTGAGTCGGAAATCCCGAAAGCGATGGCCGTCATCCACTGGCCAACCATCGACATCTACGACATTGAGAAAACCCGTCGTCTCAGCATGCTCTCCGCTATCATGGACGATCGACTTCGAGTCAAAATTCGCGAGGAACTTGGCGATGCTTACAGCCCTTTTGCTCACAACCTCCCAAGTGATACCTGGACTGACTACGGATACCTTTTTGCCTCTGTAACAGTGGCTCCTGATCAGGCCGAAGCCGTGACTCAGGTGGTGGCCCAGATTGCGGATGATCTCGCAACCGGTGAAAGCATTACTGAGGACGAATTGGATCGGGCCAAAAAACCGCAGGTCACATCCATCGAGGAAATGCGCCGAACCAATCGCTACTGGATGGGCAGTGTTCTCGAATCAAGTCAGGAATATCCTGAGCGGCTCGACTGGTCTCGCTCATTCGTCGACGACTACAAGAACATCACTGTCGATGAGGTGAATGCACTCGCGAAAGAGTTCCTTTCATCAGAGTCGATGGTCGCCGTGGTGATTAAGCCTGATCAATCTTGAGTGGCGCGTCGCCTGATCTCTAACCAAGCAGTCTCTCCTTCCAGTGTTTTCTCTCGCCAGAGAACCAGTGCAACAATCCAACAAACCACCAGGAAGATCCGCGTCGGTGTTGGAATCTGGTCTGTCATCGCACAGGCACTGATGAAAACCTGGACGCAAAAGCTGGCCATTGCCAGTCCTTCACGCCACCTGTCATTCTCTCTCTGGTAATGGCGGACGAGTCCCCACGTCAAAAAAAGAAACCCCACTGAGAGGGTCATGTAGATCGCAAAACCAATTACTCCCGTTCCGAGTAACACTTCAAAAAACTCATTGTGAGCATGGAACAGCTTGTGATCGCCCTGCACAATCCCGAGTTCTTTGTAATACTCGGGATAAATGGCCATCGCGTTAGAGAATCCAATCCCCATCGGATAATCTTTGAGTATTTCAGAAGATGCCTTCCATACCTCAAGCCTCAATCTAACGCTTTCCGATTGAAAGTCTACGCCCTCGCGAATCCTCGACATGGCACTATCCGAGGTAAGCAATGCAACCAGAGCGATTACGCCTCCGACGAAAGCCACTCCGATTCCAGCACGACGCCACTTCTTTTCCAAAAGCAAAATCCAGAACGGAACTATTAAAAGGGCAGCCAACCAGCTACCTCTCGAGAGGCTCAGGAACAAGCAGGTCATCGATAGCAGAAGGACCAATCCCATGCTGATTCGATATCTAGAACGGCCCCAAAGAGCAATCGTCGAAAAACAGGCTACAAACACCCCTCCGAACATGTGAGAAAAGACGATCGGGTTACGGAAAAAACCGCTACCGCGCCGCCAATCAAGGTCCTCTCCGGTACGCAACTCCCTGAGGTAATCAATTCCCGTAACGTATCGGAAGCCAGCATAAGCCGTCGAAGCAATCAGAACCCCAAGAAATCCGTAGCGGACAATTTTAAGCCAGGTGGCCTGACGCGTGTCCATGATTTCAACTCCGCTGAAGAAATGCATAGCAACCACAACTGGAGGCAGCAACAGAAAGAGAGCCACCCACTTTAGCTCCCGGGCGGAATCTGAATCAAACGGTTCGATCGGAGAAAAGACTAGCGTAAGCAGGAAAACGACGATGTAGGCAATTACTACCAATCGAAATCGAAGCGGGAACGTTTCGCCACACACGCTCCTAACAGGACCACTCATCGCGAGAGCAACCACGCCCAGAAGAATGCCTGCTACAGACATGATATTCATCGCCGGGTAGTTGAACATCATCGCCATCACCAGCAATCCGACTACGACAAGCGATGCCCATTCAAATTCCCCTAATTTCAAGCGATTCATCTAATTCTTCTGCAGCTCCAAACGAATCAGACTGCACAGTCGATTCCAGAATTTAACATCGAACCCCGGATCAATGAGTGGGCGTAAATCCGAATCCCCTCCTCATCCTCTTCGTCGATCAATTCGAGCAGACGCCCAATATTGACAGGCTCCAAGTCACCGGGAGCATCTTTAGCCACGACCCAAATTCGATCCAAGTCTGTCCTGACCACATTCTCATCGTCCGTCAGGAGCTCTTCGTATTCCTTTTCCCCGGACTTCAGACCTGTGTAGACAATGGGGATGTCGACATCAGGAATCAGGCCGGACAACTCGATCATCCTCCGGGCCATTTCGTCGATCCTTACCGCCTCGCCCATTTCCAGGACAAAAATCCTCCTGTCTTCTTCGATAGCCCCAGCAGCCAGAACCAGCTCTACAGCTTCGGGGATCGTCATAAAGAATCGCGTCACCCCACGACTGGTAACCGTCACCGGACCACCTTTCTCGATCTGGGATCGGAAGATAGGAACCACGCTGCCGTTACTCCCCAGGACATTACCGAAGCGAACGGCGCGAAATGAGGTGCCACATTTTTCGCGTTCGATGAGAAGACGTTCCGCCAACCGCTTACTTGCCCCCATCAGGCTGGTTGGGCGAACCGCCTTGTCAGTGGAAATCAAAACGAAATGATCCACCCCTTCCTCTTCAGCCACGGTGGCTGCCACGTGACTTCCAATCACGTTGTTTTGGAAGCAGGTAATCGCATTCCTCTCCATCAAATCGACGTGCTTGTAGGCCGCCGCATGGTAGAAAATATCAATGCCCCCGGCATTGCGAATAGCGGCCTTCAACTGGTTGGCGTTCTTCACATCACCAGTGCAGGCAATAATTCTAACTCCCGCTTCCTTAGCAGCTCCCAACAGTTCGCGCTCCGTTTTGAAAAGTTGGAACTCGCTGATTTCATAAAGAACCAGCGTATCTGGCTTGAACTTGAGCAGTTGGACACAAATTTCAGATCCGATACTTCCACCAGCTCCAGTGACGAGAATTTTCTTACCGCAGATGGAATGACTGATTTTGTCCATCTCAATTCGGTAGGGAACACGAGGAAGTAAATCCTCGATCGCCACCTTCCTGATAGAACTCACATTGAGCCTACCCGATGCGAGCTCATCCATCGATGGAATCACTTGGTAGTTGCAAACAAGCTTTTCGGCCGACAATTTGTCGATCACCTTTCGGATTTTCCGTGGACGCGTACAAGGCGGCAGGAATATCAGGGTTGAAACACTCAGGTCCTTCACGAGTGCAGCAGCGGAATCAAGCCCCGTGCTGATCCTGACGCCTCGAAGCTTCGAACCCGCGTGCTTCTTGTGCTCTGACACAATCCCCACCACTCGCCCCAGCTCACCGGAATGTTGAACACTCCTGAGAAGAACGTCAGCTTCCTGAGGGTCCCCGATCAAGAGCAATCGCTTGAGATTACTGGAAGGGTCTCGATTGCGACTTTGCAGCGACTCCCGCGACAGTCTCACAAAACCTCTTCCCCCGATTTCCCAAAAGAGGAAAAGCAAAAATGATATGAATAGAACCGATCTTGGATAGAGCTCGAACGAATAGTCGCGGACGACAAAAACCGCTCCGGCCGTAGCGATCGTTCCTACCGAAAGAG
This sequence comes from Verrucomicrobiales bacterium, assembly GCA_013213905.1. Lineage (GTDB taxonomy): Bacteria > Verrucomicrobiota > Verrucomicrobiia > Verrucomicrobiales > DEV007 > Arctic95D-9. The sequence continues at coordinate 44,477 of JABSSQ010000001.1, read as the reverse complement.
CGGCTGCGGTTACAATGCAGTCATTGAGCGTAAAGAATCGCCACAGGCCCTGGTAGAGCCCAAAGACAAACACACAAAGCATATTGGCACTGACTGCCCAGGGCACGGTCTGCCAGAATATTTCCCAACGCCAGTCCTCGACAGCGAAGTCAAAACGCAACTGAAAGGCGAGATAATAAGCACCGAAGATTCCGATGAGATGAAAAATGAAGGCCAGCAATCTTCGGATGAAGATGCTTTCTTCAATTTGTCTAAATCTAAGCCTCATACGGTTCGTGGGGGGCGGAAATCGGGAAAAAAAAGTCCCAATTTCCGAATTGGGACTCTCAATCATCAACGGCAGGTATTGATCACGGTTCAATCAATAGATTCCTCCGAACTGACTCGGTCTTCCCTGCCAGCCCCCAAAAGAGTGTACCAAATCAGCGAAAGATCATATAAAAAAGACATCCTGGAAAGATACAATTCATCGCACTCCGCGAGACGAACAGGGTCCGACATATCAATACCCTTGACCTGTGCCAGCCCCGTAATACCCGGAAGTATGTTCAGGACCCTCCTTGCTTTGCGCTCTTTCACCAATTCATCCTGCACCGGCAAGCACGGACGTGGACCTACCAAGCTCATCTCCCCTCTCAACACATTGAGCAATTGAGGCAGTTCATCCAGTTTGGTTTTTCTGAGGAACTTCCCGATCCCCGTCACCGACGCTTCGGAGATCTCGTGAGTTCCAGCCTGACGCGTATTCTGCTTCATGGTTCGCAGCTTAAGGCAGGTGAACTCCTCTCCACCCTTCCCCACCCGGGTCTGACGAAAGACTGCAGGTCCGCGTGAATTAAGGCGAATCACCGGAATCAGTATCAGCATGAGAGGTGCGGCAAAGACCAACCCGAAGAGCGCGCAGAGTCTGTCGAAAAGGACTTTCATCATGCAATTCTCCCCGTCTCCACGCTACGTTTCATTCCATCAAGCGTCCCCATCGAGGGGTCCCAAGAGAACGCCTTCCTGACCTTCTCAGTATCGAGGACAAGATCAGCAAACAATCCATCGCTCATGGCTTCCTTACCCATCAGTTTCAGACCCACTCGAAATACACTTACGGGAAACCCTATCATGCCTGGTCCCCGCCCCTCAGCCTCACGTAAGGAAGTGATAACATCCCTGAGTGATACAACATCAGAATCGGCCACATGATAGGTTCCACTTAGATCAGAGTCCGCACCACTCGCAAGGATCACACCAACCAACTCGCTCAGGTTTCCAATTCCGAGGAATGACCTGCGATTTTTTATCGAGCCAAAAGGTAGAAGCATTCGACTTCTCGCCAACTTCAACAACTTCGGCCAATTCCCTCTTGCTCCTTTCCCATAGATCAGAGGCGGACGAAGATTCACTCCTAACTTTCCGGAGTCTTTAATCGCCACCACAGCAGATTCACAATTCCGTTTCGACCGACCGTAATCGCCACTGGGCTCCACGGCATTAATTTCTCCCAAGCCTTTCCCATCAGGGAAGCGCGTATATCCGGCGGCCGCAATGCTGCTGATATGGATGAGACTATCCACTTTTGACTTTTCCACCGCCTTTGACAGCGACGTGGTCAAATCACAATTACCCTCTTGAAATGCCCGTCGAAGCTCGTCTGCGTCTTTACCGGCTTGATGGGCAACCCCCGCGGTATGAACCACCGCATCAATCCCCTCAAGTAATTCCCCCCAATTACCTCCGGACTCAAGATACCGACTGCCATCCTGCGGCGGCGTTTCTGCATTTCTCCTCAGACACGGAACCACCTCATGCCCGGCTTCCTCGAGAGCCTCGCACAAGTGACGCCCGACAAAACCGTTCGCCCCTGTCACAAGAACCCTCATGATCCCGACGCCTTTCGCTGCAGGAACTGCTTACCTCGATGAATCACTTTTCCCGGAAAAAAACCAATGGGAAAACTTTGACCGTGTTTTCGAAAGGCCTTCATTGCCTCCCGATTGCTCCTCAGCACATTGGATGCGGAGCTGTTGGAGACACCGCCGACTCGCATTCTGACAAAATAGCGGTCCATGTGGCAGGTCTTATATCCACCCAATTCAAAAACCCGAAACAACCATTCCCAGTCAGCGCAAATGGAAAAAGACTGATCAAAAACGCCCACTTCCTCGAACACTTTCCTGCGCGCATAAACGGTCGGGTGAGGAGGCATCCAGCCGAAGCGAAACATCCCCGCCCGAAAAGGTTCCGAGGCCCAGTCTCTGATGACCTTTGCCGTATCTGCACTGTCGACGTATCTCAAATTTCCGTAGACCACGTCGATCGACGAATCCTCAAACGCACGGGTAACTAACCCGAGCACCTCATCTGACTCATAGAAATCATCGGCGTTCAAGAATCCAATCACATCGCCCCTACTCGCAGCGATACCCCGATTCATCCCGTCATAAACTCCATCATCCGGCTCAGACAGAACGTGCCTTCGATCGGATGCAAATGATGAGGCAACTTTAAGTGTATCATCCTTGGACGCACCATCGATAATCCAATGCTCGTAGTCCCGGCAGGTTTGTCCGTCGATTGACTCGAGAGTGTCAGCGATCGTTGAGGCTGAGTTGAAAGTAGCTGTAACGACAGAGATCAAGGTTTTGTTGGTCGGGGTTTCCATCGGCTTCAACCTAAAGCCTGAGTGCTTCTGTAAAAGCTCTCTCAGTAGTCGCGGCGGTACTGGCCCAGCTGAATTTCTTCACTCGCTCTTTACCCGCCTCTCGCAGTTGCTTCCTGAGATCTTTATCAAGAAGCAGATACCGCATGGCTTCGATCATCTCTTCTGGTTGATCAGGATCAAAATAAAGGCAAGCATCGCCGCCAACTTCGGGAAGTGATCCGGCGTTGGAAGAGACTACCGGAACTCCCATTGCCATTGCTTCTAGCAAAGGAAGACCAAAGCCCTCATAACGCGAGGCGAAGACATACCCGACAGCTCCGCGATAGAGGGCATCTCGCAGTTCCGTAGACACATAGCCCGTGGATATAATTGAATCATCATCATCGTCCCTCTCGACACCAACAAGCAGCAGTCGATACTTACCTTCAGTATTCAGGCGTTTGAAGGCATCGGCGAGTCCATCTATATTCTTGTGCAGAAACGAGCTCGATACTGATATGAGATAGGGCCTGTCATCATTTTCAACCGTGTCCAGAATCTCACGGTCCCCGGAAGACAGCTCTAAGACCTCGTCAGCAGCAGCGGAATCTCTTCCGCTGAGGTGGGACACCAGAACCTTGTCGGGAGGGATATCGACGTGATGACAAACCCTTGTCTTGGAAAACTCTGAAACGGTCAACACCCGATCAGCGTTCCTCAACGCTCCGGGAACGATCAAATCGTAGATCCCCCTAAACAGCGGGCTGAAGCCCTCCGGTATGTCACGAAACTGCATGTCATGCACGGTCAGGACAAATGGCATCGTCTTCCTCAAAGGGCCAAGATACCCCGGAAAAAAAAGCAGATCACACCCCTCTTTCTTTGCCAAAGACTGAAAGCGTAATTGTTCATACAGCACGCGGGTCGCACGGTTGTTACCTTCCACCGGACATTCCACTAACTCGATTCCCTCGATGGCAGCAAAGTGATCACGATTCACCTGACTAACAAATACCTTGAGACGAAACTTTCCAGATTTCACCAGTTCACGAATCAACTCTTCCAGGTAGGTCTGAACCCCTCGATTTCTTCCGGGCACAATACAGAGAGCATTAATCCCAACGCACTTCATCACTTTCCTCCCAGAACTCTTCGGATTCGGCGCCAGGCTGCCTGCATTACCACCGCCGGGGAAACCATGTAGTTGGCTTGCAACCATCGGTCGAGTTTCTGATCAACCTCGACGTTATCCGGATGCTTTAGCGGAAACGTCACCTCTCCTGTCTCCCTCTCTGCCCGCCCATCATCACCCTTGGAGGTATGAGTCGCCCGACCATCAAACCCAAGATTTGAAATCAAATTCATTCGCGGCGTTATCACCTTCCCGAGATTTGCCCAGATTGCAATTTCCCACTGGAAGTCCCACGTATCAATTTCACCGGCCTTCAAACGATTTAAGAATCGGCTCCTCGCGAGGCGGTTGAGCAGACTTAACTCCTTAAGGCTAGCCTGGACATTGGGATGCTTCGGCCATTGCGGCATCGTAAAATCATATTGATTCCAGGCCCTTCTCCAACTGGCCCATCCCCAAACCTGGTCAAACATCGAAAAGTAATAGGACTCTTCAGGACGAATCTCCGTCGGGATATATGAAGTTCCGTTGATCATCATGACCGACTCATCACCCGCGAAGCGATCCAGCAGTTCCGCGCAGAAAGGAAAAAACGAAGCCTCGGGAAGGCAATCGTCCTCCAGAATAACTCCTGACTCTACATGACTGAAGAACCAGGTAATGGCACCGCTCACCGCTGTTCCACACCCCTGGTTGGTTTCATGAAACCGAGTTTCGACTTCACAAGGCCAATCCACCTTATTCGCTAATGCCCTGTTCTGATCGACCAGGTCTTTCTCCTCTCGATCTGCTCTCGCCCCGTCCACAGAAATAAAAAGGCGCGCAGGACGCGCCTCTCGAACCCGCTCAAAGACCTTTTCGGCGAGATCAGGTCGATTAAACAGTAAAAGTAAAACCGGTGGAGTTTCTTGCATTCAACCAGCTGAAATGCGCTGCAGCATTTCATAATATTTCCCGGTGATACGGCGTTGTTCCTTTTCTTCGGCCGACATCTCCAGATCAAGCAATCTTGCAGGCACTCGCAACGCGTAGCTCAGCAGCTTTAACTTGTAAACATAGCGAAGAGCCGCTTCCCACCGGCGCAGGATTCCTCCCCGCCAGCGATTTCGTCGAAGCCCCTTCTCCCCTAGAATCAGGCCTGCTTCGAACAAAGTCGGTGGGCTGTGAATGATATCGTGGCGCTTACGATTCAACATCGCATCATTTCCATCATAGACCTCCTTTTTGCCACCTTTCTGGTGACCATGCCCGTGGAATGGATGGATCACTGGAAGACCTTCTGAGGCATCAATCACGGGAACCCTCCCTCGGAGGCAATAGGCGACCAACGCGTTATCATAGGCTCCGCGGCCCACGATCAAAGGTGGCAATTCGCTGAAAATACCACGTTTAAACACAAAATAGTCCATGTGATCGAAACGACCAACATTCCAACTATTCATATTCTCCGAGAGAAACGGATAAAAATCACTACCTCGAGCAAAGGACACACCCTCCTGCATTTCAATCCTTCGTCCGGTAATCAGGAAGCCCCGGCCGCATTCGCGATGTACTTCCGAAAGTTGGAGCCGATCCACGAAATCTCGAGGCAACACAATATCTGCATTGAGGTAGACGATGGTATCATAGTCGGACTCGGCAGGGACCGTATCCAGCACTTGAGAAAAGTAGGGCAAGACACTGTCGCGACGATGATCCTCAACTGGAGAAATAAACCGGGTCTTTACATCATATCCCTCCGGAATGGTGGCAAGGTCCGACTCATTACCAACCAGGAGGATATCCAATCCATCAATTTCCTGCCACGACTTTAAGGCCGTTTCCTGAAGATCGGCAGTTTCTCCAATGAAGGGTTTTGGGAGAGCCACCAGGCACACCCGTCTCCCGCTGCTACTCTCCGAGATATTCGAATCACAATCGCGACTCATGAATTAATCTGACGAGGCCCCGGCTTACCGGGTTAATTCAATCACGGTCGAACCGGATCACGCTTCCGGTCTTCGCACATGGCCACCGCCTCACTGTAATCGACCTTGGGAAAGAGATCCAACTTCCCTCCTACGGTTGCATCAATAATTTGCCGCCCCTCTCGGTGATAAACATAGCGGGCAATTTGGTAGGCTATCTCCGACCCTTCAATGTCAGCCAACTGCCATTGAACGCCCTTGAAATAGTCGGGGTGAAAGTGATTTGGATCATCCCCGGTCATTTTTTGCGCTTCGTTAGGTTTACCTTCCTGCTTAAACGAATGATCCACCCCAATTAAGAACACTCGCTTGAAGCCCATCGCAAACGCGAGTTGCATAGCGGTGAAGGTTACCGTAGCCCCCTCAGCGAATGTCGATGTCATGTGCTCGCCGAAACTAAACCCACCTTCAATTCGAATACCAAAATGGTTTTTACCGGTCAATCCAGCACTGATTGCACGGGTTTTCGGCATAAAAACAGGCACATCCATTTCACGGTAGGTGGAAACAGATTGCTCAATCACATATGGATTTACCGCCACGAGATAGCTGAGATCTATAGGGCACTTCTCAAACATCAGGTAAATTTTATTCAACCCAAAGACGTGCTTCCCTCTCAACTGGGAAAGATCTGTCTGATTGAGCGAAGGCCCATTCCCAATAAGGAAACAATCCTCATCCTTGTGAGCATCATCAAACTTACCCAGCGGCGAGACTTTCCCCAGCCCCGACCGAAGCGATACGCTGGATTTTCCCGTCACTCGCACGGCAATGGCTCTGACCAAGTCACGCAGTGCTCTGCCTTCAGGCGAATCTCGGAGCTCATCGAAAACACTCATTCTGGAATTATAGGAATTGCCCGCAGCTCAAAATATCAATATCAAACGGCAAGCAATGGCCGGGCTCATCACTCACAGCGAGCGATGTACTCCATCACCGGCTGGCGCCGGTTTTTCGACCACCCTTCACGGATTCTCTCAAGTTCCTTGCCCGAGTAGAAGTAAGTCGCATATTTCGATTGAAGCAGGTTGTCGATATACTCCTCGGGAAGGACCACCTGATTCTTGAACTCGCGATAGAGATCTGCGTACGCTTTCTGGTTAGCGACGTTCGCGGATGTTAAAATGATATCTTTGCGACCAAGAAACTCTTCAAGAGCAATCTGTTTCGTCTCATCCGGCTCTTCAACACGCAGGCAGAGCACGGAATATTTTCCCTCAGTGAAAATTTCGTAGCCCTTCTCAAAATCAAAACCGCCTCGATAGACACTCAGCCCCGTCGCCGTCTCAAACTCGTCATCAAACCATTTGACCGGAGTCTGGTGAGGATATTCTTCAAGAAATGTTTCGATTGCTCCATCGACACGAATCGAATTCAGTTCCTCACCAACGAAAAATTCACTAAGGTTCTGAAAATAGGCAGAAATATTCCGGCTAATGGGCTCTCGCACCATAGTGATGATCCTAACCGGCTCATTACTTTCACGGAGTCTTCTCCCAATTGCGAGGCCAACCCGCTCGTCTTTCGGTTCGACTCCTCTCTGCAAATGTTGTTTTCGCACAGCCTTGATTGTCTCCGGAAGAACACGGTGGACATGCTCACACTCAATCCCCGCAGTTCTCATCGAGAACGAAATTGTTGATGACCCAACTTTTCCCATTTGATAGACCAGCACCGGCATCTCGCTCCGGCCAGATCGAATAGCTTTGGCCCTTTTCGCGACCTCACGACGCTTTGCCGAGCGACGAATCATACGCGCGGATTTACGGCAAATCGTATCCTTACAGTTTTGTGGAGAAATCATAATTCACCAAATTTCGTCATGGCCAACATGCGCTATTACCTTGTCATCTCACCTCAACCCACAGAAACAGCAGTTAGCCGATAAATTCATATTTCTTACTCGTCAAAACTGGAGTGACTTTCGAAAACAAGTCGGCTTAATGCCATAATTTCAGCCTGATGCCACTCAACCTTGTTATCGATATCAGCGGATTCCAGACGGGGAGTTTCAAAAAGCGCCGGTCGCTCGCCAATACGTGCATTCGTCCGCGTAAAACTCTCGCTATTAAATATGTAAAGGCAGGAATTTTCTTCATACCAAGGTTCGAGATCTTGCGTCGGGATCAAGTCTTCAGGGTCATGATTCACAGGGCTGCAATCTTCACGATAAAATCGAGTCTGCAGCTTGTTCGCCGAAAACAAGCTGTCTTTTCCCGCCTTCACTCCCTTTTCATAAGTGCTTATCGCTCTCCGAATAGTGGCCGCGCTTATAAGTGGATTTGTTGTATGCGTCATCAAGTAGGTTTCAGCCGGAACGTTTTCAAGGTCGTCACCAATGATCAGATTCATGCTTACTTCGTCCCCACAAAGGATTTCGGGACGATCACGAATCAACACTTTCCCCTCTTCCTTTAACCCTGCTTCCTCAAGATTACTTCTCGCATCCGTATTGATCACTACCCGATCAATTTCATTCAACTCCAGAAGCGTATCCAGAATCCACCGGAACAGTGGTTTCCCCGCGAACATTCTGAAGTTCTTCCCGGGCACTCGGGAACTGTGGGCCTTCATTGGCAAAAGGGCGACAATCGACATCTTATTCTTCCTCCCGTGAACTAATTCTTCGTTTCAGACCAAGTTCCAGTGCTCACGGTCAATTTTGAACACGTACTTGCGAACCGTCGCTACACCTTCCCGCGTCCACCCGCAACAATGAACATCATCCGGAAAGAATACCGCAAAGTCTCCAGCCTTGAGAGGCAGGCGTGTCGCAACCGCATCGGATGAATGATAGAACTCAACATCTCCATCAACTTGATACCCTTCATCCTTTTCAACCTGAGCTGGAGCCAGCAACTCAATTACCTCTCCTCCCTCGATGATCAGTTGCAAATCCAGTTCCTTACGGTGGTTCTCGAAGCGACACTCTGAGGGATCATGTGTCTCATAAGCGACTTTCTTCACATAGATCCCCTCTGTGACCGCTTCATTCTCTTCAGACCACGCGGGGGCCGAAGCCGCCCATTCGAGACACTTACCGATCCAGGGAAAGGCCTGAATCAGCGCTTTCCGATCTACTCCGTTTTCTTTGCTGACGATCATAAAAAATACGAATTTTGGCTCAGGAGATTCCTGCCCGGATTGTCTCAAGTCCTTCCGAACAAGCCTTAGTCAGCATCGTGATATCAAGACTGTAAGCCAGCAACTGGTATCCTTCCTTCTCTCGCTCGAGCAGTTCAGCCGGGTCAGGCTGGACCACGTGGATACCTGCGGCGATCCCGTGTTTTTTGCAGGCTTCAAGAACCTTGTCTCTTGCTTCGATATAAGCGGGGTGATCAAACTGTGCCGTCACTCCGAGCGATGCGCTGAGGTCATAAGGTCCGAGAAATACCGCATCGACGCCATCTACCGAAAGTAGATCATCAATTTTCTCGACTGCCGTCGCTGACTCAATCTGCAATGCGAGCAACATCTGATCATTCACATTTTCAACATAGTCGATGATGTTCAATCCGTAGCGGCTGGCACGACAGAAACCTACTCCTCTTCGGCCCACCGGCGGATACTTGGTCGCAGCTACCAGAGTCTCGACATCTTCCCGGGTTTCCACCAGCGGAGCAATGACCCCGTTAGCTCCGGAATCCAGAAAGCGCTTCACATGGGAATAGTCCACTCCATGAAGACGAACCAGACAATCGCAATCAGGGTTTCCGCTTCGAACCGCTTGAAAAATCGACTGGGTCTCTCCGACTCCAGCAGGCGAATGCTCGACATCGACGGTTAGAAAGTCGAAGCCGCATCCGGCCATCAATTCACCTACAATGGGGCTGGACGTATTGATCCAACTGCCAATAGCAGGCTTTCCATTCCTCAGGCATGACAGCACCCTGGATTCATAGTGGGAGTTCTTCTTCATGGTTCAAAAGGTGAAATAGCTATTCATATATCGGATTTGGTCTCAAAAGATTCTCTCGCAAGCTCAACGCGAGGTGTTCAAATCACTCAGGTTTGCGGGCCGCCCACAGCAGGCTGATTCACTCCGAACTTTTCCGGCATTCCCGGACTCAACTCATTCTACTCCCCGAATAGATTAAGATGAGTGTTGAGCAGGGATTCCATTGTCTTTGGATCGACGGAATCCTGAAATGCCAGGAGGTTTCCCCAGGCGTCAGAATCTGATAACTCACCTGGAAATTGAAACATACGGTTCCAATCATGTGCTTTTCCGTATTCGGTGATGGGGTGCCACTCGCTGACCCAGATCTCATACCCTTTCCCAATGAGAAACTCAGCCATTTCTTTCCAACCGTATCCAAGCGGCAAGGTCTTTCGATCCTCAAACTCACAAAGAATCACCCCGGGCTTCCAATCCGACCAGGGAACGCCTCGAAGCACATGAAAATCAAAACCCTCGGTGTCGATCTTCAAAAAATCGACAGCTCCAATGGAATGCTGCGCAGCATAGGTCGCCAACGTCGTAGTCGAAACTGATCCTGCTGAAGTGTGGCTTTCGTGAAATGAACTCAGACCGCTGATTCCTGTACTGACTTCTGAGCGAAAGAAGCTCACATTGTCAGCCTCTTCATCCGAGACAGCCAATTCTTCGATGACGAGCTTCTCTGGTATGTAACTCTTCAGGCTTCCATTGAGCTTTTCTCTATTCTTCTCATCGGGCTCGAATGCTACTACCCTCCATCCTTCCTCAAGAAGAGGTCTGGCACTACTTCCATAGTGAGCTCCCACATCGATGCACAGCGGAATGCCCGAATCACCTTTTCGGGACGTCGTAGAAAAGTAACTCCGAATCAGTTCGCCTTCATCCAGGCGCGCCTTCTTCTCGCGATTCAAACCATTCGCCAATTCGTCGCCGGAGTAATTGGTCTTTTGACTTCCCACCTCTTCAACTTGAGTCGGAGTGCCTTGGCGAAGCTTTCGATAGCGATTTACCCAGGGTCGCAATATGCTTTTCAAAGACTCTGGCAATAGCTCTCGCAGTTTTTCTTTCATGATCAAAACAGCCTGGTTCTTTAACGCTTCACCGCACGGTAAATCTTCCGCCCTGTACTAAGGCAAGTCCAAAACATCCAGCGCATAACTCTCCTGATCGGATAGGGCACCAGACTCTTCTTTTGTCTTGCCTTTTCCCAGAGCCGGGTCTTCCAGTCCAGCTCCAGCGACTCCAACTTCTCTACCTCTGTTAAAGAGGCGGAGACTTTCATCACATCTGGACAGCTCAGCTCACATCTGCTACCGACTACTTTCGAAACGAAATTCTCAATCGAGTTCTCGTCCAGCCACGCCCTTAAGCGATCTGTGTCACACATCGTGGGAATCAAATCTCGATCCCTGATCATCTCATCCAGTGCGGCAGCAAGAGCATCTACAGTCATCTGGCTTGCGATCCACCCTGCACCGACTTCTACCACCTGATGGGCTAACCAGGTATGATTCGCCACGACAACGGGCGTACCGAGAGACCAGGCTTCCGCCAAGATGGAGGATGTTCGAAGACGAAACCCCTCCGGTGAATAAGGAAGCAGAATCACTTCACCACTGACAATCAAGTCAATATACTCGTCCTCACTGAGGTCCCCCACTATCCACTTCACATTTTTGCGGTCGCGGAAGGGCTTAACATATTTCCAATCCCATGGAGCCCGTTGTCGGATGATAAAGTCAATTTTCCCTTCGTATTCGGAAGCACGGCGATCGATAAAACGCTTCAGTAAATCAAACCCTCGAATGCTCTCAGCCTGCGATGGAAAGACTACCCGAATCGGCGCACCTTCCTTGCTGGGTGACTGGCTGGATTCAAAGGTTTGACTGGGAGCCATTGGCAGCACGTCAAGTGCAACTCCAGTTCGGCGGGCCAAGACATCCCGTAACATGACTGAATCGACAGTAACTTCGATTCGCTCTTCATCCTGAACAAACGATGAAAGCAACCCTGCATTCACAAGGTCAAGGATCTCGCTCTTTTTGTCCGACAGATCAAAATAGCCTGAGAAGAGATTCACCACAATCTTCCCGAACGGAGCCCGAAAGGTCGCCAACCGGGCCCTTAAAAGTGCCAAAATCGAAGAATGCCCCAGGTAGAGAAACACAACCGCTTCGCTCGTATCAGCAACGTCGGAAAGCAGCTTCAGGGAAATCAGCAATTCATCAACAAACTGAGCCGCTAAGACATGCTGCCGGGATTCGTCCGACCGCACGATTTCAAACATCGTCGAGGTGAAGGATGGCAGGATAAAATCCCCCTTCAGTTCGTCGATTAGATCGCTCTGACCAATACTCACAAACCCCTTTCCTGACACCTCGATTGCCTGCTTCATCGAGAGATCCTGATAGAGTGCGTGCCCCACTCCATTCTTGAGACTGGGATTCACAGATATCAGGCCGATCTTTTCCCCACGAACTTCGAGGCGGGCCGCTTCCTGCTTAAGCTTTGAATAACCTCCCTCTGAAAGTGCTTCAACGATATCATCATCGACGGTAGCAGCCAGTTCATCCGAAACTGCCCGATGGCCAAGCGCCGGAATCTTCGAAGGAGTTACGCTGTAAAAGCGACTTCCACCAATTTCACCATCCCTGAGCAACTGCTCCAGCATTCCACAATGCTCCAGGTAATACTCATTGTAGTCGATCTCGAAGAATCCGGGGTGCACCGCCTGGATGTTTGCCATCTTATCGGTAATCTGCGCCGACTGGCTGTGCCCCCAGAAATAGGAATCCTCCTTCAGCGCCCTTCCGTCGCAGCCCAGCACCTTGATTTCTTTCGCAACTGATCCAGCGAGAGGGAGCATCAGGTAAGTAAGGATATTCTTAGTGGTGCGAACAATGAAGTCGCCGCAAAGATCGAGATTAAACTCAGGAAGATCAGGTCTGGACGGAAGGAAGATGGTTCGATTCTCAAACTCCGGAAACGATGCAAGAAAGAGGAATGCATACATTTCCGGAATCGCTATTTTGAACTCAAACTCGCTTGCGGCCTCAAGCAAGGAAGCCCTGAATTTTCCGGCATACTGTGATGGACCAAAGTGAAAAATGGGGTCGGCAAATACCACGAGCTCAGGCTGCACTTGCTCCATCATCTCGCGATTAACAATCGCACTGTTGCAGGTCACGACAAACTGATCACCGAAATCAAATTCGCTGTACCAATCGAACGAAGGTCCTGTTGCAATAACTGCAGCCTTGGAATAGTCGCGTTTCCAGTCTTCGACCCAATCCCTGAAGCGGTTTCCGCTGCGCTGCCGTAGTCGCGGCAACTCGACAGCCCTGATGCGACTCGAAAGCAGGCAAAGCTTACTTCCTTCGTTTCGAAAGGAAGAGGAGATATTCTCATCCCAGGGATCATCATCACCCTCCTGCTGAACTCGCAGGTGCCCAGGTTCAATTCCTGAAAACGGACGAGAACGCCACTGCGCCTTTTGGAGCATACTCTCCAGAAGAGGTCCAACAGCCTCGTCAAACTCCCCAGGAAGGCTGACCTCTCCGGGATTCTCGCATCCCGCCAGGACAAGCTCATAGTTCTCGACAGGCGCGAGCGCCCAGGAAAGCCGGGCAAGCATGTTGTCACGGAGATTACCTTCCTCCAGGTTGACCTCAATTTTTGTCATACCTATTTTGGCGGTAGCTGCCGCAGTTTGCAGCCACGTCTGATTTGACCTTTAAGACAAAGAATAGCGAGAAACTTGTCGGCAGAATTACCGCCGATCCCGGGAGGAGAAATGCTCCATCAAGCAATTCCTGCGCCGGTCCACTGCTGCCACAAGATCGTTGTGATAACGATCAATTAGTTTACTTCATCAGAAGCTCTTTCTTGGCCAGCTTCCAGTCGGCAGCAGCCATGATTTGGACAAGCTCTTTGAAAGTCACGAAAGGCTCCCAACCAAGAACCTCTTTGGCCTTGGTTGAATCACCGAGCAACTCCTCGACTTCAGCAGGTCGGAAATAGTCAGGAGACACTTCGATCAGGACTTTACCAGTTTCTGCGCATATTCCTTTCTCTTCGACACCCTCGCCCTCAACACGGAGAGGAAGTCCAACTTTCTCGAAAGCGTGATCGCAAAACTCGCGCACTGTATGCATTTCACCTGTGGCGCACACAAAATCCCCCGGCTCGGGCTGCTGAAGAATCTGCCACATCATCTCGGTGAATTCCGGCGCATAACCCCAGTCACGCTGAGCATCCAAATTACCGAGAACGAGTTTATCCTGAAGCCCCTCAGCAATACGTCCAGCAGCCCTTGTAATCTTTCGAGTGACGAAGGTCTCTCCCCGGCGTGGAGATTCGTGGTTAAAAAGAATACCGTTGGAGGCGTGAATACCATAGGACTCGCGGTAATTAACCACGATCCAGAACCCATAGAGCTTAGCGACACCATACGGGGAACGGGGATAGAAGGGCGTCGTTTCGGACTGCGGCACTTCCTGAACTTTTCCGAAAAGTTCGCTGGTAGAGGCCTGGTAGAACCTAACACTTTTTTCCAAACCAGTTTCCTTGATCGCATCCAGGAAACGTAATGTCCCGACAGCGTCCACTTCGGCGGTGTATTCCGGAACGTCGAACGAAACCTTCACATGGCTCTGCGCCGCGAGGTTATAGATCTCATCCGGACCAACCGTATCCAGCACTCGGTTCAAGTTTGAAGAATCCGTGAGATCGCCATGGTGAAGAAACAGGGACTGATTGTATATCTCAGGATCACTCATCAAGTGATCAATGCGATCAGTATTGAAGGAACTGGATCTCCTAATAATCCCGTGAACCTCGTATCCCTTCTCGATCAACTGCTCAGTCAAATAGGAGCCGTCTTGACCAGTAATTCCGGTGATAAGTGCCTTTTTCATAAATTTCGATTTTGCGACATATTGGCGTGATCGCTATTCAGCTGCATGTCTTTGATTTTCAAATACCACGGCTTCGCAATGGGTAGAAAAACTCAGCAGCCCGCGAATCTCCAATTTCTTTCTGAGGATTCAAGATAATTCAGCCAACAACCCTGAAATCCTCAATTCAAGCATGACTTTTCATACGCCCCTTCTTGGGGCCTCAATTTTCCGAATCAGCAACTGATTCTCTTCCAAACTGTTGTAAACACTCGACCAGTCTCTCCGCCGCTCTGCCATCCAAGGGAGCGAGGTGATCCTCCAGCACTCTCTTTCGACCTTCGCTCCCCCGATTGGGTGTCTCAATAAATGTAGCGATCGACTCAATCAACTCTTCGTACGACGAGACAATTTCAACACCGCCTGCCTCGACCAGAGGCGCATAGTGATGATAGGTGTTCTCCAACGCAAATGTGTCAGCGTCGCACACAAGCTCCAAGTCGCCGTCGAAATTAATGCTGATAACAGGTTTATCCTGCGCAATCGCATCCAGGGCGATCGATCCACGGCTCTGAACGACGACACCGGAAAGGCGAATCAGAGCAGCCAGCAAAAGTGGATCGTCCTGTGATTTCGAAAGATCATCTCTGGCCGGATCAAATCCCGAGGCCTGAATTACCCTGACCGAGTCACCGTTATCAAGGGGCAGAAAATCACGTTTCCAGTTTTTATCTTGGGGATGACAGCGAATCAGCAGTCTCGAACCCAGTTTTTTCTGCTCTACGTTCCGGGCAAGATACGCCGCGATCGAAACCTCGTGTTCCTTGAGCCCGGTCGTATTCGGGCAGAAAAGAATGTAGTTTTCCCAATCGTCAAAACCAGATTGCTTGAGCAACTCAATTGCTTTCGGCGAGTCGGCCTCGGCATACATGTCCATCTGAACCTTTCCGATCTGTGCGATTCGTGATTCATCAATCCCACTGTATTTCCCCATCTGCCCCGTCATGGCGCGACTGGCGACAATAAATTTCCGGATCAATGGGGAGGGAGGCCCCTTCGTCGTCGGGTGATCCCAGCTTCCAACAATGGAATAAACCGGGAGGTTCGCTGTTTTGAAAAGCCTCAACCAGTAAAACACGCGAATCGGCATTTCGAATCTCCCCAAGAGGACGAAATCGAAATCATAGTTCTTGAGCAGCCCAACATGTGCCGGATCGACATGGCGAAACAGGCACTTGTCCCGTATATACAAAAGCGCCTCATACAACTTCCGACTTCTTGGAAACGGTCGCGAGGGGCCGACTCCTTTTCGGAAGTCAAAAAACTGCTCGTACTTCTTCTGTTCATTCCGTGACTTCGCGGAAAAGACATTTACGAAGTTGAGATCGTTTACGAATCCCCACCGAAGCTTGACCGCGTCGAAGAGATACTTGTCGAGAAAGTTAAACTGCCATCTCAGCCACCCCCTCAGTCCACTCTTCGCTTTCAGCGGATCAAGCGCACCTAGCTCCATAACCTTGAAGCTCTTTAAGTCCTTTTCCCTGATAATTGTCCGCAGTGATGCGTTACCAAGAATGGTAATCTCGAGATCGCCCTCTTGCTCCACCAGGTCACAGACCCGGGAAAAAAGAAAGTCCCGCACAGAGAACAGATACGGCAGGACGATGAGGATCCGAGTCACGTTTTTAGGCTTAGTCATTCGAAAACCGGAAACGACCACTATCAGCTGTCTCCGCTTTTCAGCTTCTCGCGCTGCACCGCCTCGACTTCGAGAATTTCGCTCGATTTGGTTCCGAATGCCTTGGAAACGTTTCTCACGTCCCGAACCAGTTTCCTCATTCCGTTAGGCTCAAGAGAGGCAGCGTGATCCGTTCCCTTAAATGTCCGATCGAGAGTAAAGTGGCGCTCTACCAGCTCTGCGCCCAGTGTGATGGCCGCGATATCAACGGCAATCCCCAGATGATGTCCGGAAAATCCAACCGCTTTAACTGACTTGGCATAGGTGTCGCGAAGTCGCGTAATTTCTCCGAGGCAAACATCTTCGAAGGCAACAGGATAACCTGACGTGCAGGAAAACAGAACGAGATCTTTCAGCCGCCCGTGTCTCTCAAACATTGCAATCAGTTCATCCTCTTCGGCTCGCGTTGTCATACCGAGGGATACTTGAATTTCACCGCCATACTCAGCGCAGATCCACTCCAGCATATGCCACTTCGTATTGCACGCTGATGGAATCTTAACTGACGTCGGTTCGAGACCACAGATTTCCTTTGCTGCGGTGAGATCCCAAACAGATGAGCTGTAGATCAGCCCCAGTTCCTCGCACCACTCTTTGAGCTGTTGATGCTGATCGACATCCAATTCAAGATACTCACGGTGCGCCCCGTATGTATCACCATAGGAATGCATCGGGTTCGGGTGAGGAGCATTGTATTCTTCCTCGGAAAGAAGCTCTCTGTTAGTCCGTTTCTGGAACTTGACCGCCGGCACTTTGCAGAAGAGCGCTGCTGAGACAAGCAACTCCTTCGCCAGTTCCATTGACCCCTTATGATTGCAGCCAATCTCCGCAATCACTATGGGCCCTTCATGAGGTTCGTTTTTAATGAACATTAGATTTCAGGTTTTAAAATTAGATCAAACAGCTCTCTCACTGCACCGTGTCCACCGGCTCGGCTCAAAACGAGGTCCGCTTCTTCGCGGACTTCTTCATAGGCATCGGCAACGGCAACAGCGACTGAAGCGCGATTCATACACGGGAGATCATTAAGATCATTTCCCACGAAAGCAGCGGTGTCCCAGCCAGTCACTCCGTCTCCCATCCAGGCCTCCAGAGCAGGCACCTTATCGTCGATTCCACTCAGCACTTTGACCTTTAACTTTGCCGCTCTGGCTGCGACGACCGGATTGCGTTCTTTCGAAACAATAACGCATCGAATATCAGGCCGTGATTTTGTCAGTTCTTCAAATCGGAGCCAATCTGAACGTGAACAGGCAACGGACTCGATACCATTCTCATCAGTCCAGACCCGATTATCCGTGAAAACACCGTCAAAGTCGAAAGCAAGCGTCTTGATCTTTGACCAGTCAATGGCATGGCTTTCGCTTCGTCGTTGCCTGAGGAGTTTTTCGCAAAGCTCCCAGTCCCAAAGATCGTCAATTTCAAAGGACCGCCAGGCAGCCACTTCATATCCGGAAACAGGCGTCACAAAACGGTGCTTTTCCTCCCTGAACTTTGCCACATCGAGCACATAAAATGATCCAGTTTCAACATACTCTGGATCCAGATCCTGCCGGCGTTTACGGGGCGAACGGTGATCGTGATTGACCCCTTTCATCCCCCCTTCACTAGGTCTCCAGACGAAACGGTGAGATGGTGACATCGAAAACGTGGAGCCTGCTTCCTTTTCGATATGCTCCTGCACCGCGTTTTCAAGATCCTTTGAATCAAGCAGCGGAGAAGTGCACTGAACAAAGACGAGAACATCTGGGACCTCGTCCCCGTTTGCTTCCATCCACTCCAGCACGTGAAGCAGAGCAGACTCTGACGAACAATCATCACCGGAAAGGTCAACTGGCCGCAGGAAAGGAACTTCAGCGCCTTCCCTCACCGCAATATCCCGATACTCAGGGGAGTCCGTTGAGACAATCACCCGGTCAATGGAGGCCACCTGTTGGCAGGCCTTAATAGCCCAGGCCATCAAGGGACGGCCACCAATTTCCCTGATGTTCTTATCAGGAATGCCCTTGGAGCCGCTTCGAGCGGGAATAATGGCGATGACGTTCTTTTTCACAGAATAGAAATGATTCAAGTAATGCGACAAACCACTAGTCGAGATCCTGCGGCCTTACCTCAAACTTACCGACAAGATTGCCGTTAACCCGATAGCTGAATTCCGGATTCCTCGCTGGAAGAAGGTTCACCACCTGCGTTGCGGGTATCGTCCGGTATCGATCCAGCAACTCTTCCGCATCCAAAGTGAAACTTCCAGCAACGGTTGGCGGCAACAAGTACTTCTCTCCCACCTGCCCTGTGGGGTTTTTCATTAGACCAATCAGGCATCGATAAGATCCCGGAGTAAACCCGTCAATCTCGACAGTAAAATCAAACTCATCCCCGGCCTTCAATGGCTCCTCGCCGAAGAAGTAGCTACTTCCAAGCGCAGCCCGGTTCGGCTCCCCGGATCCGGTAGGCTTTTCGATCACAAACACCAGATGCCCGGCATCGGTCGGTTGGCCTTTGATAAAAACCTTCCCTCCCTGCCGCTCGATGATCAAATCGCTGAAAAACGACTTCCACTTCTGTGATTCATCTTCCTTGACCTTATCCTTAGCGCTCTCTTCTGCGGACGATGCTTCATACGCACCGATTACCTGACGCGCGTCCCCCATCATTTTCTTTTGCCCGCGATCCAACCACAACACCTCGCTGCACATCTTCTCCATGGTCACTGAGTTGTGAGACACGAGAACCACGGTGGCTCCACCTGCTGTGAGCTGATGCATCTGTTCAGCGGCCTTCTCCCTGAAAGAAGCATCCCCCACTGCGAGGACTTCATCGACCAGCAAAATATCGGGGTCCATGTTCATCGCGACGCCGAAAGCCAGCCTGGCTTTCATTCCCGAACTGTAGTTCTGAAGCGGTGCATCGATAAAATCGCCAATCCCGGAGAACTCAATGACCCGCTCTACCAGTCTCGAATGCTCACGCTTTGGTATTCCCCGCAGGCTTCCCAAAATGTGGATATTTTCCCTTCCTGTCAGAATCGGATTGGAACCGATACCTAAAGCAATCAAGGACTCTAATCGCCCTCGGTATTTCACATAACCTTCGTCCGGTTTAAGCAAACCACTGATCGCCTTCAGCAGGGTCGTCTTTCCTGCGCCATTTGACCCAACAATTCCAAAACAGCTTCCTTGCTCGAGTTCAAAAGAAAGGTCTTTGATCGCATAGAACTCTTTTCCGACGCGGTAGTCTCGCAACGCGCCGAACTCGCCCGCAATGTCGACCACTCCCTGGGCCAGAGATGTCTTAAGCGAATACTGGAACAGCTTGGAAAGCTGATGAACTTCAAGTGCACTATTCATGTCAACTCATGGAGTTGTGCTCCGCTCTTTCAGATACCAGATGGTCAATTCTGGCGACTGAGCGGTACACTGCCCCGTCAGGGTAGAAATTTCTCAGATGATCACAATCTTGCTCCCCAAATGAGGGATCATTCAACGCCTGCTGAAGGGTATCATCCAATTGCTCAAGTGAACGAACCCGACCACGAAGCCCCAGGTACATCTTAGACATCGTCTCGTTCTGTGACTCGACAAACTCTTGTGCCTCAGTTGGGAGAACAATACACGGGATCCCTGCAGCTATAGCCGGGAAGTAGGCGGTCGAGTAGAGCGATATCATGCAGTCACTTCTGGAAATCCAATGATAAATCGGTTCGCCTGAAATCTCGACCTCCATGGAGCTCCACCCGGAAACCAACCTGTCAACCACCGCAAAGTCATTAGAAGGGTGGGGCTTAATAACCAGCTTCACGTCTTCATCCAGTTTGGCCACCGCCTCTAACACTGCGCGCGTCGTGACTTCAAACTCTT
Organism: Verrucomicrobiales bacterium; assembly: GCA_013213905.1. Lineage (GTDB taxonomy): Bacteria > Verrucomicrobiota > Verrucomicrobiia > Verrucomicrobiales > DEV007 > Arctic95D-9. Next base: position 24,316 of record JABSSQ010000001.1, on the reverse strand, counting down.
CGAAGTCCATTACGAATTCATTGTCACCTGACCCGCGCTGTTGCCCCTGATTCAGGAATCGTCGAATGAGATATACAATTCTGACCGGCTCACCACTTCTGCAAGACGCTCTCAACGAATCAAGCCAGTTTCGATCCATCCCGGGGTATCCCGAATAGAAAAAACGCTCTCGTTGATCCGGTAGAGCCTCCCAACTCCGCTCACTCTCCAGGGTCATCCAAAAATCGCAGAACCCTGGGAACCGGTCCTCCTGGAGATAGGGAGCAAAACAATTGCTCTGAACATGATGTGGAGCGTGCGGAAGCAAAACGACCTTCAGGTTGTTGTTGCCGGCAATAGACTTTTTGAGAACCTCTTTTGCCTGCCGCGCCGGAAGTGAACTGGAATGATCCAGCAGGATCAAATCGGGATCCAGGGATTTCAAACCAGCCGGAAAAGCAACCTCCATATCAACTCTCGGCACCAGGCCGCGGCGCAGAATAAAGTTTTTTGCCCAACGCTCAAGGCGAGTCACCGGCGCTGAATCTCTGGACGAATTCAAATAAGCCCTTCTGGCAATCCATCGTTCCAGGGGTGAAAGATCAGCACAATCAATCAGATCCAGAAACCGGACTCCAGCAGAACGAAGCCTCTCTTCATAGAACTCACCTCCACGCAGCAATTGACGCTTAGAAGGAGTCAGCAGGAAAATCGAGACTTCGTCACCTCGCGCTGAAAGAGCCTCAAGAACAGAAGCAATACTATCGAGGGGAGCGATCCCCTTTGCCAGGATCAGGGCAATCTTCATCAAGACACAGAAACGCCGGGACCTCTTGCGTAAATCATTTCGCACCCATTAGTCATTGGCTCCCGAACAGATTGGAAACCCCATTTTTCGAGAGTCCCCATGAGATCATCGGGCATACCAATCTCAGAAGGATGGGCCTCCATGAGCAGGTAATCGACCTTGCAAAGCAATTCCCGATTCTTCTCCGTGAAGATGTGATACTCACCGCCTTCACAGTCCACTTTCAAAAGAACGCTTCCCTCAACGCCCTTCATCAGCTCCTCGATTCCCACACACTCCACTTCAAAGGTTTCATCCCAAACTCTCTCATTCCGCGCAAAGTATCGCCGCTTTCCAGCCTTCACTTTGTAAACTCCGGAATGCCCCAGTGAAGCCGTCGTCAAAGACATCCCCTTAGCCATCTCAATTCGTCCGCCGGATTCGCCAACCGCTTTCTCTTCGCAATGCACATCAAGCGGGCCTGAATTACTTCTGAGGAACTTGAAACAGACTGGATTTGGTTCGACCGCCACAATCTTTGCGTCGGGGTATAGGCTTCTCGCTTCTACGGTAAATCCACCAACATTTGCACCAACATCAAAGATATAATCCGGCATACGCGAAGCCTCTTTGGTCTCAGGAAAACAACGTTCCATGTCGACGAAGTACTGCTTCGCCCCAATGAATACCCCCAGTTTCTCCTGCACTTGTTCCCAGGGCACAAGCAACTCAAAATCCCCCATGCCAATCACGCGAGCCGCTGAAAAACGGATTTCAGGATTCAAACGCTGCAAAGCGGCCCAGACCTTGGGACGCTGGTAAGCCCACTGCAAAAACTTGCCCTGAAACCCGACTACCTCCCAACTTTGATCGCTCATGATTCTGCGCTGGCTGCAACTTCGCCGTCCTCACCAACCTCCAGGGCTCCCATCTGATTGGTCGCCTTGACCTGCTCATCAATCGGCTCGGGTCTCTGAAAATGTGGATAGTAGGCCTCCTCACTACTCACCTCCTGTAGCCCCGAGGCCCTCAAAAGGTCTTGCCTCATAAAAAAGGCATTCACCCCGTTCGAATCGACGCCGACGAACCCGTAACCCTTTTGGAGCCCAAGGCGGCGCATCGCTTCGAGGCTGGCGCCATGAAACCAGCGTTTCGGATGAGCCTCATTGATATTGAAAGTAGGATCATTTTTGACGGTCAGGGACTTCTCCGGACCAAATGATGGATTGAATTCGATAACAACGATCTGGGCATCCAGTTGGACCTCCTTCCAGATCCAGTAATCCAGCCCGTCGATATCAATAGAAAGAACTCCAATTTCGTTGCCGTCCAATGCCTCTTTGACCTTCTCCTGGCTACCGTCATCGCAGATATTCAGATTAAGATAGTGGCAAGGCGACTTAACCTTACCAACTGCAGCATTCCTCTTGGTTTCGTTCAATGCCTTGCCTGACATATCGACAAACACCCCCGTCCACTCACGATTGCAAATCAGGTTCAGCGTATTGGACGACTTACCACCACAACCGATATCCATGGCTGCCCTTACCGGGTTCTTGATACGCGAAACCAGAAACGACAGGATTCCGTCTTCACCGTTCTGGGAGAAAATCTTCATCTCGACCGCTCGCAGCAAGTCGCGCTGCGATGAAAAATCAGCCAACTCTTTTCCACCACGGTGAAGAAGAACATTATCAAGATTCCGTTGATTAAATCGCGACGACAGAACGAGATCGTGGATTAATCCTAACTCATCAATATGCGTTTCCAAACGGAGACGTGAGAGCACACCGGAAAGTCTCCACAGGCACTTCAATCGCTGAATTGTTTCTCTGAGCATTTTCTAATTTTCAGTTAACAGAGCCATCACGATGGCTCGAATGCATCTCTAGCTTTTCAATTGAACAAAAGGAATGACCCGGCCTCCAATGACGGCTTGCTCATTGGAAACCTCAGGCACAGTAAGATCTTTGTATGCACTGCCAATCATAGCCTGAGCTTTCGAAACGGCATCAGCATCGAAATACTTCGCAGTCTTGCTCCAAGGCTCAACCCACTCATTTTCGTCCACATGGGACTCCTCATTGTGGTGCCCTCGCGAAAGAATCCGCCCGAAAAAACGCTGACATCTGACTCGAAACGAATTCCGCTGCAAACTCACACCCCCGCCCGGATCAGTATCCTCAATGCTGGTGCTCATCGATTCGTTTCGGGGTGACGATTCAAGAAACTTCAACACCCCTTCCGCAACTCGCCGCCCGGATTCGCCATCCACTCTGAAGAAAAAATCTTCGATAATTTCTTGAGGCGGCAAATGGCCTGGAAACGTGTAGGCGTCCCGGTCAATCTGATCGGCCAAAGCAAAGAGCGCCTCTTCATCTTCCACCGGGATACTGCAAGCTTCGGATGTCGGCTGCACTCCCATGGGCACAACCCACTGCGGCGAGACAGCCGGCACTCCGACGAGTGCTGCCTCCACAGCTGTGGAGCATGATCGATGGAGCAACAACTTCGAACGAAGAATCCATCGATCCACTGTCCCTTCCCTTGTCACAGAGAGATTCGGCAAATCAGGAAAGATCTCCCGATATGATTCGACGTTCTCAAACGGATGGGGGCGAAAAACCACCTCCCGGGCAGGGTATCTTTTCGCAAGTTCAATCGTGAGGCGAATCATCTCCGCCTTGGCTTTCTTGCACCGCTCAAGCATCTGCTCCATTTCGACGCGATCATAGCCGAGCTGATTCACGAGCATATCAATCTCCTTCTCCGGAGTCTGAAAGGCAGGATTCGACAAAGTGAAATTCCCGTTCACTAGGATGATATCATCGCTGCCCTGACCATCCTGCCGAACAAGACTATTTGCGAGCGGCGCCACGTAGAAGTCCATGCGCGGAGAACCGGTGACAACCACTCGGTCTTTATCAATCAAACCCCTCTCCACGAATCCTTCGGCCAATTCATTCCCCCACGAAAAATATCGCGAAACACGCTGCCAGTCTTCCTTCGGCAAAGCCTTCTCAAAATATTTTTCGATTGAGACGAGCACTCCGCCTTCTGTCTCCAGGACGGCAAACGGTATTCCCGCCTCCTCGAGGATTGGCCCGAGGTAGGAATTGTTCGGTCGAAGGTAGTTCAAAATGACAAGATCATCACTCTGTTCCACAAGCAGAAGGCCCCGGCTTCGTGACACCAAATTCCAGGGATAAAGGCGAACATTAACTCCCGCATCTACCAGCAAAGTGGCAAGAAATACGATCCCGCCAAGATCCCTTTCAGGGTGATCAACTACAATTCCGACACTGCGCTTCACGGCGTTTCTTGGACACTGAATCAACGAAAGGTATTCCAAGCAACCCCGCTCAACTGTCGGACATCATCTCCCAACTGAGAGGCGTCCCAACTTCATAATCAGCTACGGCTGTTTTCCCAATGACCTCCGGGAGGAATTTGGGCGGGAGCCCGTGTCCGGGCCTGACAGATTTAATGTTCGTAGCGGAGAACTTATCCCCCTTCTTCATGTCTGCGGACACAAACAGGGATCTGCGGTATTTCACACTGGCTTTCTCGCCATCAGTAAGGCTGTAATCGACTCCACCGAGAGCAGCCTCGACAGTGCGAATCCCATCGACCATCGAACGAAATTCAGCGGGTTCAATTGAGAAGGCGCTATCGGGGCCAGGCAGGTCGCGGGACTGGGTTAAATGCTTTTCGATTACCCTTGCCCCAATGGCTACGGCACCAATTGGAACAACCTCCGTCAAAGTATGATCCGAGAGACCGGCGACGACATCGAATGTTTCCGCCAGATGTGGAATGGTCCGCAGGTTCGCCTCTTCAATCGGAGCAGGGTATGAACTGGTGCATTTCAGCAAGCAAAGTGATTCGCACCCTTCCTCTCGAATCACACTAACAGCTTCCTCAATCTCGCCCAGGGTCGCCATTCCGGTGGACATGATAATCGGTTTACCCGTGCGCGCAACGGTTCGCAACAGCCCATGGTCGATCAATTCAAACGAAGCAATCTTATAGGCGGGTGGGTCAAACCTTTCCAGAAGCTCCACCGCCGTATCATCAAATGGTGTTGAGAACAGTGGGATCTCAAGATCACTCGCTTTACTGAATAGCGCTTCATGCCAGTCCCACGGTGTGTGCGCCTCGTCATAGAGATCATAGAGGTTGCGCCCATCCCACATCGTACCTGAATTAATCTGAAATTCAGGCCGGTTACTTTTGAGCGTAATCGTGTCCGCCTTGTAGGTCTGGATTTTAATGGCGTCGGCTCCGCTCGCTTTCGCGGTTTCCATCAAGGCAATTGCATCATCCAAGCTGCCATTGTGATTTGCCGAAAGCTCCGCGATCACAAATGTCGGGTGCTGATCTTTTATCTCAATTCCGCCTATGTTCATGTTTTCTATCTTGTTAACTGAGCAATGCGCTTAGGCTGAATTATCCAGCCGGAACAAAAAATCCGGCAATACAGCGGCCTAAACCAACTCGCCCCATAGCCTCAAACATACGATTGACCCCGCCGTCATCACTTTGATCCAGTTGGTTCTCGATGAGGATTCGAGCATCGTGAGCCGCACGGCCTCGCGAAACGCCATTCACACCCTCGTTGACATTCCCCCAATAATTCGAATTTGGATTCAGTAAATAGATATCAACCGGGAAATCGCCAAGCAATCCCACAGGGGCAAACCCAGCTGACTTAGCAAGATTCTCCAGACCCGAGGGATTGAAATAGGACAAGTGTGCCGGGACAGAAATCCAGAAGGGATCATCAACATAACCGGCTTCCAAAGCAGCCATCTGCACCTTTGAGAAATCGTTAGGGACATCAACAATTAAGACACCCGTTTCTGAAAGGACCTCGAGCAACTTTTTCATCAACCCAAGCGGATCAAGAACATGCTCTAAAACGTTATCAAGAACGATTACGTCGAATCGATCGCCCCCGACGATAAGCGCTTCCAGATTGTGATAGATGTCACCTTGAGTCAAAAAGGGCAGGCAGTCCGGATTCATTCTCTCGCAGCCTGCGACACTGAAATCGAGCCCCCGAACGTCCCACCCCTGTGATCGATAGTATGCCAGGGCATGCCCTTCTCCACAACCAACATCGAGAAGTCGTCCTGTTGATGCCTTCAATGGGACCTTAGAGGAATGATATTGGAATCTTTGCCTGATCTTCGCCCTAAGATAATTCAATTCCGGCTCACCATACTCCAGCTCGTAGGAACCCTGTGCAGTCTGGTAGTATTCCTCACCGTAAAACTTCGCCAGCTCATCCAGAGACGGCTTATCCCTAACCTCGTAAAAGCCATAGCCATTTAGGATTAGACCATGCTGCTTTGCTAGACTTTCAATTTTCTCCTGGTCGCTCATTGGGATAAGACTGATTCAACAGGTTCGCCATTGGGATCAAAGGCAACCTCGTCGGACAAACGAAAAATTTTAGTGCCTGCGTCAGGTTGTCTGAATTCCGGAACCGATTGACGCATCCTGGATTCGATCCACCAAACGAGGTCCTCGAACCCGATCTTGTGACGCATCATCACCGTGCTGGAAATGCGGGGATTGATCTCAAATACGACAGGCACCCCTTTTTTCATCCGAAACTGGACATTCAGACATCCCTCAAAATCAATCCGACTCCCTATCATCACCAGAAAATGATCAATTAACTCGCTGGACACTACTTCTGCCTGAGCGGTAAATCCACCCTGCAACTGACGCCTCATGGCGATATGTCTCAGCTCGCCACCAAACTTAAACAGGGCACAAGTATATTCCTCATCAGCCTCAGTGAGATACTCCTGGGCGAGAAAATCGTCTCCCCCTCTATTCTCATTGATCTGCTGTTCCAGATGCAAAGCGTTCTCCACCACTTGGATCCCGCGACTTCCGCAGCCACGCCGCGGCTTCAAAAGAAGGGGTAAGTCCTCTGGCGATGCATCACCGAGCAGTGCTGTTTTTGGAGTAGCAACCTGATTCTGCACAAACCATTCGTATGCAGACAGCTTGTCGCAAAAGGTATTAACGATCGAGGAATCAAGGATCAAGGCCCGATCTCCAAGTTGAAAATCAGGCTCGGAGTTAGCAATCGCCAGTATTTCCGGCTCACTTGTCGGAATAACCAGATCGCAGCCTTCCGACAGTTCAATCAACGTTCTGAGGTAGTCGCCGCTTGAAGCAAGAGGAATAGGAAACATCCGATCAAAGATGCCTAATCCAGGCAGCCTGCCACCCGCATCAACACCATCGATCTGGTCATCAGGATATCTCTCCCGAAGCACACGCCCGACGGCTGCCCCTATGTCTCCGTTAGCGCCTGTTACCAGAAACTTCACTCGACCGCCTCCTTTCTACGCCTCAGAACTTCGCCGAGGAAAGGCAATCCCGGATCCCGTTGCTCACATTCCCTGATCACACTTTCGTAGTCGTAGGATTCCCGCCGCAACTCCAGGGCGTCGTTATTCGAATCGAAAAGCGCCCAGCACGCTCCCGGCTTTCGGTCCCTCGGTTGCCCAACCGAACCCGGATTTACAGCAACTACCTTCCCTAAATCCCAATGGATTGGGTAATGGGTATGCCCCATCACAACCAAACCTTCGGGCACTTCACGGGCAATTCGCGATTTGAATTCATCGGGTGCGTCTGGATACACGTAACCACCGGGGTCCCACGGAGCACCATGACAGACATGAACAGTGGAACCATCGAGCGATAAGGTTCGCTCCTCCGGCATTTGGAAGATCTCGTTCATCTCTTCAGGCGAAAACTCTTCTGCGGCAACCTCAAGCCCGCTCCCGTATTTCCCTCTGATTCGCTCGCGAACGCCCTCGCGGTCTTCGACCCAGTCCCTCAACATATCCTCGTGGTTTCCGCGGATAGATATTGCCCCGAGGCTCTTCAATTTTCGATAAACTTGATGAGGGTGATAGTAATACCCCACGCAATCACCTGCGTTAATGATAACCTCGACACTCGCCTCGCGAGCAGCTCGCAATACGGCTTCCAGAGCTGCAAAGTTCCCATGGATATCACTTAGAATCGCGGCTCGCATTCGCTCAAATTAGGAGGCCAAAGTCGCTTCCATCACATCAACCACCGATGCTCTGCCTTTCCCGCCAACCTCAGGAAGATTACATTTCGCGGCACCATCGAATTCGTTAACCAAGTAACGAACAGCCTCAGAAAACTCCTCAGTCAGGGATTGCCTGATATCACCCAGAAAAACACCACCTTCGATACGTTGCAGATACTGGTGATTCAATTCCTGGTTATCCGCAGACAACACGTAGGCGACGGGAACGTTCATAAAGGCACATTCCCAAATCGTACTTCCCGCAGCAGTAAAAACAAAGTCAGCCCAAGCCAGGCATTCCGCCATATTCTGGGCGCTCTCAATTAATTCCACCTTATGCTGCCCCGGAACAGCTTCCCGTTCCATACTTGCCAGAAAACTACGGTCGTTAGATATCACTTTAACCGATGCCTTCCTTTCTTGGATCTCGAGGATCTCACCAAGAATTCTTTCACTCGCTCTCTTGGGATCCGTACCTCCTACCGTGACCAGGTAACGCACTTCAGATTCCCCAACGTTCGTTGGTAACTTTCGCTGCTCAAAAAACTCATTTCGAATCAGGCAGTAATCTATCCCTGCAAGGAGAACACTATAACCGGAAGTCTCTCGATAAAGTCTCTCATCTGCATAGGCATTCTGATTGAGCACCACCGCTGCCGGCAGCAAACGATCGCCACCATGATCATCGAACAGTAAGACGCGATATTCGCTGGCCTGAACAGTGGAGCGGAATCCATCGGAAAAATGGTACCCGTCAACAACGAGCCAATCAGCCTCAAAATCCTGACAGAACTTTAGAGTGCGAGACGCGTCCCGGAGCCCGCCGCACTCTTCGCCCCCGACTAGTTCGCAACCTATCCCCTCTGAGCGGAGTCGATTCTCGGCCCATTCAGGGATACTGGCCATGAGATAGATGACGGCATACCCTCTACTGAGAAGCTCCTGCCCCAGGGCCAGGGTTCTCATGACATGCCCCGCTCCCATTTCTTTCGATGCATCAACTCGAAATACCGCCTTCATTTGGCTTCGTTCAGCTTCAACACGTTGAAAAGGGCCTCGGCACTCAACCAGTCTTCCTCGGTGTCGATATCCTGAACTTCTTTCCGTGGAATCACCATTCCCTTGGAGTGAGGAGAGAAAACACTCAACTGACTAACGAAGGCATCTCGCAGCCCCCAATAGAATTGACCCGAATCATGATAAACATCAGGTAGATCCTGCGACCTAACCTGTTCCTTCTCCGGCCAGATCATCGAAACCCGACCTTCCGGATCGAGTTCAACTCCCCTGAAGATGGGAGAAGGAAATGAACTCACAGGGAACACAAACTGGGTTTCGGGGTCATCGTCCAGCATTCCCTTAGCCTCAGCGAGTCGCTCAGCAGTCACAAAAGGAGCCGTCGCATAGAGACAACATACCGAAGAGATGGCTTCCCCGGTCTTTTCCAACTCCTCGATGCCATGCTTCACTACCGGAATCGTCCCGGTGTAATCATCGGACAATTCTGCAGGACGGAAGAAAGGAACTTCAGCACCGACACCCCTCGCTACCTTTGCAATTTCTTCGCTGTCGGTCGAAACTACCACTCTGGCAAACAGGTCCGCTTCAAGCGCTGCCTCTATCGACCACTCAATGATCGGCCGACCGGAAAAAGATCGGATATTCTTATTCCTGATTCTTTTACTGCCACCTCGAGCAGGAATGATGCAGACGCATGACATCTCTAATTCAAAAGATCCGATACTGCTTCGCAGACTAACGAACTGTCACTATCCGTCATTGAAGGGAAAAGAGGCAGGCTAATCACGGAGTCATAAAATGAGTTCGCATTTGGAAAATGGACACCCTCGGATCGATAGTAAGGCTGCTCAGAGACAGGAATGTAGTGCACCTGACTGCCAATCCCCTTTTCCCTGAGTTCCGCAGCAAACTGCTTCTTGGACTTCCCCAAGGATTTAAAATCAACCCGCACCGGATATAGATGCCAACTCAATTCATTCTCATCACCAATCCATGGACCAATCGAAGGCGTCTTCAGCAACTCCAATTCCGCGAATGCTTCATTGTATTTTGAAACAACTTGTTGCCGGCGCTCTATAAATTCAGGCAACCGTTTCAGCTGGGAAATCCCTAAGGCACACTGAAGATCCGTTAGGCGATAATTGAATCCCAGCTCCTGCATTTCGTAGGCCCAGTCTCCGACTTCGCTCAATGCCCCCGAAGTGCCAAATAACTGAAACTTGTCGGGTTTACGAACCATTCCGTGACTTCGCAGCAATCGTGCCCGCTCAGCAATCTCGGGGTTATTAGTGGTCACCATTCCCCCTTCACCTGTCGTCAACGTTTTCACCGGGTGAAAACTGAACGTTGCTGCATCAACCCAGGGCAGCGATCCAACCCGATACTCTTCATCCGCCTTCTTCCAGCGCCCCCCAACTGCATGGCAAGCATCCTCGATTACGACAGCTCCGCGTTCGCTGGCGACTTTTGAAATCGCTTCGAAATCTGCAGGGTGCCCGGCATAGTCGACTCCAACAACCGCGTTTGTTTCATCTCTCCAGGAATCCTCCAGGAACGCCGCCCCCAGTGTGGCGGTCTCAGGCTCGATGTCACAGAAGTCCACTTCGGCACCGACATATCTTCCAGCATTGGCAGAGGCAAGAAAGGTGATCGGAGTGGTAATCACCCTGTCTCCCTCGCCAACCCCTGTCGCAAGCATAGCAAGATGCAGGGCGGCAGTGCCATTCGAGCATGCGACAGCAAACTCCGCTCCGCACATTTCAGCAAAGGCATTTTCGAAGGCCTCAACGCGAGGACCACAAGTCAGATAATCTGACCGAAGCACCTCAGCCACGGCCTCGACGTCTTCCTCTGAAATACTCTGCTTCCCGTAAGGAATCATAACTCTTATCAGGAAGTCTTATCCTTCACGTTTTCCTCAATAAGACTGCGAATTTCTTCAACCGTTAAGAACTCTTCATTCGTGCCGGAATTATATCGAAATCCTTCAGGGACCATAACGCAGCCGAGCTCGCCAAGATACTTTTCAGTTAACCGCTCATTGGCACTTGGCAAAATCGCATAGCGGTCGCCCATATCCACGGTCATCGGAGCATCCGCATCAGTGATCATTTCCTCATGGATCTTTTCCCCGGGACGGATCCCTACGACTGGCTTCTCACATTCCGGGCCGATAGCTTCTGCCACATCGAGGATGCGATAAGATGGGATCTTGGGAACGAAAATCTCGCCTCCCTCAGAATGCTCCAATGCCTTGATTACCAGATCTACGCCTTCGTTCAATGTGATGTTAAAACGTGTCATTTCAGAATCAGTGATGGGAAGAGAACCACTCTCCTTTTTCTGGATAAAGAATGGAATCACTGAACCCCGCGAGCCCATCACATTGCCATATCGCACCACTGAGAACCGGGCATCAATTCCACCGGCATAATTGTTGGCTGCGACAAAAATCTTGTCCGAGCAAAGCTTTGTCGCGCCGTAAAGATTCACGGGAGCACAGGCCTTGTCAGTCGACAGTGCCACAACCCGCTCAACCCCGGCATCGATACAGGCTTCGACAATATTCTGAGCCCCCATGACGTTTGTCTTAATAAACTCCATGGGATTGTACTCAGCTGCAGGCACCTGCTTCAGCGCGGCAGCGTGAACAACCGTATCAATTCCCTGCAGAGCACGCCGAAGGCGGTCGGCATCCCTCACGTCTCCGAGGAAGTAGCGGAGAGCGGGATATTCCTGCGGCGAGAACACCTGGGACATCTCAAACTGCTTCAACTCATCGCGAGAGAAGATAATAATTCTTTCGAGCCCCGGGTATTCCCTGAGCAGACGCTCAACGAACGCTCTTCCAAACGACCCGGTCCCCCCGGTGATCAATAGCTGCTTCATGATTTAATCTTTCAATTCAACTACATCCCCATACGGGCGATGAGATGCGGAAGCGCCACCCTGAGAAAGAGCAGCGACAAAAATAGAATAATGGCACTTACACCACCGGTGATCAGCGCTTGGCCAGCCCATTCCAGCGACCCTGTGGTTAGGACATCCCGTGCGAGCGCAACCACAGGCGTCAAGGGGTTGTGATTCATGATCGTTGCCAGGTAGCCTCCAGACTCAGGAATTGGGAAAACCACAGGAACGGTATACATGAAAAGTCCGATGAACGAATTAATCCCGTTCTGCACGTCACTGTAGAGCCCTCCAATCGGAATTACCATGGTGCCAATCGCCAATCCAACGAGCGCCAGCAGAAGAAGCACTAACGGAAAAAGAAATGCCGTCGGCGGCACCTGGAACTTGTAAGCAACGAACACGGGAATCAGGATCAACACCCTCAATCCCATTTCAAAAATCGCTCGCAACATCGAACTGAAAATGAAGGCTTCCGGGGGAACCTCGATCTTCGTGAAAACTGGCTTTCCACCGAGGAAGCCGATGAGAGGTCGCTGAACAAAGCTGATGAAAGATGCCCAGATCGTAGTACCGACTATCACAAAAATCGGGTAAGGAATGTCAGTCTCAACTCGGATGATGCGCTGGTTATTGAGGAAAAACCAGACGGCGGCCGTGACTACAGGAGGAACAAAAAGCCACACATAGCCCATGATGCTCTGGCGATACTGAGATCGCAGGTCGCGAACAAAGAGACTCCAGATTAACTCCCTTGAGGACCAGACCCCATCAAATACGGACAATATCAGTCGCGCCGGCGAAGCGAGAGCCGAACCCGATGAATGGACTGTCACTTTGGTAAACTTCGAATCTTCTGCCATGAATTGCTACATCAACACCAAGCGATAACGAAACAGCTCCTTCAGCCTAGACCGATCGGACCTCCTCCTCGGCATCAAGGAAATCCTCGTAAGAGGCCATGAGGCCCTCTTCCAACGAAGTTTGAGGCTCCCAGCCAAGGGAACGAATCAAGCTGGAATCCATCAGCTTGCGAGGAGTGCCATCGGGCTTGGATGGATCGGTCAGGATCTCACCGTCGAAGCCCACCGTTTCTGCGATCAGCTTCGCCAACTCCAAAATCGTGACATCTGATCCCACTCCGATATTTACGAGAGACGGCGGATCCTCCAACCCCATGAGGTGGAGGCAGCCGTCAGCAAGATCGTCGGCGAAAAGAAATTCGCGCAACGGAGAACCTGTCCCCCAGATAGTCACGCTTTCACCACCAGCTTCTTTGGCCTCATGAAAGCGACGAATCAGGCCCGGAATCACATGAGAGTTTTCGGGGTGATAGTTGTCACCAATGCCGTAGAGGTTGCATGGCATAGCCGAATGATAGAGGCGCCCATACTGTTGACGATAGAAGTCACAGAGTTTGAGGCCCGCAATCTTCGCTATCGCGTAAGCTTCATTAGTAGGCTCAAGAGGTGAAGTCAGGAGATACTCCTCCTTGATCGGTTGCTCCGCCATCTTAGGATAGATACACGAACTTCCCAGAAAAAGGACACGCTCAACTTTATTCTCATGCGCCGCATGAACCAAGTTCGAAGCGATCATCAGGTTGTCGTAGAGGAAATCAGCAGGATAAGTGCTGTTCGCAATAATACCGCCCACTTTTGCTGCAGCAATCACCATGCAGTCAGGCTTTTGGTCTGCAACAAACTCAGATGCCGCCGATTGATTCCTAAGATCAACCTCGCCACTTCCCGCCGTTACAATATCTTCACAGCCCTTTCGCCTAAGGGCCCTGACAAGGGCACCACCCACCATTCCGCGATGTCCGGCTATATAATACTTTTTATCTGAGACTATCATTCCAGTTTTAGATTCTCGTTATCGTTTCAACCACTTAACTATCATCGGAATGATGCTCCCCCCCCGCTTATGCCATTTTTGCAAAGCCGCAACCCTCGTCCTAACCTCCGCAGAGTCATCGAAACCGTCGAGAGATTCATCAATCAAATCCATCATCAAGGAAAGCCGACTCTTTCCATTCTGAAGGCGAGGCTCGAGACGATTCTCAAAAAAGTGATTGGTAATTCGGGAAACCTGGAGATCCGCCCGATAGTGCTCCCGTCGATCTCCTTCGAGGGAATGTGAAGTCACTGCCCCAAGATCTTTGAGGAGAGATAAGCCCTGGCTCAGACTACCTTTACTGATCCCCAATCGTGTCTGGATAGAATCCATCGGGAGCGCCTCAGGAGAGACGAAGAGCAGCCCATATATCTGGCCGATCGACTTGGGCAGGCCAAACATCTGAACAAAAGACACAAAATAGTCGATCGACTCCTCCTCAAGGCGAGTCAGCTCAATCGCGCTTTCTTTCGTTGTTGTCCCCATGACTTTTGGACGGCCGTTTGTCGCAAGCTACCGCCACTGGTGTTCCCCGGCCAATTGTCGGTCCGAAGCACCCCCCAAGCAGTTCGAAGATGAAGAGTAACCGTTCAAAACAGGTGACCCAGGAGCACTAAAAGGGCGTTTAAAGTTTGTTCAAACAAAAATGAACAAAACCTCAGCCTCCTGAAAATCAGGGCCTCTCAAGGATTAGCACCCGGAAATCACGGACCCAAGACGCTCCTGATCTTCCGATTTCACGTAGGGGCTCATCGGCAGGCTCAAGCCGAGTGAAGCGATTCTCTCGGTCACCGGGAAATCGCCATCCTGATGACCAAGATTCGAGAAGACAGGCTGGAGATGTAAAGGGACGGAATAGTACTTCACGGAGGGTATCCCGGCTTCCGATAGCACCCTCTGAATGTCATCCCGATTTTCGCTCAAGATGGTATATTGGGCGTGAACCGAAGTGTTACCTTCAGATACCTCCGGAAGATCAACCCCGGCGTCAGCGAGCACCTCAGCATAGCGCTCGGCGACTTGTTGGCGCATGACGATCTCTTCATCAAAAATCGCCATCTTCGCTATCACGACTGCCGCTTGAATCGAATCAAGTCGACCGTTAATTCCAAGCACAGGATGGTGATCCCTCTTCTCCTGGCCGTGCAGTCGGATCCACCGCATCCGCTCTGCCAGTTCATCATCGTCAGTAAAGATTGCGCCACCGTCACCGTAGCCGCCCAAAGGCTTCGACGGAAAGAACGAGGTGCTGCCAATCGTGCCGAGCCCTCCGGAACGTTTCCCGTGATGGGTCGCACCGAAACTCTGTGCTGCATCCTCGATAACGGGAATGTCCCCCATCTCCTTTGCGATGCGGTTAATCGCCGTCATATCGCTGGTTTGCCCATAGATACCGACTGGCATGATCGCTTTTGTTTTTTCCGTAATAGCAGCTTTAACGAGCTCGGGATCCATGTTCCAGGAGACCGGATCGATATCAACGAAAACAGGAGTCGCACCAACCAGCCCGATCACTTCGGCTGTTGAGATCCAGGTATAGGGCACCGTTATCACCTCATCCCCCGGCCCAATCTCAAATGCCATCAGAGCCATGAGAAGAGAGTCCGTACCTGATGAGACTCCAATGGCATGGCGAGAACCTACATAATCAGCGAGAAGACTTTCCAGCTCAGCGATTTCCGGCCCCATGATGTAGAGACCATGATCGAGGACTGCGGCAATCCGACGATCGATATCGCCACGAATCCGGGCCTGCTGCGCTTTCAAATCGATGAAGTCCATAGTTATATCGACTCCCGTCATTCGGAAGCGCGGCGAAAGTAGGCGCATCCCTTCGATGGCGCCAGCGAAATCGACTTGAGACACCTGCGGCAGGTGAAGAGCGCCGGTTCTAAACGAAACCACGACCGAACCCGTTCAAGACATCGACCAATGATGGGAGCGGCTAAAAACAAAGGCATTCGACCCAGGATTTCAGCCCATGCAATGACTGCAAACGCCTGCCCCCCCCAAAAGACTCGAACCACTAGTTTGCCTGCCAATTCGTGATATGGCGCGCCTGATCTTCGGGTGCCGTGGGATCTGCATCCACTATTGACCACAAGTCGTAGGTCGGATTGATGGATCCACGCTTTTCCGGATCAATATTTGGAGGATCTGCCAAATATCTCATCTCGCTACCATAGGCATCGAGAATGACAAATTTCCCACCCGCTGAAACCCCCACCCGAGGGTCACTGGATTCTTGATTCTCGCGAAAACTCAAGCGGGGAACATAGACTTTTTCACCAGTATCCGTATCAGGATCATAGTCAACTTCACCATCTTCATCCCAATCACCTGACAGGTGTTTGTATAGAATGCTGGAGCCATCAAGCCCAATCGCGTCGCGATCCCCACCGTTCAGAGGATTCTGAGGGTAAACACCATGATCCAACTGATATTTCGACAAACCGTTCGCGAGTTCGGCCATCAATCTCTCGACTTTACCCCGATTAATCTTGGACTGTATACCGGGCAAAGCTGCAATCAGGAGCCCGGCAAGGATCACCATAATAGCGACCACAGTCATCAACTCAATCATGCTGAAACCAGCCGCATGGCGCTTCTTCGCAGAAATTTTCATAGTTAGAATCGTATCAGGCGACACCGAGCCGTGTCAATACATTGTAAATATCAACACAGCCTGTTGTTCGCTCTTTTTTCTACTATTAGCCTGCGGCGTTGTTCATCTCGGTGATGATCGTAATCATCGGCATGAACAGAGCCACAACGATCGTTCCGACAATAGCGGCCAGGAAAACGATCATGATCGGCTCAATCATGGAAGTCATCGCATCGACGGCGTTGTCGACCTCGTCATCATACACGTCAGCGATTTTCAGAAGCATATCCGGCAACTGACCGGTTTCTTCACCCACGTCGACCATACTGATCACCATGGGAGGGAAAATCTTACTCGCTTCGAGCGGCGCGACGACAGACTCACCTTCGCGAACCGCCTCGTGCACCTTGTCGATCGCCTCAGCAACCACCACGTTACCGGCAGTGTCACGAGTGATGTTGAGCGCCTGAAGAATCGGCACACCACTGGTGACGAGGGTTCCGAGGGTACGCGTGAATCGGGAGATAGCCCCCTTCAATGCAACCGGACCAAAGACTGGTATGTAAAGCTTCCATCGATCGATTATGCGACGCCCTCCTTTGGTCATCGCGAATAACTTCCAGCCTGCATACAATACGCCGCCCCCAACGACAACAATCAAGAGGTTATCCTGCACAAACCGGCTGATCGCAATCACCACCTGGGTAATCTTGGGTAACGGCTTGTCGCCAAGCATTTCAGCGAAGATACGCTCAAAACGGGGAACGATCACCGCCATGAGGAAGATCAAGATCGCAATCGCGATCACGATCACGATGATCGGATAAACCATCGCCGAAACGATGCGGTTCTTGAGCTTCTGTGCTTTCTCCTGGTACTCAGCCAGACGAATCAATACGAGTTCAAGCACACCGCCAAGCTCACCGGCTTTCACCATGTTGACGTAGAGCTTATCAAAGATTCGAGGGTGCTGGCCGAGACTCTCAGAGAAAGTCGAACCACCTGCGACGGAGTCAGCAAGGTGATTGATAGTGCCAGCCATCACCTTGTTCTTCTCCTGCTTACCCAGCACGGAGAGTCCGCGGAGCAGCGGAAGACCAGAGTCAACCAGAGTCGCCAGCTGACGGGTAAAGATCATCAGAACCTTACCCTTAACGCGACCACCGACTCCGGTTCCTGCCTTGCCCTTTGCCTTTGCCCCCTTCTTCGCACGACGCTTCGCCGTGCCGGACACTCCTCCCTTACCGGCCGGAGCTACCTGAGTCGGATAAAGCCCGCCCTTACGAAGCTGGGCAATGGCATCCGCCTCATTGCTTGCCGAAATCGATCCGGTCGTTTCTTCCCCCTTTGCATCCAGGGCAATGTATTCAAAGTTCGCCATATATCTTTCTTATGCAGTTTACGTTCGTGAAATTCTCTTTTTTCAACGTAGCGATTCACCCACCTCAGTGTCGATGGAAAACAACCACGCCTAACATCATCAGGTGTATTTCAGCACCTCTTCGATTGTCGTGATTCCTCCAAATATATTTCTCAGGCCATCTTCCCTGAGCGTCTTCATTCCAAGCTCCTGAGCTTTTTGTTTCAGCACCACCGTAGCAGCCCGCTGGGATACGAGCTCGCGAATCGGATCGGTCATATCGAGAAGCTCGAACAAACCCTGTCGTCCACGGTAGCCGGTGTCGTTACAGGCATCGCACCCCTGGCCCGTGTAGAACTCACGGCCACCTGTATCAGCTTCGGTCAATCCGAGCTGCGCAAGAACCGCTGCCGTCGGATTGTAAGCCACCTTGCAGTCCGGGCAAATCCGTCGCAAGAGACGCTGCCCTAACACACCTTCAAGCGTTGCCGCAACAAGGAAGGGCTCACATCCCATATCAACGAGACGAGTCACAGCACCCGGCGCATCGTTGGTGTGGAGAGTAGAGAGCACCAGGTGCCCGGTAAGCGATGCCTGAATCGCAATCTGAGCCGTCTCAAGGTCACGCATCTCACCTACCAGGATTTTATCCGGATCCTGACGCAGGAAAGCTCGCAGCACTCGCCCGAACGTAAGACCAATGGTCTCATTGACCGGCACTTGCATAATACCGTCCATGTCATACTCGACCGGATCCTCAGCCGTGAGCAATTTGGAGTCTTCGGTATTAATCCTGCGAAGGCAGGCATACAAGGTTGTGGTCTTTCCGGCACCCGTTGGGCCCGTGCAAATAAAGATGCCGTTTGGTTTATCAATCGTGTCCGTGACGTATTCGTAGACTTCAGGCTCAAGGTTCAGAGTCTCCAAATCGAGATTAACGTTAGATCGATCCAAAACACGCAATACGACACTCTCACCAAATGCTGTCGGCAGTGTCGATACTCGCATATCAACCGGCTTATCATTAATCTCCTTAGTGATTCGTCCATCCTGAGGAAGACGAGTCTCGGCGATATTTAATCCTGACATCACCTTAATACGGGAGATGATCGCGGCCTTCAAGTGCTGAGGCGGCGGCGCCATTTCATAGAGCGCACCGTCGACACGGTAACGAATCTTGAAGTCATCCTCGAACGGCTCGAAGTGAATATCCGACGCTTTCTCTTTGATCGCCTGGTAGAGCACCAGGTCAACGTAGCGAATGATAGGCGCCGAGTTGGATTCCTCTTCGAGATCCTCTTCGGAAATAGCTGCCACCTCTGCACGAATCGCCGCGAGAGCATCACTCTCACCACCTCCGGAGCCGGCTCCACCACCCTCTTCGCCACCACCAGCACCTCCACCGTAGTAGAGGCGCTCGATCAATTCGGAGATCTGCTCCGGAGGAGCAACCGCCGGGACGATGGTCTGGTTGAGAGAGAACCCCAACTCCTCCAGATTCTGTGGGTCGAGCGGATTGGCGATCGCCACCTGGAGGCCACCATCGAGAAACTGAATCGGGATTGCCTGGTAAAGCTTTGCCGTTCCCGCCGGAACAGCCATCAACACCTGCTGAGCAGGCTCAAAATCACTGAGATCATAATACTCACCGCCAATATCCTGGGCCACCAACTGGAACAACTGGTCACGCTGAATGATGCCCATTTGCTCCACTGCCTGGGTGATATCCACCCCACTCTCGTGACCTGCAGTGATGTAGTCACTTCTCTGGGAGTCATCAATCAACCCCCGGGAGATCAAAAGATCGATTACACTTTCAACCGTCATATAAAAACTTCCGTTAAACGTTCTCCTGTTCAGGGATTAATCCGCATCCGCCATGGTCACACGAATCACTTCCGAAGGTGTCGTGGTTCCTGCCAGCACTTTCCGCACACCATCCTCCCGGAGGGTTCGCATCCCCAACTCCCTTGCGCGCTTGCGCAATTGAGAACTCGATTCATCTCCATTGATCAGGAGACGAACCTCTTCGGTAATATTGAAAATCTCAAAGAGACCCATCCGTCCCTTGTGCCCAGTCATGCGGCACGTCCGACAGCCTGAGCCTTGTTTAATTTCTGCCTTGTCCAACTGCTCCTGAGTCAGGCGAAGAGCTCGAATTTCTTTTTCGGTAATTTCCCCTGCCGTAATGCAGTCAGGACAAATCTTACGAATCAGGCGTTGCGCCATGATGGAGCGAACCGCACTCGCAATGAGGAATTTCTTAACGCCAATATCAGCCATACGAGCCACGGCTGAAGGTGCGTCATTCGTGTGCAGGGTACTGAAAACCAGGTGGCCGGTGAGACTTGCGTTAATCGCAATGGAAGCAGTCTCAAGGTCACGAATCTCACCAATCATGATGATGTTCGGCGCCTGTCGAAGGATGGCTCGCAGCGCTGCCGCGAACGTCATCCCGATGTCTTCCTTCACCTGGACCTGGTTAATACCGGAAAGCAGGTATTCGACCGGATCTTCAACCGTGATGATTTTTCGGTCTGACTTGTTAATGGCATTCAAACAAGCGTAGAGAGTCGTCGTCTTACCGGAACCCGTAGGACCCGTCACCAGGATAATTCCGTCCGGCAGGCGAATCAGGTTGTTAAAGTTCTGCTCGTCATCGCTGAAGAATCCCAACTGCGGCAGACCAATCGAGAGAGAGCTGCGATCAAGAATACGCATGACGATACTCTCGCCACAACTGGTCGGAACCGTAGAGACACGAAGGTCGAGATCGCCACTGCCGAACTTCGCCTGGATTCGACCATCCTGCGGCACGCGCTTCTCGGCGATCGCCATGGTGCCGGTCATGATCTTAATTCGGCTGACCACTGAGGGAAGCAGGCGCAACGGGTGGCTCTGAACTTTGTGGAGAGCTCCGTCAATCCGGTAGCGGATCCTCAACTCTTCCTCTGTCGGCTCGATGTGAATATCAGAAGCCTTATTTTGATAGGCTTCCTGGAGGATCTGATACACCATCTTAATGATGGGAGCGTCGCCACCTTCACCTTCTCCGCCCTCTGTCACCGCGATCGCTTCGCCATCGAGTTTTTGAATCTGATCCGAATCAAGTTCGGACGCATAGAAATCCAACTGGCGCTGCTTGATCGCAGAATCCGAGGCCACCACAAACTCAGGCTCGACGGAAAGAATGTGACGCGCTGAATCAAGCGTGTCGAAATCGAGAGGATCGCTAACCGCGATCACCAGAGAACCATGCGACTCAGCGATGGGAACGATTTTGAAACGAAGTGCCTGCTCACCGGAAATATGAGAAGCCACTGACGGATCGATTTCCATCTTCTGGAGATCGACATATTCCATCCCTGCATTGTTCGCCAAAACCTCGGCCACGTTTTCATCCGTGACGATGTTCAGCGAAATCAGGGCCTCAAGGGTCGATTCCGTGGACTTCTTTTTGTGATTTACGTCTTCCAGAGCGGCGGCATCGAACAGATGCGCCTCCTGCAACAGTTCAAGGAGGTAGGATTCGTTCGCGTACAAAACTGATATGCTGGTTAAGGAGGTTCTCGGTAAATTCTTACTGTCTGCGCAGCATGAACCAGTCGGAACTCGGAGGTTCCCACACCGGTGTGGACGGAACCTAGAGAAATTGATCAGGCTCGTGAAGAAAAAAACGCCGAAAACCTAAAATTTAAGGTCACGGGAATCGAAAGGCATATTCTCCAGCATTCACCGACACATCCGGTGGGAAATTAGCGTTTTCAAAAAAGTCATAACCTTCTTTCAGATTCACCCAGAAATCGATCCATTCCGGCTGCTTCTTCCACTCCTGCTCCATCCTCTTGTCGGTCATCCGAAAAGGAAAAACGTTCACTCTGAAAAGCCGTTGCCCGGATTGAAGCGCGGCGTCAGACAAGGCGTAGACTTCATTCATGTCTCCGGGAGAGAGGACAAAAGCTCCGGTGTCATTTTTCCCACCATGGATCATCAACCCACTCCCGGTTCGGCCATGATAGGTGTCATACTTATTGGGAAAACCTAGATCCACGCCGAGGAAATGACGGGTCTCGGGCCTCAAACGGGAAACGCTGACATAGTAAAAGCCTTCGGGAACCTGGCGATCTCCCTCTTTCAGTTTTGGGCCCAACTTCCCGGACCACCCCTGCAGACGATACACTTTATATAGCGTATAGTGAGAATCCCCTTCACCGCGCATCCAGACCTCCAGTTCATTTTCCTCCTTAAACAGCCTCAGGAATACGGGATCCCCCACGGAAAGCTGCAACGCGGCGAGGGCTTCATCAGCCCTGACCAGCGCCTCCTTCGCTGCCACCCGGGCCAGTCTGGATTCAGCAGAATCTACCACGGGATCAGAAGGCAATCCCACGGATTCGCTGTCTCTCGAAGGTAGAAACCCCTCAAAGAATCGCATGGTCCGCTCAGCAAGGGGATACGGGTCGACCTCTGCCGAGGTGTGCTCAGCTACCGCCACGGTAGTTTCAGGCTCCAACTCTCTCTGAAACCGGGCCCTCCACGCCTGAGGGAAATCCGAAAGCTTTTGATAGATTCCGCTCTTCTCCCCTCCTTCGGACCGCCACTCCAGCCAATCCTTCACCAGCCATGGGGAAGCAATCCCCAAGGCGATCAGGAGCACTGAAACTAAATAGCGACCAAACATTTTAAAAATATTTAATTAGTAATTCTTAAATTTCAAGTCATTCTAATAGCTTCACTCAACCTTTACCAGTAAGAACCGACTCATTTGCCGCTTGGACAAACCTCGTACTCTTCGTAAATTCGCGCCCTATGACTGAAGATTCTCACCCCGACACTGCCATCGGTGTCATCGGCGGCTCGGGCCTCTATGAACTGGAAGGGCTCACCGATATCGAGGAAATCGCAGTTGAAACTCCTTTCGGGGAACCATCAGACGCCATCATCTCCGGGCGCATCGACGGTCGCCGAGTCTGCTTCCTCCCCCGCCACGGCAGAGGACATCGAATCCTCCCCTCGGAACTGAATCATCGAGCCAACATCTGGGCGCTTCGCTCCCTCAACGTCCGATGGATCATTGCCGTTACCGCCGTGGGCTCACTTCGCGAAGAATACCATCCCCGCGATATTGTTCTACCCGATCAGTTCTTTGACCGCACCAGCCGCCGCACCGAGCACACCTTCTTTGGAAAGGGAATCGTAGCCCATATTGAATTCGGAGATCCGATCTCAACCCAACTCAGAGAAATGCTCCACGAAACTGCAGGCGAACTCGGGAAAACCGTTCACAACGGCGGCACCTATGTGAACATGGACGGCCCCGCTTTTTCCACGAGGGCAGAATCAGAGACCAACCGCAAACTCGGCTTCGACCTCATCGGAATGACCAACCTTCCCGAGGCCAAACTGGCTCGGGAAGCCGAAATCGCCCTCGCCACTTTAGCCATGATCACTGACTACGATTGCTGGAAAGTCGAGGAAGACGCTGTTACCGCCCACTCTGTGATCGAGCACGTCCAGGCGAATGCAGCAACTGCGCGAGAGATTCTCCAGGTGGTGATTCCGAAAATCCCGACTAATCCGGACTGGCCCGAGCATGCGGCTCTCGACAACGCGCTCTTTACCGCTCCGGAAATCTGGCCGACAGATACAACAGAGTCACTCCGACCCATTCTCTCAAGATTTATTAATAATTAAGAATTTTCGCAAATCTGATTTGCAAAAAATTTAAAAACTTCTTAGATTTAGGTTTTCCCCCTCCATAACCCGGCGAATCCGTTGAAAGTTTCCAGATCACAAACCTGTCTCGCTTTGATCCTGATAGTCGCCGGGGTCGCTTTCGTCGGCTGTAAAACTCCGTCCGGTTTAAAGAAAGGAAGTGACAACCCCCTCGCGTCGGCTGACAACCCTGCTCGAAACACCGCCGGCCTCGACTCTCCATCCTGGAACAAAGCTGGAAGTCAGAACCTTCCCGCCTCAATCGGCACGAAAGACTCCTATTACAAGGTCGATACCAGCCTTCCCTTTATTGCCCTCACTTTCGACGACGGCCCTCACCCGTCCCACACGCCCCGCCTTCTCGACATTCTTAAGAAGCGAAACGTCAAAGCGACCTTCTACGTCGTAGCAACGAATGCACGGGCCTATCCCGAAATCATGCGCCGCATCATTGCTGAGGGTCACGAGATCGGCAACCACACCGTGACCCACGGCAACCTCGCCAAAATGTCGGCCGCCGGCGTGAGAAAGGAACTCACCGACGCCCATGAGTCCATTGTCGCAACGACCGGAGTCGCTCCACGCACCATGCGCCCTCCCTATGGGGCAATTACTTCTTCGCAAAAGAAATGGATCCGCGAAGAGTTTGGATACCCTTCCATCATGTGGTCGGTCGATCCCGAAGACTGGAAGAAGCCCGGCCCTTCTGTTGTAACTTCCCGCCTCGTCAAAGGAGCTTCACCCGGCGGCATCCTCCTGGTTCACGACATTCACGCTCCGACCATCGACGCGATTCCTTCGGCCGTCGACCAGCTCCTCGCAAAGGGCTATCAGTTCGTTACTGTTACGCAGCTTATTGCGATGGACGGCAATGGCTGACTTGGCTGACTTGGCTGACTTGGCTGACTTGGCTGACTTGGCTGACTTGGCTGACTTGGCTGACTTGGCTGACTT